>DRJK01000066.1 GCA_011052215.1 Gammaproteobacteria bacterium
AAACCCGGCTTCTGTGTTGCGAATCTTCGCAATAGCTTGCTATTACGTGCGATTCGACGCCTTGAATCTGTATTTTCCGAGCACAATCTGCTTCGCCCGGAATTAATCAGAGGCTCCTTAAATTATCGCCCTGGCAACAGACCAGATTTCGACCGTTTCGACACCGGACTTTTTCAGGATACGCGCAATCTCATTCACCGTTGAACCCGTGGTGACCACATCATCCACGATAGCAATATGCCGGGGTGGATTGTCACCATTCAGCCTGAATGCACCCCTGACATTCCGGCGTCTTTCTTTAATAGCAAGCTTGCTCTGTGGTGGCGTGTTGATGGTACGTGTGAGCAGGGCAGGCTTTAACGGGATACCCAGCTTGCGGCCGACAGGTCGCGCTATTTCCATTGACTGGTTAAAACCCCGGCTGCGGGTTCGCCTGCCGGAAAGTGGAACCGGGGCAATGCAGTCGGGCAGGGCGCTGGCACCATCCAGTCTGATGGCCAGCATGTCACCAAGCAAGCGGGCAAGATTCAGCCTTTTTCCAAATTTCAGGCCCTGCACCAGATGACTGGCGGGAGGTTCGTAGGTAAACAGGCTCACTGATCGGTCGAAATGGGGGGGATATTGCAGGCATTTGCCACAGATGAGGCCAGATGCAGATTCGGGTAGTGGCAGGGCACATTGTGTGCAGCAATTTGTTATAAAATTCAATTCATTATAACATTCATGACACATTGCCATGTGTTCCTGGCCTGCCTGGCCGCATAGTATGCAGTACTGTGGCAATAGCCTCGATTGTATATTATTTAACCACTTGTAAACCATATAGAATCCATTCTGGTTGACATCATTATTACGGGCGCTAATATGCCCACATCCATGGTGACTATATTAAGCCCCATACCGGCAGTGAACAAGGCCACTGAAGGTGATGCGGCACATGAACATATATTATATAGAGTATGACAAATGACTGAGCTGAGACACGACTGGGACCTGGCCGAGATCCAGGGATTTTTTGATCTGCCGTTTAATGACCTGCTTTTTCTGGCGCATTCAGTCCACCGGCAAAACTTTGACCCGAATGCAGTCCAGGTCAGTACCCTGCTCAGCATCAAGACCGGTGGCTGCTCGGAGGATTGCGGCTATTGCTCACAAAGTGCCCGCAGCAAGACCGGGCTGGAGCGTGAACGCCTGCTTGCCGTTGAGGAAGTGATCGAACAGGCGCGTCTGGCCAAAGGGAAAGGGGCCGGCCGGTTTTGTATGGGGGCGGCCTGGCGCAGCCCGAAGGAGAAGGATTTTGGCCAGGTACTTGAGATGGTCCGCGGGGTCAGCGAGCTGGGCATGGAAACCTGTATGACGCTGGGCATGCTGACGGATGAGCAGGTGCGGCAGCTCAAGGCAGAGGGGCTGGATTACTACAACCATAATCTGGATACCTCGCCCGAGTACTATGAAGATGTGGTAACAACCCGAACCTACCAGGACCGCCTGGATACACTGGAGCGGGTTCGTGCGGCGGGCATGAATGTGTGTTGTGGCGGCATCGTCGGCATGGGTGAGTCGCGAGCGGACCGGGTTTCGCTGTTGCAACAACTGGCCAACCTGCCCAAACACCCGGAAAGCGTACCAATCAACATGCTTGTGAGAATAGAAGGTACACCACTGGCCGATGTGGATGACCTGGACCCACTGGAGTTTGTCCGTACGATTGCCGTCGCCCGAATTATCATGCCAGGCTCCATGGTGCGGTTGTCGGCCGGACGCGCCGGGATGCATGATGAGCAACAGGCGCTTTGTTTTTTTGCCGGCGCGAATTCCATATTTTATGGCGACCGCCTGCTGACGACGGACAATCCCGAGGCCGACCACGACAGGAAACTGTTTGACCGCCTTGGCCTGTATACCCTCCAGTAAAACATGAACTGAAACATGAGGGATTTATCTCTACAACTTCAGGACAAAAAGCAGGCAAACCAGTACCGTACCCGGCGTATACAGGATGGCATGCAGGGTGCGCACGTCGTGCTGGATGGTAAAAAATGTCTGGCCTTTTGCAGTAATGATTATCTCGGCCTGTCACATCACCCCGATGTCATCAAGGCCATGCAGCAGGGTGCAGCGAAATACGGGGCAGGCAGTGGCGCGGCCCACCTGATCAATGGTCACAGTCGTGCGCATCACGCACTGGAAGAAGAGCTGGCCGATTTTGTCGAGCGGCCACGTGCGTTACTGTTTTCGACCGGCTACATGGCCAACCTCGGGGTGATATCAACATTGTTGCAGCGTGGCGATACTGTTATTGAAGACAGGCTGAGCCATGCCTCAATGCTTGATGCGGGCCTGTTGAGTGGTGCCAGGTTAAAACGTTATTCGCATAACGACGTTGACGATCTTGAGCGCAAGCTGGCCGACAGAAAATCGTCCGAAACCCTGATTGCAACCGACGGTGTTTTCAGCATGGATGGCGACCTTGCGCCGCTTGAGCGGATAGTCGCCATTGCCCGCAAGGAACAGGCATGGCTGATGGTCGACGATGCCCATGGCCTGGGCGTACTGGGTAAAAATGGCCGGGGAACACTCGAGCATTTTAAGTTGGGGCTTGAAGACGTGCCCATTCTGATGGGCACACTGGGCAAGGCCTTTGGTTGTTCTGGTGCATTCGTCGCCGGTAGTGAAGACCTGATTGAAACCCTGATCAATCAGTCGCGCAGTTATATCTATACGACCGCATCACCACCCGCCGTTGCCGAGGCGTGTCGAACGAGTTTAAAACTGGTTCGTGAAGAGTCATGGCGGCGCGAGAGGCTTCGCAGCCTGATCGACCAATTCAGGCAGGGTGCGCAACAACTGGGCCTCGAGCTGATGTCATCCAGCACACCCATACAGCCTGTGTGTCTGGGCGACAGTGCAAGAGCAGTACAGTGCAGTGAGTTATTATGGCAGGCGGGTATCTATATTCCTGCAATACGTCCCCCCACGGTGCCGGCAGGTTCGGCGAGACTGAGAATCAGTTTCAACGCCGATCACGAGACGGGGCATGTTGATCAATTACTTGATGCGCTGGAGAAGACGCTGTGACCAGCAGCGGCAAACAACCCGTTGCAGACAGGCTTTACATGCAAACAACGGGTAAAGGCGAACCACTGGTGATGTTGCATGGCTGGGGTTTTCATTCAGGTGTCTGGGGTCATTTTGCAGAGCAACTTTCGGAATCTTTCCGGCTAACCCTGGTGGATCTGCCGGGACATGGCCGGAGTTCGATGGCCTGCCCGTTACAACTGGATAGTGTAGTCAGCCAGATACTGTCCCGGATAACAGAACCCGTTCACTGGCTCGGATGGTCGTTGGGCGCCAGTATTATTATGCGTCTGGCATCAATCGCCCCGGGACAGGTGCGATCAATGTCGTTACTGGCGGCCAGTCCCTGTTTTGTACAAACAGGGTCCTGGCGGTCGGGCATCAGGGCAGACATTCTGGCGCAGTTTGAACACTCCCTGGAAACAGACTACCGTAAAACATTAATGAAGTTTATTGCCTTGCAAACCTTGTCCGGTAACGATGCGAAAATGGTACTGACCGATCTGCGTGAAAAATTATTTCAGTCAGGCTCCCCGGATAAACTGGCCCTGCAACAGGGGCTGGATATTTTAGCCAATGCAGATTTACGTGCAGAGATGACGGCCAGTAATAACAGGTGTCTGGTTGTGCTGGGAGAGCGCGACCAGTTGGTGCCGTCATCGGTTTCAGAATTTTACCGGGGGCTCGGATGCAAACCGCGGGTGGAGATTATCAACGGTGCAGGCCATGTGCCTTTTATTTCTCACCTTGACCAAACGACAGAAATGGTCAGAAAATTTATCACTGTTGTCCCGTTAACTTTATGAAGCAGGTATTAATGTGAGGACATGGAACCGGCAAGCCTGATCAAGACCATCTGCCGCATGGACGCGGCAGCCGAGCCGCCATGGATGGCATGTTTTTGCGTGTCTTGATCAGGCTTGCCGGTTCCATGTCTGGATTGCGGGTTAGTCCGAAACGCACTTGCTGCTTATATTTCAGCTACATTCGTCGTGGGTTAACGGGACAGCAATGAAAATTTATACAAAAATGACAGATACGGAAACAATGCTGGACAAAAACAAGGTGAGGCGATCATTCGATCGCTCTGCTGCAAACTACGACAAGGTAGCTGTTTTGCAGCGCGAGGTGGCGCATCGCATGCTGGAGAGGCTGGATTTTATTCGCATGCAACCTGAGGTGATTCTTGATGCAGGTGCAGGTACCGGCTTTGTTGGCAAGGGACTATCCCGCCACTATCGCAAGGCAGACATTATCGAGCTGGATATTTCCATTAATATGCTGAGGCAGATCAGGGGCAAGACACCCTGGTATCGACGACCCTTTAATAAAAAATTACTGATCTGTGCTGATGTGGAACAGTTGCCTGTTGCAGGCCGGAGTGTTGATATGCTGTTTTCCAGCCTGGCCATTCAGTGGTGCAATAATCTATTGCAAACCTTTATTGAATTCAGGCATGTTCTCAGGCCGGGCGGGCTGCTGATGTTCACCACCTTCGGTCCGGATACACTGAAGGAGTTGCGCGAGAGCTGGGCCGGCGTGGATACGTATGGTCATGTCAGCCGGTTTCTGGATATGCATGATATTGGTGATTTCCTGTTGCAGGCAGGTTTTGCCGAACCGGTTATGGATGTTGAACACTTTACACTGACCTATCCCGATGTTTCCGGGCTTATGAATGATCTCAGGGAGCTGGGTGCGACCAATGCCCTCGAACAAAGACCGCGTGGCTTGACGGGGCCGGCCAGCTACCGGCAGATGTTGCAATCCTACGAGGGAAAAAGAATCGATGGCCTGATACCGGCTACTTATGAAGTAATATATGGACATGCCTGGGTGCCCGATTTTCAAGCCCCGGAGGTGGGCCTGAATGAACTCATGTCATCGGAACAGGGGCCGGCATGAAGGGGCTGTTTATAGCCGGAACAGATACAGACGCAGGCAAGACGGTCGTGAGCTGTGCCTTACTGGTGAAGTTTGCACAGCAGGGCAGGCCGGTGCAGGGGATGAAGCCGGTTGCATCCGGTTGTAACAGAACGCCACATGGATTGCGCAATGAAGATGCAGAGATGTTGTCGCGATACAGCAGTGAAGCCCTTCCCTACTCAACCGTGAATCCCTATGCCTTCGAGCCGGCCATCGCCCCGCACCTGGCGGCAGAAATGGCAGGAACGGATATCGAACTTGATGTTATTGAGGACGCCTATCATAAATGTGCCCGGAGCGGCCTGGTTATTGTCGAAGGCGTGGGGGGCTGGCAAGTACCTCTTAATCAGTCAGAGACAACAGCAGATATGGCAATCCGCCTGCAGTTGCCCGTCGTACTGGTTGTTGGTTTGCGGCTCGGTTGTATCAACCATGCATTGCTGACGTATGAGTCTGTCAAACACAGCGGACTGGTTTGTGCCGGTTGGGTGGCCAATAAAATCAGTCCGGAAATGGCGTGCGTCGATCACAATATCGAGGCGATTGACGAGCGTCTGGACGCACCATTACTGGGTGTCATTCCCTGTTTAAAAGACATAAAAGCAGGCCAGGCAAGCGGGTATCTGCGGCTTGATTTACTGGCCGGCCAACAGGATATGGGGCCATAAATTGATGGATAATTTGATCTGGATCAAAGTATAAAATTGATCCAGATCAATAAAGTGTCATTTATATATTGTCATGGGGCATTAAATAAGTTCCAGATTTTTATTAAAAAGGCTTGATTCTGAGGGTATTCCATGAATTCAGCTTTTAATTGTAGTTTATTATCAGAAGCTAATACTCTTCCAGGTTATTGTAATAAAACATAAAATAATGAGTATTGGATTATTTTCGACACGCTGATATTAGTAAATAATAGTAATCTAATATAAATTCATATTATGAGATAAAACTCCAATTTTAATTGCGACATACTGGCGCATGGGTTAGCATCAGCGCCGATTATCAAAATATGCATGGTATCCAAGCCGTCTAACGATATTTAACGGGTCGTGAAGCAGATGTCGGAACGAGTCTCGCTGACAAAGAACGGAGGAACCGGGCAATAAACAGCAACGGAAGCTGATATAAAAATCTTTGCAAGAAGATCACGTAATCTTTAACTGAGGAGTTAGAACGGCATGTCGTTGAAGCATAATAATATAATGACAAAAGGCCTGGTTCTCTTGGGTTTGTGGCTTGGGGGGATCGGTTCATCCCAGGCAGAATACAAACTTAATTTCCAGGAACCGGTAACCGCTGTTGCTAGAGAAATCTATGACCTGCACATGCTGGTTATCTGGATATGTCTTGGTATAGCTGCTGTGGTATTCACGATGATGATTTACTCGATCATCAACCATAGAAAGTCCAAAGGTGCCGTGGCATCCGATTTCCATGAGAGTGCCAAGGTGGAAGTTGCATGGACCATTATCCCGTTTATTATCCTGATCGCTGTTGCCATACCCGCAACGTCCACCTTGATCGATATTGAAGATACCTCGGATTCAGATCTCACGGTCAAGGTGACCGGCATGCAATGGAAATGGAAATATGATTATGGCGATGGTGTCAGTTATATCAGCTCTCTCAATGCCGAACATAACCGGGCCCGCCAGAGAAACTCGGGAATCGATGTCACCCAGATAAAAAACTACCTGCTTGAAGTGGATAACGAGCTCGTTATTCCTGTCAATAAAAAAGTGCGGTTTCTGGTCACCTCGGATGATGTCATCCATTCATTCTGGATGCCCGCCTTCGGGGTGAAGAAAGACGCGATCCCGGGTTATGTAAACGAGACGTGGACCAGGGTCGAGAAGACCGGTATTTACCGCGGCCAGTGTGCCGAGTTATGTGGCAAAGACCACGCCTTTATGCCAATTGTTATTCGTGTCGTTAGCGATGCAGACTACAAGATCTGGTTTGTCAGGAAAAAGGCCGAGGCAGAAATAGCGGCGGCAGAGGCCTCTGCAGACAAGGTCTGGAGCAAGGCCGAGCTGATGGCAAAGGGTGAGGATATCTATAAAGGCAAGGGCGGGTGTTTTGGTTGCCACGGTATCAAGGGTGAGGGCATTGCAACCTTCCCCAAACTGGTTGGTAGCGCAGTCACAACCGGCCCTGCGGCCGAACATATGAAGACCGTAGTAAAGGGCAGGCCGGGTACGGCCATGGCGGCATACGCCAACCAGTTAAATGATCTCGAACTGGCAGCCGTCATCACCTACGAACGTAATGCATGGGGTAACAATGCCTCTATCGTACAACCGGCTGACATCAAGGCCAGCCGTTAAGGCGAGTGTGGAGGAAAATATAAATGAGTGAAACAATGACACACGATGCACACCACGAAGAACACCCGGGCGGCATCAAGCGCTGGCTGTTTACCACTAACCACAAAGACATTGGTACCCTGTACCTGTGGTTCAGCTTCATTATGTTTTTTGTTGCAGGCTTCATGGCACTGGTTATCCGGGCCGAATTATTTCAGCCCGGCATCCAGATAGTGGACCCCAACTTCTTTAATATGATGACCACATTGCATGGTCTGATCATGGTATTCGGTGCCATCATGCCTGCCTTCGTCGGTCTGGCTAACTGGCAGATACCGATGATGATCGGGGCACCCGATATGGCATTACCCCGTATGAATAACTGGAGCTTCTGGATTTTGCCGTTTGCGGCAACCTTGCTGGTCGCCCCGATGTTCATGGGTGGTAACTTTATGGCAGGCCAGGGTCCGGCCTTCGGATGGACATTCTATGAGCCACTTTCCGGCCAGTATGGACACCTGGCGTTTTTTGTATTTGCAGTCCACCTGCTGGGTTTCTCATCCATTATGGGTTCTATCAATATAATCGCTACTATCCTGAACATGCGTGCCCCTGGCATGACGTTGATGAAAATGCCATTGTTTGTCTGGACCTGGCTGATCACCGCCTTCCTGTTGATCGCAGTGATGCCGGTACTGGCCGGCGCGGTCACCATGATGCTGACCGACAAGTACTTTGGTACGACATTCTTTATAGCGGCCGGTGGTGGCGACCCCGTTCTGTTCCAGCATGTATTCTGGTTTTTTGGTCATCCTGAAGTCTATATCATGGTATTGCCGGCATTCGGGGTTATTTCGCAGATTATTCCAACGTTTGCCCGCAAGCCCTTGTTCGGTTACGCATCGATGGTATATGCAACGGCTTCTATCGCATTCCTGTCGTTCATTGTATGGGCGCACCACATGTTTACAGTGGGCATGCCGGTCGCGGGTGAACTGTACTTTATGTATGCGACAGTTATGATTGCGGTCCCGACCGGTGTGAAGGTATTTAACTGGGCAACCACCATGTGGCGCGGTTCAATGACCTTCGAAACGCCCATGCTGTGGGCCATTGGCTCTGTATTCATGTTCACGTTTGGCGGGTTCACCGGGTTGATGCTGGGTGTTGCCCCGGCAGACTTCCAGTACCACGATTCCTATTTTGTTGTGGCCCATTTCCACTACACGCTGATAACCGGTGCATGGTATGGAATTATTGGTGGTGTTATGTACTGGCTGCCAAAATGGACGGGTAATATGTACAGTGAAAAACTGGGTAAAACACATTTCTGGCTGACGGCGATCGCGATGAACCTGACGTTCTTCCCGATGCACTTTACCGGCCTGGCAGGTATGCCGCGCCGTACGGCGGATTATCCCCTGCAATTTACACAGTTTAACCAGTTATCATCAGTCGGTGCGTATATCTTCGGTTTCTCTCAGCTGATCCTGTTGTACCTGATTATCAAGTGCATCAAGGGTGGCAAGAAGGCCACGAATGAGGTTTGGGAAGGTGCGGAAGGACTGGAATGGACATTGCCATCGCCAGCCCCTTACCACAGCTTCAATACGGCACCTGAAGTTAAATAAGGCAATAACAGCCCCTGTTGGCAGGGGCGGGTAGTTTTCAGCTATGAATGAAGTCACGATTGAGCAGAAACGCAAGGTAAAAAAGACTGCAATAAAGCTTGCCATTGTTGTGCTGGTTATTTATGCAGGGTACTTTTACATACAGGCAATCAACTGATGGACCAGTCTGATATTCAGACATCGAATAAAAAAGTAGTACGCAACTCGATTCTTGTTGTAGCGGCCATGTTTTCATTTGGTTACCTGTTACTGCCGGCATTGTATACCCTGATTTGTGACTCATTCGGTTTGAATGGTCAGACAGAGCAACTGACCAATGCCGAAAGCGCTCAGTTAAAGGTCGACAAAAATCGGCTGGTTACAATCGAGTTCAGCTCGATTGTAAACAGTAAATTGCCCTGGAGCTTCAAGCCCGAGGTCGAAAGTGTGAAGATACATCCGGGTGAATTGAAAAGGGTCAATTACCTGGCCAAAAACCTGTCCGGGTCAGACATCGTAGGACAGGCTATTTACAGCGTAACACCAGTTGAGGCGGCACGGCACTTTAAAAAAACTGAATGCTTTTGTTTTACCCAGCAGCGATTGAAATCAGGTGAATCGAAGGAAATGACGGTTTTATTCACGGTAGACACGGATTTACCAAAGGAAATAAAGACAGTCACCCTTTCCTATACGTTTTTCAGGGCAGACAAGTACACAAGTAAATGAACGGGTTTTATCAGGAAATATAATATTTTTTTAAAATTTAATAAATATAAAGAGAGGGGTAACTATGTCCAGTACACATGGTGAATACTACGTTCCACAACCCAGCCACTGGCCTCTGGTCGGTTCACTCGGGTTGTTCCTGGTCACGGGTGGGCTGGCACTGGCATTGCCAGGTAATGCCAGCGACCCGATGGGAAACCTGGGGATAATGTATACTGGTTTCGCAGTCATTATATTGATGCTTTTTGGCTGGTTTGGTACGGTCATCAGGGAAAGCGAGGGTGGCCTGTATAATGATCAGGTAGACCGTTCCTTCCGCATGGGTATGAGCTGGTTTATCTTCTCGGAGGTCATGTTCTTTGCAGCCTTCTTCGGTGCATTGTATTACATTCGAACCTTTTCCGAGCCCTGGCTGGGTGGTGCAGGCAATAACCTGCAAACACATGCATGGTTATATCCGGAATACACATCAACCTGGCCTGCAAACGGGCCTGGAAATGTAGGCGGTAACTTCAGGACGATGGAAGCCTGGGGGATACCTGCAATCAATACCCTGATCCTTCTCTCTTCGGGTGTCACAGTAACCTGGGCACACTGGGGTCTGAAGAAGGCCAATCGTAACCAGTTAATCCTTGGCCTGCTCGGGACAGTGGTACTGGGCTTTACGTTTGTTGGTTTGCAGGCGTATGAATATATCGAGGCCTATCATATATATAATCTGAAGCTGACATCTGGTGCGTACGGCAGCACGTTCTTCATGCTGACCGGCTTTCATGGCCTGCATGTAACGATTGGTGCAATCATGCTTACGGTGGTGTTGTTAAGAAGTATGAAGGGTCACTTTACAGAAGAGCATCACTTCGCCTTTGAGGCAGCCGCATGGTACTGGCACTTTGTTGACGTGGTCTGGCTGGGCCTGTTTATTTTTGTATACTGGCTGGTATAGGGAAAAACAAATTTGTATTATGCGTCGCTGTTGCAGTGGCGCATTTTTTTATAGCGGGTTAATGTGTTGAAGAGCTGATCTATACTGCTGCGAGGCCAGGATATTCTGGCTAAAGCCCGCGCCGGGCATTATTACAAGGCCCCATGTGGTTCAATCAGGCCGGTTGCCTGCCCGATCAGCAAGATGACAAACAAGGCTATTGATATGCCGATGCGCCAGGTGAGCGCCTTGACGGTCCTGTCAGACTTACCCTTGTCTTTCATCATGTAGTACATTCCTGAAAACAATGCTGATATGATGACCAGCAGCAGGGCAACGACCAGTATTTTGAACATAAGCCTTATACTTCAATTATTATCAGTCCTTATATTATATCAAGTACTCAAAATATTTTATATCGGGCTGACAGTAAGGTGACAGAGTTTTGATTCAGATTGGAAAATTCACCTTTGTACCTAAAGCAGGTTTTACAATACTGATGCTGGCGCTGGTCGCGCTGGGTATTTCATTGGGTAACTGGCAGCTCGAACGTCGGGCAGGAAAACTGGCCATACAAAAACTAAGGGGAGACAATTCCCGTCAAAAACCGGTTAGTCTGAAAGTGTCGGACACAAAAAAGGATCTGGTGTTATATAGAAATGTCGAGGTAGAGGGTTATTTCGTGCTGGATAAACAGTTATTACTGGAAAATCAGATGCAGGCGGGGGTCCTCGGTTACCATGTATTTACGCCCTTAAGGATCAAGGATAGTGATAGCTTCGTACTCGTTAATCGGGGCTGGGTAGCCCAGGGTAATGACAGACGTGTATTGCCGAAACTGGCAGGGCCGGTCACTTCAGTCATCATTCAGGGCCGCGTTGAAAATGTACCCGGAATAGGCATAAAGCTGGGTGAGCCTGGAGCGGCAGGTAAACAGTGGCCAAAGCGTGTCATTTATATCGAGTTACCCTGGCTGGAAAAACAGATGGGACTGAAACTGTTTCCCTATGTTGTATACCAGACAATGGGTAAGGACTACGGGTTGATCAGGGACTGGAAAGTCAAATTCGCATCAAAACAAAGAATGACTCCGGAAAAACATATGGGCTATGCAGTACAATGGTTCTCCCTGGCGGCACTGGCCGTTATTATGTACCTGGTGTTGTCGTTCAGGAAGACAGGCAAGACATAGAAAAAGGTAAAATTGTGAATAATGAAGTAAAAAAATCGCTGCTCTCACGTGCATCTGTGCCGTTGATAATAATTTTATTTGTCTCACCAATGGTTGCGGCCTGGATTGTTTTTAATTATTTTCCGGACTCGGTAAGGGGGCTCGGTACTACGAACAAGGGAGAGTTTATAACCCCGCCCGTCAAGGTTTCAGTGGCAGGCTACAAGACGATTGAGGGTAAAACACTACCGGAAGATTATTTCAGTAAAAAATGGACATTTGTTTATATCAATTCCGGGAAATGCAGTAATAACTGTTTTGATCACTTGATGTTACTGAAAAATGTACGCCTGACACAGGGTAAGGAAATTTCACGCATAAAACGATTGTTTGTTATTGACGGAAAAAATACCAGTGAGTTATTTTTAAAAAACATGAAGAACTATCCGGGTATGGATACCGTGCCGTTGTCTACACAGAAAATGCAGGAGGATTTTTTTCAGGCATTCCGGTTTGAAGGGAATACCGACCCGGCCAATGCAGGTTATGTATATGTTGTTGATCCGTCCAGCCAGGTGATGATGTATTACAAAAATGACAAGGGTATATTGATGGTCGGTAAGGACATGCAAAAAGACATGTCCACCTTGTTGCGAAACAGCCAACTGCGAAAGTAAACCATCAGAAATGAGTACGGGTAAGATAAAATTAGTTGATTATTATGAACTGACCAAACCCAAGGTGGTGATGTTGCTGGTATTCACGGCCGTTGTGGGTATGTTTCTGGCAGTACCGGGGATGGTTCCCTGGCAACCGTTGCTCTTTGGGTCTCTGGGCATTGCATTGGCCTCTGCATCTGCGGCCGCGATTAACCAGGTGGTCGACCAGAAGGTCGACGAGGCGATGGCCAGAACGAAAAATCGTCCCTTGCCCCAGCAAAGTATGCCGGTTAAAAATGCGCTGATTTTTGCTCTGGGGTTAGGTGCAATCGGGCTGGGCATTTTATGGTTTCTGGTAAATGAGTTAACGGCATGGCTGACATTTGCATCATTAATCGGCTATGCCATCATCTACACTATGTATCTCAAGCGCGCCACACCTCAAAATATTGTTATCGGCGGGGCTGCGGGGGCGGCACCTCCGGTACTCGGCTGGACAGCGGTCACCAATTCCGTTGACCCGCATTCCCTTTTGCTATTCCTGATCATATTCGTCTGGACGCCGCCACATTTCTGGGCATTGGCAATTTACCGCAAGGATGAATATGCCAAGGTGGGGATTCCGATGCTGCCGGTTACACACGGCGTCAAGTTTACCCGTCTGCACGTGTTGCTATATACCATCCTGTTACTGGTTGCCAGCGTGCTTCCGTTTGCAACCCGGATGAGTGGTGTTTTTTACCTGGGGGGTGCGCTTGCATTGGGGCTGGGTTTTCTCTATTACGCAATTTTATTGATGAAATCAGAAGACAGTATGGTAGCCATGAAAACATTTGGTTACTCTATACTGTATTTAATGGGGCTGTTTGCCTTCCTGTTGATTGATCATTATATTCCTCTGCTGCAAGCTTATTATAATAAATAAGTTGTCCGACAGGCCTCTGGATAGAACACTGGTATCATCCGATCGATGCACAATAACTGTTATCACTGCGATCTTCCTGTACCACCTGGTGCCAGTTACCAGGTCACAATCGATGGCCGGTCAAGAGAGATGTGCTGCCCGGGCTGTCAGGCCGTGGCTCAGGCCATTGTCGATAACGGCCTGACTGATTTTTATCGATATCGTACAGAGAAATCCCGTAACCCCCAACAGGCCTTTGATGAAGCAAAAAAGACATTGTCGCTATATGACAGGCCCGAGCTGCAAAAGAGTTTTGTTACTCAGGATAATGAAAACACCCGACATGCTTCATTGATTCTTGAGGGGATCGTTTGCGCTGCCTGCGTCTGGCTGAATGAACGGCATGTTATGGCGTTAGCCGGGGTGTCCGAGTTTCGCATCAACTATTCAACGCGCCGTGCAACCGTAAAATGGGATGACAGTCTGGTAAAGTTGAGTGATATTTTAAATGCGATTACCTCGATCGGTTATATCGCCCATCCATTCGATCCGGGCCGGCAGGAACAGTTACAAAAGAAAGAGCGTTCGCTTGCCATGCGCAGGTTGGCTGTTGCAGGGTTAGGTGCCATGCAGGTGATGATGCTGGCGGTGGCCATGTATGCAGGCGAAAACCAGGGCATGGAAGAGAGCCTGAAAAATTTCATGAGATGGGTCAGCCTGCTGATAACGGTTCCGGTCGTCTTTTATTCATCCAGTATTTTTTTTAAATCTGCCTGGCGTGACCTGAAGCATAAACAATTAGGTATGGATGTACCTGTATCGCTGGCCATCGGCAGTGCATTTCTTGCAAGTATCCAGGCCACAGTCATCGCACACGGAGAGATCTACTACGATTCCGTTACGATGTTCACCTTTTTTTTACTGGCAGGGCGATATCTGGAAATGATGACCCGGCATCGTGCAGGTCAGGCAGCGGAAGAGCTGATCAGGTTATTGCCCATGGCGGCAACCCTGGTTGTTGACGGGCAGGAAGAGGTGGTCAGTGCCGGCGATTTACGGTGCGGTGATTGTGTGCGGGTCAGGCCGGGGGAAACAATACCGGCAGATGGCATCATAATTGATGGCAACAGTTCTGTTGATGAGTCACTGATGACAGGTGAGAGTGTGCCGGTGGGCAGGACGGTCAAAAGCCATGTGATTGGCGGCAGTATCAATATCGACAGTCCTTTGCTTGTGAGAGTAGAAAAGACAGGTGAAGATACCGTGTTGTCATCGATTGTGCGTTTGCTGGATCGGGCGCAAACAGAGAAGCCGAAACTTTCCAGGCTGGCCGACCGTGTTGCCGGCTGGTTTGTGGGTATTATTCTGCTATTGGCAGGACTGGTCGGCTGGTACTGGTGGCAGCATGACCCGACCAATGCCTTCAGGATTACACTCTCCGTTCTGGTGGTCACCTGTCCCTGCGCGCTTTCACTGGCAACCCCCGCGGCATTGGTGGCAGCAACGGGCCAGCTAACACGGACAGGGCTGCTGATAACGCGGGGGCATGCGCTGGAGACGTTATCACAGGCCGATCATATTATTTTTGACAAGACCGGCACACTGACGTATGGGCGGTTACAGCTACAGGAGGTTATCAACTTGCATTGCGATTCCGCGCAACAGGCGCTGGCCATTGCAGCGGCAGTTGAAACGGGCTCGGAACACCCGGTTGCCAGGGTCATTGTCGAATCAGCGGACCAGATCCCCGATGCGCAACAGCACCTGACCACAACCGGTCAGGGTGTGCAGGCCGTGGTCAATGGAAAACTGTATCGTGTGGGAAAACCCGATTATGTCAGGGAGCTGAATAATGACCCGTTTACACATACTGTCCTGGAAAATGACAGGACGGTAATAGCATTAGGTGATGGAAAAAATACCCTTGCCCTGTTTGTGATGGATGATCTTGTACAGAAAAATGCAGCTGACGCTATCAAGGACTTGCGTGGCCTGGGGCTTTCGGTTTCCTTGCTGAGTGGTGACAGGAAGCCGGTTGTGGACTATATTGCCAAACAGCTTGGAATCAGTGATGCGCATGCAGAAATGTTACCCGGGCAGAAGTTGTCTTTTATTCAGTCACTTCAGCATTCAGGCCAAACCGTGGCAATGGTTGGCGACGGTGTTAATGACGCACCGGTACTGGCCGGTGCGCAGGTATCCATTGCGATGGGAGGCGGGACACAAATTGCACATGCCAGTGCTGACATGGTGTTATTGTCCGGGAATCTGTCGCACATCAGTGAGGGGGTTGTCATGTCCAGGCGAACGCTCTCGGTGATCAGGCAAAACATCATCTGGGCACTGGTTTACAATGCCGTTGCCATGCCCATGGCCGCCGCAGGCTGGGTTGCCCCCTGGATGGCCGCGATCGGTATGTCCGCCAGCTCACTTATTGTGGTGTTAAATGCCCTGAGGCTGACAAGGTAAATCGGGCAAATTATTGCTACTATCCTTAAAACAGTAAGCCACAAATCCATATTAACGAATGAATATACTCTACTTACTGATACCAATCGGAATTATTTTTCTGGGTGTCGCTATCGGCTTGTTTGTCTGGGCGATACGCAGTGGGCAATATGATGACATGGAAGGCCCTGCGCATCGTATTTTAATGGATGATGATGACCCGAAGATTCCCGGAAATGAGAACAAGCCTGAAGTGGAAGGGAATCAGGGTGATGAACGGTAAAGAAATAACCGGGGCCAGTCATCAGTCGTTCCCTGTGATCCCGGATTCCTGTTCTTCTTTGCTATATCATGTCCAGTGTTACCGGCCTTTCCCGGGTACTTCCGGGCGCAGCGACAATAAGGATGGTAATGTTATCATGGCCACCTTCTGCCAGGGCAAGCTGAAGCAGGCGGCCGGCCATTTCCTGTTCATTGATGTCGCATTCCAGCACTTCAGCAATGGCCTCATCCGTGACTTCATCGGTCAAGCCATCACTGCAAAGTAACAAAAGCTGGTTCTTGTATAGTGGTACACGGGTAACGCCCACATCGACCTGTTTAAGGTCATTGGCGCCGATGGCCTGGGTGATGACGTTGCGGTGTGGATGGACAACGGCTTCACTTTTGCTTATTGCACCTGCATCCAGCATTTGTTGAACATATGAATGGTCTCTGGTGACTTGCCTCAGGCGCCGTTGCTCCCAGAGATAGGCGCGGCTATCACCCACCCAGGCTACTTCATAATGATCTTGCTGCAATTGTGCGGCAACGACGGTAGAACCCATACCCGGGAGCCCGAGTCGTTGGTCAGCGGCCATCAGTACAATCTCGTGAGAGGCGGTAATGGCATCAGACAGGTTGCCGCCGTGTTGCAGCTTATCATGGATGAGATCCACGACGATCTGGCTGGCCACCTCGCCACAAGCATGCCCGCCCATTCCATCAGCTACAATCCAGATCCCCAGGTCTTCATCGATAAGGTAGTTATCTTCGTTATGATCCCTGACAAGGCCTGGGTGCGTGATGTGTCCGTAGCTTGGCATATTAATGGCATCAGATTTATTTACTCTAATAATGTTAATCACCTTAACTTAAATTCAGACGTTTTGCACACCGTAAGAATATGCTTTTATTAGTATTTTTATCGGTATTGTTGCGTAAATCTTTAGCTGAATCCACGGATTCAGGTCACGGGTTGCCGGTAATTTTTTGCGGAATGGGACGTATGTTTTTGAAAACAGATATAAATTGAAGCATTGTCAGAGCGAACCGGGCCGGCAAATGCAATTTATTAAAATCAGTATATAATAATTAATTAACATTACTGTTTCCCGGAATATCCACATCAAGTTATGTGCATGAAGATTTTATTTTCTATGTTAAGATATTGACTTTGAGGGAGATTTAATACATTTAGCCTGATTTATGTCACGATTTCCGGGGTAGGTAATATATGGCAAAGGATTTTTTCAAGATTCCCAAAAAGGAAAGGCCGGTTACGTTGTGGGTTCATCCAGAGGGACGCGTTTTGGGCTCTATTTTTATCCGCGAGCAGAGCCTGCATCACATTGGCGAAGAAACCCCGGTAGAGTTGCTGAATCAAATCAAGCCGTTTCTTGTCATTCATCGTGATGATCTGAATGAGTACCGTTTCTACAATAAATCATCCATTGTGCGCCTTGAAATTGAAAATCCGGCTGAAAATAATGCCGAAGAGGATTCAATAGAATGCGAACTTTATATGATGGATGGCTCGCTGATATCGGGCAGTATTCGAGGCGCCTTTCCTCCTGATCGTACTCGCCTGTACGATCATCTGAACAAGGAAGGCGATCAGTTTATTCCCCTTCATCAGGACGATAATAGAGTGTTGCTGATGAATAAAAAATATATTATTTATGCCAAGGCCCTCTGAGTCTGCTTATATCAGGTTTTTTTATGGGACTACTGGATACATTCAAATCTAAAAAGGCCGTTGCTGCAATCCTCGCGGCCGTATCACCCGCGTCCGCCGAGGTCACACAGGCCAAATCAGTACTGAAGAAAATTGGTAATGGCGCAATCGCGGATATACTGGATGCATTGGGGGAAGGGAAAAATATTGACATATTCGAGGGTTTGCTGGAGAAGTCCCTGTCAAACAAGACCCTTGATATATATCTGGATGCACTGGCCTATGATGACAGTTCTGTTGTTCCCGTTGTCAGGCGACTGCTGGGCTCTTCCGGAAAATATGACTGCAATCTACTGATTGATGCGATTGAGCGTGACGATATTCGCAAGGAATATCTGGCTGGAATTATCAAGCAGCAAGCGAAAAACATCAGTCAGAAAAAATTGCTCGAGATCCTGGCGAGTGGCGGCTCCGGGATACGTCAGTCGATTTTCAAGATTCTGCAGGAGATCGGCACAGAGGCGCTGGTTCCCAATCTGGTCAGTTACGCCAGAAGTGAATCTGCGGATACGCGTTATCGTGTTGCAAAACTGATGGCGTCATTCAGCAGCGAGGAAGTCCGCACTACGCTGTTCCAGCTTTTGAAAGATCCCAACAAGAATGTACGTATGGCGGCCCTTGAAGGGTTGTCCGGCCTGACAATACCGGTTCCTGCACACGTGATATGCAAGTTATTACGTGATCCGGATATGATGGTTCAGTCCAAGGCAATTGAAACACTGATTCGTTTGAATGACGCAAGCACTGTAAAATATTTGATTGAATACTTGCAGGATGAATCAGAATATATTCGAAGATCCGCCGTTGAAGTGCTGAATGAAGTGGGTGATGCCAGGGCGATCAAGGACCTGCTAATGGCATTACGTGACCAGGACTGGTGGGTGCGCGTTCGCTCTGCAGACGCGCTGGGTTCAATTGGCGGGCCCCGCGTGGTCGATGCCATACTGGCGCTGATCAAGGATGAGGACCCCTTCCTGCGAAGAACTGCCGTGGAAATTCTCAACACCAGCCAGGACGAACGCGCCTTTGAAAGCCTGGTAGAGGCGTTGCAGGATGAGGACTGGTGGGTTCGTGAACGTGCCGCCGATGCACTGTCGTCAATGGGTAATGAACGCGCCGCCGAACCGCTGAGAAAAATGCTGGACAAGGATCCGCAAACAACACAGGTAGCAATACGCGCACTGGCCAATCTGGGAGATCGTGGTTCAGTAAAAGACCTGATTAAATCTCTTCAAAGCAGCAACAGCGCCGTGCAGAAAGAGGCCATTGCGGCACTCGCGCAGTTGGCAGACGAAAGTAATGTGCAGGATGTGCAGGATGCGGTAACGCAGATGATCGAGGTCAGCGATGACGATGTTGTACAACTGGCAAGTGAAACCGCAGCCGGTCTGGCAGACAAGTTTTCGGGCAAGACACAGGTATTAAGCCGAAAAGATGTCAACCGCATCCGCAAGCAGGTTGACCGGGAACCCGCTGTTGCCCGGGGAAACAACGCAGGGATCAGAATTTCAAATACTGCCAATAGTCAATCTGAAGTTATATTAATAGATGCAGACCGATTGAGACCGGGTGACATGGTCGGTAATCGTTACAAGGTCATAAAACGTGTTGGCAAGGGTGGATTTGGAACAGTTATGCTGGTTGAAGATGAAGTGGTTAATGATGAGTACATCCTCAAATTCCTGAACCCGGCTTTTGCATCTGATCGTTCGGTGGTGAAACGTTTTACCCATGAGCTGCGTTATGCGCGAAAGGTTACACATGAAAACGTTATTCGTATATATGATTTTCTGACATTCGGGAAGTCCTATGCCATATCAATGGAATATTTCTGCAGCCACTCGCTGGCCGATGAACTGGATAAAGGGATACCCAAAGATATACCCCGTATGATAAAGATACTGCGCGATATATGCATTGGCATGAACTCGGCGCAGCAGGTCAACGTCGTACATCGTGATCTCAAGCCTGCAAACCTGTTAATCAATGACAATGACGAGGTAAAGATAGTGGATTTTGGTCTGGCAGCGGCCGCATCTGAAATGGACGGACGAATTACCAAAACGGGTATACTGGTAGGAACGCCAACGTATATGGCACCGGAGCAGGCCCGCGGTGAAGAGATTGATTCCCGTACGGATATTTACAGCCTGGGTGTCATTATGTACAGAATATTTACCGGTCGCCCACCCTATGAAGAAAAAGACCCCATGTCGACCCTGTTAAAACATGTCGAGGGAAAGGCCAGGGCACCGAGGGAATTAAACAAGGAAATACCGGAGCAATTGCAGGCAGTCATTCAGAAGGCGATGCAGGTAAAACCGGAAAACCGTTTTCAGAAATTTGCCGAGTTCAGTGCCGACCTTGATCTTGTTCTGCAGGAGATGGGTTGATGTCAAGAATAAATGCCTTTTTACAGATGGGTAGAGAGCAGAACTGCTCGGATATTCATTTTGCTGTCGGGGCCCCACCGATGGTCCGGCAACTGGGTGAGCTGACACCGATAAAATACAGGGATCTGACTGCTGCGGAATTACAGGACCTGTTGTTTGAAATTATGGATCCGGCACTGAAGGCCAGTTGTACAGAAGGGCATGATCTTGATTTTTCCTACGATCACAATGATGTCGGCAGGTTCAGGGTCAATGTGTTTCACAAGGTCGGCGGGCTGGGAGCCACGTTCAGGGTGATTGCCCCTGAAATACCCACAATGGAAGAACTGGGCCTGCCCCAGGTTGTTGAGAATATGATCCAGACAAATAACGGCCTTGTGCTGATCACGGGTGCAACCGGTATGGGAAAATCGACAACGCTGGCCGCGATGATCAATTACCTCAACAGTAACAAGCGACTTAATATTATTACCCTCGAAGACCCGGTCGAGTTTATCTATGAAAGCAAGATGTCACTTGTCGTGCAACGTGAAGTTGGCAAACATGTCGATACATTTGCAAACGGGTTGCGCGCAGCCTTGCGCGAGGATCCGGATGTTATCCTGGTTGGTGAGTTACGTGATCCTGAAACCATTTCGCTGGCCATGACAGCCGCCGAGACAGGGCACCTGGTTCTGGGGACATTGCATACATCGTCTGCGGTCAAGTCACTGGACAGGATCGTTGATGCCATGCCCAGTGATCAGAAGGCGCAGACATCTACCTTCATGGCACAGAACCTCCGCGGTGTTATCAGTCAGAAGCTGGTGAGAACCGCAGACGGGCGTTCGAGGACGGCTGTTGTTGAAATCATGGTAAATATACCAGCCATATCCAGCCTGATACTGGGGGGCAAGGTTCACCAGATACCGTCAGTATTGCAGACCAGTTCGGACAGGGGGATGCAATTGATGGACCAGGCGCTGATGCAAGCCGTCAGAAACAAGGAGATCGATCCTGATGATGCCTATATCCATGCCAATGACAAAAAGCAGTTTCAGCAATTTGTTGCCAACCCGGATATCCTTCCACCCATAGACCTGTCAGTAAGTTAAGATGTAAATATGGATGAAATCGGTAAAAGAATTAATGCATTCCTTGAGATGGTCGTTGAACAGGGCGGTTCTGACCTGCATCTTGTTTCCGGGAATCCGCCGAGGATGCGCCTTTTTGGCGAAATATACCCGATTAAATATCGAAAGTTGACCGAGAATGAAGTGATGGATCTGCTGACGCAGGTCATGTCGGAACAGAAGAGGAGTGAGTTTGAAGCGCATGGGGGGGCTGATTTTTCATATGAAGTTACAGGGCTATCACGTTTTCGTGTCAATATTTTTCGGCATGTTGGCGGAGTAGGGGCGGTCTTTCGTACCATACCCGAGCAAATTGTCAGCGTTGATGAGCTGCGCCTGCCTTCGGTAATCAAGACACTGGCACATAACAAGAAAGGGCTGATACTGGTTACCGGCCCGACAGGCTCAGGAAAATCAACAACACTGGCATCCATCATTGACCTGATCAACACGGAGAGAAAAGGGCACATTATCACGATCGAGGATCCGATCGAGTATTCGCACAAAAACAAGAATTGCCTGGTTAGCCAGCGTGAAATCGGCACACATACCGATAGCTTCGCCCACGCGCTGAGGTCTGCCTTACGTGAAGACCCTGATGCCATCCTGGTTGGTGAAATGCGTGACCTTGATACCATCAGTCTCGCCGTTACTGCCGCGGAAATGGGGGTCCTTGTATTGGGCACCTTACACACAAACTGTGCCTCGGCAACGATAGACCGCATCATTAACGTATTTCCTTCCGGTGATGAGCCCTATATACGCACTATGCTATCCACATCGTTATGCGGTATTATCGCCCAGCGTCTGGTCAGAACCGTGGATAACAGGGGGCGATTGGCGGCGGTCGAGGTTTTAGTAAATAATACCGCAGTCGCTAATATAATACGTGTGGGCAGGCCGGAGCAGCTCGATAATGTTATTCAGAGTAGTGCCATGCAGGGTATGCAAACCCTGGATTCGGCGTTACGCAAGCTGCTGGATGAAAAACTTATTTCCGGAATCGAGGCGTACAAACATGCCAGTAACAAGGCCCAGTTTGAACAGTACAGGTTATTGCAGGATGAGATGTTCAATTAATCCACAGTGTCTATTCAGGATTTCAATATGACAGCAAAACTTATCATGACGCTGGATGGTGCCATTCTTAAGGAGTTTCCTGTAAACAAGAATAGTATCAGCATAGGACGCCGTCACGGCAATGATATACAGGTTAATGATATGACCATCAGCGGGCGCCATGCGCTGCTGACTACAATTGCTGATAATGTCTTTGTCGAGGATCTCGGTACAACCAATGGTACGATGGTAAATGGTACGTTTACCAACAAGTTGTTACTCATGCACGGGGATATTATCCAGTTGGGCGCACATCAGTTTACCTATTTTTCTGAAGAGAATGTCGAGTACGAATCCACCATGTTCATCAAGGCGGAGATGGATGAAACCCGTATGATCGATACCAATAATCCTGTCGCCAGCGATATGAAAGGGTTGCCGCTCGGTGCTGCAAAATTATTAAACGGGCCCTCGGCCAATATCGTCATGGAAATGCGCAAACCATATAATACCATCGGATATAAAGGCAAAACACTGGCCATGATTGCACGTGCGATGGAGGGCTATACTATTTCTGTTTTTCTCGACAGCAAAGGCCTGAGTGGAAGTATGCTGCCAATGCTGAATGGTGAGCCTATTACAGAGCATTCGGTCAGGTTGCATGAGCACGATATTATCGAAATTTCCGGGTTCCAGATGGAGTTTATTTATCTGAAGTAGCCATTGCCGGGGACGAATAGCTGTTTATTATTTGTACAGCCCGCAGGAAATGAACCCCTTTATTAACCATTTTTTCAATAAGGATTCAGATTGGAATTATTGATACCCGGGGTGATTCCCGGTTATAGGGCAGTATCCGTATGATTTTTTTAGAAAATATTAATAATCAAATAGATAGTTAAGTATATTACTGATCCCTGAATAAAAAAAAGTTTGAAATTAGTCTCTGTTTACCCTTGAAATAATTTCTGTGAAGTTCACAATTATTGCACCAGTATGAGATGTAATATAAGAGATATCTTATATATAAAACAGGAGTTTCCATATTTACATTTCAGGGTTTTTCCTCTGGTGATAATAACAGCGTTCATTGTGGTTATCCGGCTGTCGATTATTTTCGTTATGCCAGTGTGAATGAAGCGCGAGTATCATTTGCTCTTTAACGGCCCTTTAGCAGGGCCGTTTTTTATGCACATTCAAAGAGGGTCAGCCCGTTGTACCGCCCGTACAGTGCAGGGCTCATGGTATGTTCAACCGGGTCACTCAGGAGACGGTGAAAGGGATTTTTTCAGTTTCCTGAGTGCGTTTTGCTCAAGCTGTCTGATGCGTTCTGCCGATATAGAATACCGGGTAGCCAGCTCATGCAGTGTCAGTTTGTCATCCCGTAACCAACGCGAGGCGAGGATATCCTGGCTGCGCTCATCCAGTTCTGACAGTGCTTCACGCAGGCGCCCGGTGTTTTTACCAGACCAGTCATTTTGTTCGATTTCGATCGCCGGGTCAGCCATGTCATGTTCCAGATAGGCTGCTGGAGCAAAGTAGTCGGTGTCATCATCGTTGTTATAGCCATCAAAACCGATGTCCTGACCACTTAAACGTGACTCCATTTCCATGACGGTTTCGGGCTTGACGCCAAGCTCATTGGCAACGGCATTGACTTCACTGTTGTTGAGCCATCCCAGGCGTTTTTTCTTGCTGCGCAAATTAAAGAATAACTTGCGTTGTGCCTTGGTTGTTGCAACCTTGACAATGCGCCAGTTGCGCAGGATAAATTCATGGATCTCGGCGCGAATCCAGTGCACTGCAAAGGAGACCAGGCGAACACCCCGTTCCGGGTCAAATCGTTTGATGGCCTTCATGAGCCCAATGTTTCCTTCCTGGATCAGGTCGGCCAGAGGCAGGCCATAGCCGTTATATCCTCGTGCGACATAGATGACAAAGCGTAAATGCGGCAGTACCAGCTTGCGCGCTGCTTCAAGATCATTATCACGTCCCAGTTGTGTTGCCAGTTGATACTCTTCCTCTGCGGTGAGTACCGGTATGGCATTGGCTGTTTGTATATAGGACTCAATATTGCCCGTCAATGCATGCATTGCGTGATTGAATGTACTTGTTGCAAGTTCCTTACTCATTGGTCGCTTACTCCCCGGTTTATCTGTTTCTATAGTCTATTTTAGCACTCTATAATGGCGAGTGCTAATAATTAGAGGGGTAATTGACAGAAAAGTTCCATACCTGGATAGATGATTAAGTATAATTAAATCAATAATATAGTTTTACTTGGGGCCGGCCTGGTTAAGAAAATCGAAAATACCTGAATCAGTATCAGGTAGTACCATGTGTTCAACGCAGGACGCAGAATGGATGCAAATACGGTTTCTCCCCCCTTCCTTGGCCGCATACAGGGCCTTGTCTGCCAGGTGCAGCAGTTCGTTCAGGTCTATTGAGGGGTGGTCCAGCGTTGAGGCAATGCCAATACTGATGGTGAGCGGGACGTTAACAGGGCACAATCTTTCCACCTTGCGTCTGATCGCCTCGGCCTTGATCTTGGCGGTCTCGATGCCGGTTTTTGGCATGATGATGGCAAATTCCTCACCACCAAAACGAATGATCATGGAATCATCGGAAAAGCTGTCATTGAGCAGCTCGCCCAGAGCGGCGAGCACGTGATCACCGGTAATATGCCCCATGCTGTCATTGATGGATTTAAACAGGTCGATGTCGAGAAGGAATGCACAGGCAGGTTGATTGACCGGGTCTGATACAAATTTCTCACCGTTATCGAGCAAGTAACGCTTGCTTTTGACACCGGTCAGGCTGTCTGTGGCTGCAATCAAACGCATTTCATCTGCCTGTCGTTTCAGTGCGTTGAATTGCTGTTTGATCAATAACAGTGAATGAATACGTGCAATCAGTATCTCTTCTACAATGGGCTTGGTTATAAAATCATTGGCACCTGCATGAAATACCTCGGCCTGTTTTTCAGCGTTATCTGAAACCGTTACGATCAGTACCGGCATTTCCTGTTGTGAAAAATGCAGGCGTGTCCGTATGGCATGAAGCAGGTCTCCGCCTGTCATTTTCTCCTGAAGGTAAAAGTCTGTAACAATGATGTCAAACCCGTGTTCACCAGCCGAATCCTGCTTTATCGATTCTTCAAGCAAGTCGAGTGCCTGTTCGGCGCTGGTTGTGTGGGTTATTTTAAGGCCGTGTTTTTCCATGATGTGCTGTGTAACCATGGCCGCAGTTTTACTGTCTTCTACATAGAGGATGCGACCGACCAGACCTGCGGTACGACGGGTAATCGTTTTAATGAATTCAACAAAAGAGTGATAGCCAAGTGATTTGTCAAAATAATCGGTTACACCTGCCTCGAATCCTTCACGCAACAGGCGGTTGTCGGCATCGCCGGAAACAACGACGATCGGGGTGTAGTGATGCGTTTCAGAACGGCGCGCCTGCCGGGCGAGGTCCAGGCCATCCATGTCAGGCAGCATAAGCGAAGTCGTAATCAGGTCGTATCGTTCCAGGCCCAGATGAGCCAGTGCTTCTTCACCTGTTCCGCACGTTGTTATATATGTGTTACGCATCTCGGCTTTCATGATACGTGAAATGATTGTGCGCGAGACCTCCGAACCATCGACAATCAGGACACTTACCTTTTTATTGAGTATGGATTGATTCATTGATCTAAAGCAGTTATCCAGGGTAATTATTAACAAAGTCCGGTATTCTATCCATACGAGAATGATAGATTCAGCGTCCCTGTACTTTCCCGCACTATGCTGTGAAACACCACAGGGACGCTGAATCTATCATTCTCGCATGGATAGAATACTGTTAAGTACAAAGTATGGCTGAGTTTGAATATTTAACA
>DRJK01000067.1 GCA_011052215.1 Gammaproteobacteria bacterium
ATTTTACCTGTCACCCTGATAATCAGGGTAGCCCTTGCATGGACCCGGATATGAAAAAAAAGATTGTTGTTGTTGGTAACGGTTTTGCCTCCCTGTTTTTTATCCAGTATTTTCTGTTATTGCCAATTTTCCCGTTTTTTAGCGGGCTGCTGCGCAAAATTGTTTCACGTTATGAAATTACCCTGATTGGCAATGGACAATTTATTTACTTTCCATCCATACCTGAATTCCTGACCGGGAAAAAGAATAAAAAAGGTATCACCATTGATATTCGACCTTTCCTGAAAAGGAGGAACATTACCTTTATTAACGATGAGGTAATCGATATCCGGGATGGTGGGCGTACGCTTGTTACCGGTAACGGCACAATCAAAAACGATATGTTGTTCCTGGGGATTGGCCCGGCCTTTTTAAAGAATGATATCCCTGGTACGGAAGAGTACACTTTATCCCCGTGCGATGGCCCTGACAGTATGGAACAGTTTGTCAATAAACTTTCCTCAATGAATAGCGGCATCATTTATCTGGGATTCAAGATCAACAAACTCGATGGTTTTGTTGCCGGACGCGCCGGGCAAATGTACGAGTGTGCCTGCCTTGTTGACTATGCATTAAAAGAAAGGGGTGTACGGGATAATTTCGAGATCCACTTTTTTTCATCCGATATTAACCCGGGTGAGACAGGTGCCATCACAGACCGACTTCAGGAACGTGGAATTATTCTGGACTACGGTTACGAACCGGCTGAATTTGTCGAAGGTGGCATGCTTGATGAAGATAACAGCCTGCGTAAAGCAGACCTGGTATTATTTTCACCGGGGATAACGGGTTCAGACCTGGTAAAGCACTCCTGTTTACCGGTTTCCAAAGGTGGTCAGATTGATGTCGACAAATACGGGCAGGTAAAGGGCCTTAGCCATGTCTATGCAGCGGGAGATTGTGCCAGCCATGATGACCCCCCTCCCTGGGTACCACATCAGGCACACATGGCGCAACTTCGTTCACAGGCCGCTGCCAGAAACATGAGGGCAGCGCTTAAGGGAAAACAGCCCGTCAGCACCTATCGTTTTGAATTGTCATGCATCATGAATATGGGAAATGATGCCATGTGGTTACACATGGCGAGTGACGGCAAACCACCATTCCGGAATATTTTTCCACAGCACTCAAAAAAGCTGATTGCCCTGAAAGATATGTTTGAGAAATTATATTTACTTTATCTTCGTTTCTGAACGAAGATGTCTGTGAAACCGGTGCAGGAATCAGTGGATCAGGCAGATTTTGATGACTGATACAGCACCGGCTGTATAAACTGCATCAGCGCGCCAATGCCACTGTATTTATGCAGGCACATCAAAATGGAGCCTGTTAATCTGTCAAGTGCTGCAATAGAGGATTTGAATATGAAAAAAATCACCATAGTCGGCGTCGGACGTGTCGGTGAATCCACGGCCCAGATTCTGGCCAAGGAAGAGCTGTGCCGGGAAATAATGCTACTGGATATAAATGAGGGCATGCCACAGGGTGTGGCACTGGACATTCAGGAATCGGCTGCGTTGTTGCGCTTCGACACCCGGGTGAATGGTGACACCGATGCCGCAGCCATGGAAGATTCAGATATTGTTATTGTTACAGCAGGCATACCGCGAAAACCGGGCATGTCCCGCTCCGATGTGCTGGATACCAACCTGGCTGTTATAGACGGTATCGTCGATAACATGCTGCACTATGCACCCGATGCCATGTTATTAATGGTCACCAACCCGGTGGATGTGTTGACCTGGCACGCCTGGAAAAAAACCGGCTGGTCGCGACAGCGTGTCTTTGGCCAGTCCGGGGCACTTGATACCGCACGTATGGCCACCTTTATTGCACTGGAAACCGGCTATTCCATTAAAGATATTTCACCGCTGGTACTCGGTGGCCATGGTGATGCCATGGTACCCATGACGCGCTTTACCGATATCGGTGGAATCAACATCGAACATTTTCTCAGTCCGGAGGCAATAGAAGGAATCGTCGAACGCACCCGCAAGGGAGGCGGTGAAATACTTGAACTGAAAAAAAACAGCAGTGCCTATGACTCGCCGGCTGCTGCCATCGCCACCATGGTCGATGCAATCAGCCATAACCGCCGGCGGATTATGCCTTGTGTCAGTATTCTCGACGGGGAATATGACCAGCATGATATTGCCATGGGTGTACCGGCGGTACTGGATGAGACTGGCTTGATAAAGGTTATTGAATTAAATCTGAATGAAAAGGAACGTTCTGATTTTCAGCGTTCCGCTGAAGTGGTGCGGGCAGATATTAACCGTTTGTCGTGACAATGCTCATTACCCATCAACGTATTTAAAACCGGTATTTGAGCTTAACCCGGATTCCAGAGAGGTGAGATAAAATGAAAAAGGATGTCGTAACCATACTCGATAATGCCAGTGGTCGTCAGATCGAATTACCTGTCAAACATCCTACACAGGGGCCTGCCGTGGTTGACATAGGTCGTTTTTACCGTGAACTGGGATACTTTACTTATGATCCGGGTTTTCTCTCCACGGCGAGCTGTCAAAGTTCGATCACCTATATTGATGGCGAGCAGGGGATACTGCAATACCGGGGTTATCCCATTGAGCAACTGGCAAAACAGAGTCATTTTCTCGAAGTCACCTATCTGATGCTGAATGGCGAGTTGCCAGGGTGTCAACAACTTGATGACTTCAACGGTGTCATTACCCACCACAGCATGCTCAATGAGAGCCTGAAGAGTTTTTTTCGTGGTTTTTATCATGACGCGCACCCCATGGCGATCATGGTCGGCGTGGTTGGGTCGCTATCCGCATTCTATAACGACTCTACCGATATCACCGATCCGCGCCATCGTGAGATTGCTGCCCATCGTATGATTGCCAAAATGCCCAGCATTGCCGCAGCCAGTTATAAACATACCATTGGTGAGCCACAGGTCTATCCTGACAATAACCTGAGTTATACTGGCAACCTGCTGAAGATGATGTTCTCCGTTCCCTGCGAAGAATACCACGTAGACCCCGTTGCCGAAAAAGCGCTGGATTTGATCTTTATTCTGCACATCGATCATGAACAAAATGCCAGTACTTCCACGGTACGTCTGGCCGGTAGTTCCCAGGCCAATCCCTTCGCCTGTATTGCTTCCGGAATCGCCGCCCTGTGGGGGCCGGCCCACGGCGGCGCCAATGAGGCGGTACTCAATATGTTAGCCGAGATTGGAGACGTTACACGTATTCCCGAATTTATCGCCCGTGCCAAAGACAAAAATGATCCGTTCCGCCTGATGGGCTTTGGTCACCGTGTATACAAAAATTATGACCCGCGTGCGAAGATTATTCGCGAAATGTGCCATGAGGTGTTGGCCAGGCTGGGCGATGAGAATGATCCGATGTTCGAACTGGCGATAAGGCTGGAGGAGATCGCCTTGAGTGACGACTATTTTGTCGAGCGTAAGCTTTATCCCAACGTCGATTTCTACTCGGGCCTCATCTACAAGGCATTGGGTATTCCGACCAATATGTTCACCGTGATGTTCGCCATCGCACGAACCGTCGGTTGGGTCGCCCAATGGATGGAAATGATAGGCGAGGAAAATCAGCGTATCGGTCGGCCGCGACAACTCTATGTAGGTGCCAGGCAGCGTGATTATGCGCCAGTGGATAAAAGATAGACGCAAGAACCGGGTGTAGAAATACGTTTTGCTGAATCCTGTGATCATATGCCCAGGGGCGGTATAGTCGCCGGGGGACCGCATGGTGCCGATGCCATCGGGGTCGGTTATTTATTTGACACGGACATGGTGGATGGCGCCTATGTCGCCCTGTCAAATAAACTGGCGCCACAGGGTTATGCCTATTTGCTCATTCAGGGTGGGCACGGCACATTGATGTCATGGCTGTATGCCGATTTTCACAATGAACAACATTATCTGGAACGTAGCCTGGAGTTTTTTCAAAACAGGGTTGGTGTGAATATGAAGGATCCACGGCGCACGGGCGGGGCCGCTAATTTTGTCTTTCCGCGTTCTGCGCACAAGGGCAAACTTCTCTATGCCGGAGAGGCCGCCGGGTTTCAGGATGCCCTCTGGGGGTTTGGCATGCGTTACGCCATGCTTTCCGGACATCTTGCAGCGCACTCACTGCTCACGGGTGAAGACTACGATCGCCTGTGGCGCAAGCGTCTGGGGGGTCTGCTGCGTACCGCACTGGTAAACCGCTACATTTATCGTCGTCTGGGAGACCGTGGCTATGAGTTGTTGCTGGCACGTATCGATCAGGCCCTGCGATTCAAGCAGGATGGTCGTGGCTGGATACACAGTTATACGGCACCCCGTTTGTGGAAGCGCTTGTGTTTTCCCCTGGTGAAACGTGCATTGCCTTCACACCGCCCATCACATAATGTTGCCGTTGAAGGATGTGATTGTACCTGGTGCCGTTGTCTGCATACTTTGAAATAAAAACAGGACATTCGTTTTCGGTCAGGCAAAGGAGAGCGCCCCCACGAACACAGGGAAACACGACTGGTTGCAACAGCTGGAATACTGTGTGGGAGTTTTCGACCTGCAGGTGGTGCAGGTCACCGGCCTGCTGATGTGGCTTTTC
>DRJK01000068.1 GCA_011052215.1 Gammaproteobacteria bacterium
AATGTAGAGACCAAACCAGGAACCGGCTATCCAGGGAAATGGGAAGATCAGGATATCTATAAAGGCGGTTGGGAAAAGAAAGGTAACGATATCAAATTAAAAGGGGCGGGCAAGAAAAAAGGCCTGAGCAATATTTTCCACAATCCCCATTTGCCGGTAATCGATGATTACTATGAACCCTTCACCTACAAATATCTGGATCTGATTGAATCACCTGCGAGTGAAGATCAACCGACGGCCCGTCCGGTTTCTCTAATTACCGGTAAACCCATGGACATCAAGATGGGCCCAAACTGGGATGACGATTTAAGTGGCACGCCGGATTACGCCAGAAATGATGTCAACATGAAGAATCTTACGCCTGCGGAGCAACAGGCGATGTTTCAACTGGAGAAGATGGCCTTTTTCTACCTGCCCAGAATTTGTAATCATTGTTTGAATCCAGGGTGTGTTGCGTCCTGTCCTTCAGGCGCGATATATAAGCGAGGGGAAGACGGCATTGTCCTGATTAATCAGAAAGTCTGCCGTGCCTGGCGCATGTGCGTCACGGCCTGCCCTTATAAAAAGGCGTATTACAACTGGCATACCGGTAAGTCCGAGAAATGCATACTGTGTTATCCGCGCATCGAAGCGGGATATGCCCCTGCCTGCATGCACTCCTGTGTCGGTCGTATCCGTTACCTGGGGGTCATGCTTTATGACGCTGACCAGATCCATGAAATTGCGTCAGCAGACAAAGACAAGCTGATCGATAAGCAGCTGGACATGCTGATGGATCCTTTTGATGAGGAAGTCATTGCATCGGCCAAAAAGAACGGTGTCGCAGACTCAACCATCAGGGCGGCCCAGAAATCACCCATTTATAAGTTCGTGAAAAAGTGGGGCATGGCCCTGCCGCTGCATGCCGAGTTCCGGACCCTGCCAATGCTGTTTTACGTGCCACCATTGCTGCCGGTCATGGCATCGCTGACGGATGTTGATAATTCTGAACAGGCGGAAAAACTGGGTGATATTTCCAAGTACTGGCCGGATAACTGGCTTTACGATACCAGTACCGAGGAACTCTGGGGGACTGTCGAACAGGCTCGCTTCCCCATACAGTACATGGCCAACCTGTTTAGCGCAGGCGATACGGAAATGATCAAATTGCGCATCAAGAAGTTAATGGCGGTGAGAATACACCGGAGATGGAAAACAGTTGGCGACATCCCTGAAGAACGGGCCAAACAGGCATTGAAAGATGTCGGGTTGACGCCTGAGCTGGCAGATGAGATCTATTATTTAACCTCACTTGCCAAGTTTGATGATCGGTTCGTGGTGCCTGCAGCACATCGAGAACACGCCATCGAAATGATGGAAAATACAGGTGACGTAAAAGGAAGTACCGGATTTGGTTTCAAGGAAGGTTCTGCGAAGAGGGGACCGTAAAGTGAAGTTATTAGCTCACTATCACTCGATAGCCGATTTGTTTGTCTATCCTGACCTTGAGTATCCGCAAAGGGTCAGCAAGGTCATCGATCTTCTAAACGGGAATTACCCGCAAGCTGTAGCCGACCTTGAGCGGTTTCTGGCGCTCCTCCCTGAAAAGGAATTACGAACCATGCAGGAGTTGTTTACCCGTACATTTGATGTCCAGTCGGCCACTACCCTGGATGTAGGTTATGTCCTTTTTGGCGATGACTACAAAAGGGGTGAATTGCTGGCCAATCTGAATCGGGAACACCTCGCGGTGAACAATGATTGCCGCCACGAACTGGCTGACCATCTTCCAAACCTTTTACGGCTGATGGGGAAATTGAAGGATAGTGAGCTTACTGACGAACTGGTACAGGAAATCATTGCGCCCGCCCTTTCAATGATGATCAGTGAATTCGTTCCAGAACGCGTAGAAAAGAAAAATGAGGCTTACAAGAAACACTTCAAGACCCTGATTGAAGCGCCCTCCAAACAACTGGAAGTTACAACGCTTTACCAGTATGCGCTCAAGGCATTGTATGAAGTGCTCAAGCAGGATTTTTCATTTGACGAAAAAAGTATGTCAAAACCGACGAGTGATTTTCTGCAATCGGTAATAAAAGAAAATGAGATAGAAGTAAAAGCCGAACAACCAGGGGCCTCTTTTTCAGGTACCTGTAATATAGCTGAGAGATAATATCATGACTTCATTGAGCGACTTCCTGTTTATTGCATTCCCCTACATTGCCGTTGTTGTTTGTATTGTTGGGTCCATCTATCGTTATAAATCGAACTCATTTAAATACTCGAGTTTGTCCTCACAGTTTCTTGAGGGGAAAACGATTTTCTGGGGTATTGTTCCGTTCCACTTCGGGATACTGTTATTGTTTCTCGGGCATTTGTTCGTATTTTTATTTCCAGAAAAAGTTCTGGAATTGAACAGCGATCCCATGCGTCTCATCCTGCATGAAGGGATTGGTTTTACCTTTGGTATATCCGCCTTGTTAGGCCTGACAGTCCTGTTTATCAGGCGCATAACTAACGACAGACTGAAAATGGTGACCAACCGCATGGACATTGTCATCGTGTTAATACTGTTGCTGCAGATATTCCTGGGCTGCTGGATTGCGCTGGGTTATCGCTGGGGATCATCCTGGTTTGCCGCTGACCTTTCACCCTATTTATGGTCTCTCGTGACGTTTAGCCCGAGTATTGAAGCGGTCAGTGCCATGCCTGTTGTGATCAAACTCCATATCGTTGGTGCATTCACGATTCTGTTGTTAATTCCGTTTACGCGTCTGGTTCATTTTCTGGTGGCACCCTTCCACTATATCTTCCGCCAGTATCAGGTTGTTATGTGGAACTGGGACAAGGATCGAGTTCGTAAACCCGAAACGGCATGGCAGGCAACCCGACCAAAGAATAATTAATGTGCTCGCAGGGGTTATACCGTGGAAGAAGTTGCAACCGCAAAATCCCATAAGGCGCTGTTCCTAAGCACCACCGCATTTACCATTTGTTTTGCGGTGTGGATGCTGAATGGTGTGCTGGTGACGTTTCTGGCATCCAATCAGGTCTATGACTGGGGTCCGGTGGAAATTGGCTGGTTGATGGGTATCCCGGTTCTGACAGGTTCTCTTTTTCGCCTACCCGCAGGAATATTGACAGATAAGTTTGGCGGCAAACCTATCTATGGGACATTGCTCTTGATCGTCGCCGTGCCCATGTATCTGGTTTCCTATGCGGACAGTTTTATACAATTTGCCCTTTGTGGTTTTGGTTTTGGCCTGGCAGGAGTGAGTTTTGCCATTGGCATTGCCTATACCTCCGTGTGGTATCCGAAAAAAAATCAGGGCACGGCGCTGGGCATCTTTGGTGCTGGCAATGCGGGTGCGGCGCTGACCCTGGTCTTTGCGCCAACGCTGTTGAACACGTTGACCGATGATGGCACCAATCTTGAAGGTTGGCGTCAGTTGCCCGTTTATTATGCCGGCATATTGGTCATCATGGGTATTCTGTTCCTTATTTTTGCGGATAACAAAAAACCCGCTTCCCATGCAAAAAGCCTTAAAGAAATGCTGCGGCCATTAAAGCACCTGCGGGTATGGCGTTTTGGCCTGTATTATTTTCTGGTGTTCGGTTGCTTTGTCGCCTTTTCCCAGTGGTTGGTACCTTATTTCGTCAATGTCTATTATCTGCCGCTGGTCACGGCCGGCATCCTGGCGGCCCTGTTTAGCTTTCCCTCCGGGGTCATCCGGGCGGCGGGGGGCTGGGCGTCCGACAGGTGGGGCGGTCGGGCGGTGATGTACTGGGTTCTGGGCCTGTCTGTTGCTATCAGTTTTATGCTGGTTATTCCGAAAATGGACATCTATTCCCCCGGCAAGGGGATAATGAACAAGGTTCCAGGCACGGTGACGGAAGTCACCAAGGAATATGTCG
>DRJK01000069.1 GCA_011052215.1 Gammaproteobacteria bacterium
CTGCTGATTGAAAACACCGACCAGCGTTCGAAAGATTATTCCAGAATCATGGACCGTTTCCGCCCGGGCCATGCCGATTATACCTATCAACAAAAATATGGTTTTCGTGATTACCGTGGCGGCGGACGTGCCTCTGCGCGCGAAACGGCCATGCGGGTTGCCGCCGGTGCAATTGCCAAAAAATACCTGAAAATCCGTTATGGTATTGAGATCAGGGGTTACCTGGCCCAGATAGGCCCGATAGTCATCGAAAATGTTGATTGGGACGTGGTTGAGACCAACCCGTTTTTCTGTCCGGATGCCGGCAAGGTCAAGGAACTTGAAGATTATATGGATGCCCTGCGCAAGGAAGGCAATTCTATTGGTGCGCGGGTGAACGTGGTCGCCACCGGCATGCCGCCCGGGCTGGGTGAGCCGATATTCGATCGTCTGGATGCCGATATCGCCCATGCACTGATGTCGATCAATGCCGTCAAGGGGGTTGAAATCGGGGCCGGTTTTGCCAGTATCGAGCAAAAGGGAACCGAGCATCGTGACGAGATGACGCCGGCGGGTTTTTTGTCCAACCATGCCGGCGGCGTGCTGGGCGGTATCTCCAGTGGTCAGGACATCGTTGCCTCAATTGCACTAAAACCGACCTCCAGTTTGCGCCTGCCCGGTAAAAGTGTGAACCTGCAGGGTGAACCGGTTGAGGTCGTGACCGAGGGTCGTCATGACCCTTGTGTAGGGATCAGGGCAACACCGATTGCCGAGGCCATGCTGGCGATTGTACTGATGGATCACATGTTGCGCCACCGCGCGCAGAATATGGATGTGAAATCCGTGACGCCGGTTATTCCGTCGGGTGCCGGGTAAACACGGCAATTCCCTAAGCAGTAGTCAGGCGAAGGCCGGAGATTCATCATTGATTACTGCAAATCCAGGGAAAGCGCCTTTATCTCCCCTGTATACCTGAACACCTGCCACAGGTTTTTATCCAGGTCCTTGAATGCAGAGTCAAAACGTTTACCGGAATTATTGTTGCCGACCTGACGAATCAGGATGTGTTTTATCTGTTGCCGGTACTTGCGTGCCATCCTGCCATAGACTTCAGGGTCTTTTTCACCTGAGTCGCCCACCAGAATAAATCGCCGTCGCGGGTAGCGCTTCAGGATTGTTTCAATAACGTCTATTTTATAATTGACCGGGTCCGAGAACAGCTTAAAGAAACTGCTGTCTTTCCAGCTGAATAATTTCATATAAAAAGAACCGCGGGGGAAACCGGCACTATTCATAAAGCTGGACAGAGGCGGGTAAAGTTGCCAGGGGCTGGCCGAGACATAATGAAAAACGGCGGACTTTTCTGCTTGCCATTGCTGGTACAGGGCCGACATGCCGGGTACCGCCCTGAACGGGCGAAGGAAGGTATTGGCAAGCAATTCTTTTTTATCGGTGACATTGCTGATCTTGATGGTGTCGTCGATGTCAGAAATGACACTCAAGCCGTGTCTCGGGATGCGGTGGATTTCCCCCTGGAACAAGCGTTTGTCCTTATCGCCCAATACAGCCCTGAAATCAATCAGGGTCTTGCTGTTCTGCGATGCCAGAAGTGATTGCATGGTTTTTTCCGGGATCGTGATGCGCTGAAAAAAGTGCCCGTTGGATACTGATTTATTCAGCTTGAATTGCTGCTGACCCAGTTTGATTTTAATTTGTTTGCCGCGTTCATTATCAACCAGAAACCAGCTTATTCTTTTTTGAAACAGGTTTTTTTCGGTAACGTCATCTGCATCAATCCCGAGTGTCTTGCGAAACAGACTACCCAGTTCAGCAAGGGATCCAGGTTCAAATATCCAGCCATGTATATAGATGTTCCATTTGTCATCCTGCAAGGCGGCCTCTGCCGGGAAGAATATGATTTGCTCGTCATCTTTTACCGTGTCGGAACCGAAAAACCCCCAGCCGGCAAATGTCGGCAATGAAAACAGGAGTACTGAAATGGCGGTGATAACCTTCATATGAAACATCCTGTTTTATTGATGGACTGGCTATTGCATCACTGATTCTTGCATATTTGCTATCGATTGTCTTTTTATGCTGAGATTATTCTGCCGTCTTGCGGGGATGATGATTTCATCCGGCATTTGATCCCGTTCCCGCGGGGCCTTATGATGCCCGTTCCCATGAGTCAAAACCAGATGAATCATTCAATTCAAGCAGCACCGTACTGGCGTCTGTCGGGGTTCTATTTCTTTTATTTTGCCAGCCTGGGGGCATTGCTGCCTTACTGGAACCCTTATCTCAAAAGCCAGGGGTTCGACAGCTTCCAGATAGGCCTGCTAATGGCGATTGTGCTGGGAACCAAGATAGTTGCGCCCAACATCTGGGGCTGGATTGCAGACCGTTGTGGCAGACGAATGATGATCGTCAGGCTGGCTTCCCTGCTGAGTGTTTTCTGTTTTAGTGGTGTCTTTTTAAGCTCCGGTTACGGTTGGCTGATTGTTGTTATGGTGAGTTTCAGTTTCTTCTGGAATGCCTCCCTGCCGCAGTTTGAGGCGACGACCATGAATCACCTCAAGGCCAATACGAGCGTCTATAACAGTGTCCGCATGTGGGGTTCGGTCGGATTCGTAATCCTGTCAGTCGGCCTGGGTTACCTGATCGACTGGCAGGGCACGGGTATTGTGCCTGTTATCTTGTGGCTCCTGTTTGCCATGATCTGGTTATCCAGTCTGATCGTTCCCGAATGTGCGACCGGTCAGTCGCCGGGGGAATACCAGCCACTGCGTTCTGTCCTGGCCCGAAAGGAAGTCAGGGCCTTGTTACTGGGTTGTTTTCTTATCCAGGTCAGTCATGGCCCGTATTATACTTTTTACAGCATCTATCTCGAGGAATCAGGCTATCAAACCGGGCTGATAGGACAATTGTGGGCATTGGGAGTGATTGCCGAGATCGTGATGTTTATATTCATGGTGCGCCTGTTGCCGCTGCTGGGTTCACGCAATCTCATGTTGGCCGCATTTTTACTGACAACGGTCCGCTGGGTTCTGCTGGCGCTATTCGTAGACCACCTGGTTGTGCTGGTGCTGGTGCAGGTACTGCATGCCGCCAGTTTTGGTATCGTGCATGCCGTTGCCATCCACCTTATCCATCAATATTTTACCGGGCATAACCAGGGTAAGGGACAGGCCCTGTACAGCAGTCTGAGCTTCGGTGCCGGGGGTGCCATCGGCAGTCTGTACAGCGGTCTGATCTGGGAGAGCCTGGGGCCGGTCTGGGTCTATCTGATCGCAGCCCTGTTTGCGCTGA
>DRJK01000070.1 GCA_011052215.1 Gammaproteobacteria bacterium
CTAGCCCGCATTTCTCACCACCGTTCGTAGCGAGACGGTTCAAGGGTGCGGCATGATTAACTTTCACGACCGAGGGCCGCGCAGGCATAGTCGACACTATGTTGAGCAGACCGACCAGGTGGAAGTCAAGCAGGGCGTGCCATTGGGTCGTCGCAGTAGAATGGTGGTGAGAAATGCGGGCTATTGCCCTGTCCATGTGATAATGACAGATTCAGCGTCCCTGTCTTGATCTGATGCAGGCAGTCTCGCTGAAATCAGGGCTTTACTGGCTCAATAAATAAATCTATCCTCTGGTAGTCAGCACTGCTACCCGATCGGGATTACATGCAAACATTTACTCTTTTAACATTGTTTGTCCTGACATCTTCAACCTCAGCTTCTTCGAACGAGCTGAATTTTAACAAGCTGAACTGCGGGTAATATCTGATAATGGTCAATAGCCTGTCCAGAACAAATCTGCCGGCTGCATCCGGTATTTTGAGTGGATATAGGGTTAGGGTGCTGGTGCCTCGGGAAAAATAAAATACGGTAACGATGATTTTCGGATATTCTCGTCCCAAATCAAATAATATTTGTCTAACTCACCCTGAGACAGCTCTCCCGGATACTGTAGAACAGGTTGTATTAAAAAATAAGGAGGAATAGACATGAGTCTGCTTCAAACAGTCAACCCGGAACAGGCAGAAGGAAAGGTAGATGAACTCTATGATACCTTCAAGGAGGCGATTGGTTTTATACCCAACGCCTTCAGGCTATACAGTATCAATCCCGAAATGCTGGAGCAACATTGGCAGTACCTCAGCTATCACATTAACCACCCGACCCTGTCGGGAAAACTGATGGTCATGATCAGGCTGCTGGTCTCAACCGCTCAGCACTGTGAGTACTGCATCAATATCAATACCCATTTACTGAACAAGGAACTGGGAATGGCCATGGCCGAAATACATGCCATAAAGGATGACCCCGATAAAGCACCGCTGGAACCACGGGAGAAGGCCTTGTTAAAATATGTCGTCAAGGCCACACTTGATTCCAATGCCGTCGATAAGTCCGATATTGATGTACTGCATGAGTCGGGCTGCTCCGATCAGGAAATTTTTGACGCCTTGCATCACGGCGCCAGACAGGTTGCCTCCGACATTCTGTTTAATGCCTTCAAAATAGAGAATGACTTCTAGCCCGCATTTCTCACCACCGACCGTAGCGAGACGGTTCAAGGGTGCGGCATGATTGACTTTCGCGACCGAGGGCCGCGCAGGCATAGTCAACACTATGTCGGGCAGCCCGACCAGGTGAAAGTCAAACAGGGCGTGCCATTGGGCCGTCGCAGTAGAATGGTGATGAGAAATGTGGGCTGGTCTTCCATCAAGAAGATTTACCTGCCGCAGGGTTTGCCAGCATGCCCGGGTAATTAAACGGTATAAATAAATTAATGATTGATATGAAAAACAGACCGGTACCAATTGAACAAAATATGCCCTCTGGTCGAGTAGTCAGGTCCCATTTATTAAAAATCCCGGGGCTGTTGTTGATTGCGTTCCTGTTATCATCCCCCACCTCACATGCCGCCAGAATACATGATCTCGCCAAACGTGGATTACTTGACAAACTGAAGGTGCTGGTGGAAAAAGGAAATACAGTTGATGCCATAGACAGAAGAGGCATGACACCGTTGATGTATGCTGTTGCACTCGAAAAAAGCAAGACCGCCAGGTACCTGTTATCAAAAAAGGCCGATATCAACAAGAAAGACAAATCCGGCACCACCCCACTCATGTATGCCACATCCCTGAATGAAGGCGTGGAGACTGTTACCCTGCTTCTGGCCCACGGCGCCAGTGTGCATGACACCGACAAGCAGTGGAAAACACCTCTCATCTATGCTGCCTATAAAGGCAACATGGACATAATCAAATTACTGGTCGAGCACCAGGCCGATATCTCCAGGGCAGACCAATCAGGCATGACGGCCCTTATTATTACAGCCTACAACGGACATACCGAGGCCATGAAATTTCTGCTTGAGAAAGGTGCCATGGTCAATCGTGCAAATAAAAAGGGTGAAACAGCATTAATGTTCGCCTCCGCCCACGATAATACCGGGGTTATCAAAACACTTATCAAGTTTGGTGCCGATGTTAAACAAACTGATTATAACGAACGCACGCCCCTTATGAATGCTGCCACACGAGGCAAATGTGAAATAATAAAAATATTACTCGATCACGGCGCAAGAATAAATTTTGCCTCCAAAGATGGCTTTACTGCACTGATCGAGGCGACAAACAGCAACCAGCCTGAAGCCATAAAATTATTACTGGAAAGAGGCGCCAACATTGATCACAAAGACATCCATGGCAGAACTGCACTGATGCATGCGGCCTTCCGGGACTACAGGGAAATAGCAAAGTTGCTTTTGAAAAACAGGGCACACATGGAATTATTCAGTCGATCGAGATCCTCTGCCTTGATGGAGGCGGCGCAAATGGGCAACAGTAAAATGGTCAGACTGCTACTGGAACATGGGGCAAAAGTTGATTTCAGAAACACCGGTGGAGAAACAGCCTTGCTTTGGGCCGTAAAAAAAGGAAGATATCACGCGGCAAAGGTGTTGATTGAATATGGCGCCGATATTAATTTCAAAACAAGATCGGGACAGACCATTCTGATGATTGCAGCCAAATACGGTCATACAGATCTGGTCCGGTTATTACTGGGCAAGTACGCCGCCACTCACATCAAAGACATCAGAGGCAATACTGCACTTGGACTGGCTCTGTCTCGAAAACATTATGAAATTGTAGATCTTATCCGCTCACATAAATGATAAGGAGCCTCTGATCAGCAGTCACTCTTCTTGATGCCGGCCTCGGCCAGGAGCCTGCCATCATTTGAAAAATATGAATATTTTACCTGAATACCCCGATCAAGAAGGGACTTTAATTTCGAACATCCTATCTTGACAATATTACGCTTCAATGATGCAGCGATTTTATTCTTATCGGCCTTTCTGGAAGATAGATTCATCAGGGTATACCGGTAATCCAGTGATTTTTCCCCACTGGTAACCTTATCCAGGCGCGTCCCTTTATCCACCATTTCAGGAAGACTCTTGTTGATATCATCGGCAAACGCCTTCAGGTCATCCGCCTGAACCAGTCCGCCGATTAAAAAGGATACACATGTAAGCAGTATGATTGATAATTTGCGCATCTCGCTCTCCAATGGTTATGGATATACTGCTGAGTTTAGCAGTAATTCCACATTGCTCCATCACTGCTGCCCCGTTAACTTTGTGAAGCACATATAAATGTGAGGACATGAAACCGGTATGGCCGGGTCAAGACCGTCTGCCGCACGGACACGGCAGCCGAGCCGCCATAGATGGCATGTTTTGCGTGTCTTGATCCGGCCATACCGGTTTCATGTCCGGATTTCGGGTTAGCCCAGAGCGTACCTGTCGCTTGCATTTCAACCA
>DRJK01000071.1 GCA_011052215.1 Gammaproteobacteria bacterium
GACACGCAAAACATGCCATCCATGGCGGCTCGGCTGCCGCGTCCGTGCGGCAGACGGTCTTGATCAGGCTTACCGATTCCATGTCCTCACATTGATATGCACTATCACTAGCGTCCGGTTAACTTTCATAATTGTCGAATAACATTATGTATAACATACAGAAACAATCCCTCATAAAATTTTTCTATTTAAAGTCGCCTTCTCGATTTTTGGCGTACAGTCTCCGGCATTTGCCCAACTCACCGGGCGCGATGGACTGCGCGATATCGAAGCTTGTCTTCATTCGCATCGAGAGAAACTCTATCGCATTGGTTTTCGCGGCAAGATCTCGCGTTCGACACTTTCCGATGCCAATCGCAAACGGAATTTCCTGATTTACCAAGACTTCGGTCTCCATCTCATCAGTCGCGCACGCAATCTCTATCGAGACGAGCCGTTTGCCCTGGATCTCGACCAAGCGGTGTTCGCACTCGATTCCACCACCATCGATCTGTGCCTTTCTGTCTTCCCCTGGGCACATTTCCGCAAAACCAAGGCAGCCATCAAAGCACATACGTTGCTGGACCTTCGGGGTTCTATCCCCAGTTTTATCTCCTTAACCACAGGCAAAGTTCACGATGTGATGGCGCTGGATTGGATCCCGTTGGCACCTGGTTCGATTCTAACCATGGATCGTGCCTACAACGACTTCGGGCGACTCTACCGAATCCACAGCATCCCTGCATTTTTTGTGATTTGCGCAAAAAAGAATCTCCAATACCGTCGGATCAAGACGTACCGGAAATCCGACAAGGCTGCAGGGGTGGGCAGCGACCAGTTGATCCGATTGACGGGTGTACGAACTGCCGAAGCATATCCGGAGCAGTTGCGCCGAATTACGTTCGTCGATCTCAAACGCAACAAGCGCTTTGTCTTTTTGACCAACAACCTGATCCTGCCAGCGGTGATCATTGCCGAAATTTATCGGCAACGTTGGCAGATCGAGCTGTTCTTTAAATGGATCAAACAACATTTAAAGATCAAATCCTTCTACGGGAACTCGGCCAATGCTGTCAAAACCCAAATCTGGATCGCCATCAGCACCTGTCTCGTGATCGCGATTACCAAAAAAGAACTGACTATTTCCGAAGTTAGTTTGCATACTTTTTTACACATTTTAGAGGTAAATATGTTCGAACAAAGACCTATAAACAAATAGTTATGGATGCCTTGCTACAAAGTCCAGCGCAGCATGCTTCTAACCAACTGAATTTATTTGACTTTTAACCGGACGCTAGTGACATGCATTATTATTTTGCAGAATGTGAATATCACACAAAAATCCAGTGTCCTGTTTCACTGAGATGTAATCAAGAGTCTCTACAATGATTTACATGGCAAGCACGGTTATGAACAAGGGGACAGACATGCAACGGCCAATCAATGCAAATGTAATTATAAAGTCACCGGGTGAGCAGGTGGCTTTCAGGGGAAATGCCACGGCTGCCCAGGCAGAGGTGGGTGATTACATGCCAGATCTGGATACGATTGTTCAGACAGCACGCTATTTTCATGAAGCGGGTTTTCAGGTCACGCCCCGGAATAATTACCTTACTATCAGTGGCCTGCCAGGTAAATTCGAGGAGATGTTCGGCATTAATCTTTTTGGCGGCAGCGGGGTTGCCTGCATTGGAAATTTTACTATCCCCGACATGCTGGATGATGTACTGATAAGGGTTGTTTTCCCGGGAGAGTGGGCCGAGGCCTCCTGACAGGGAGTGAGATCAGGGACTTACCTGGCCATGGGGGGCTTTTGTTTGGTCAGGGGCATGGATGCAACACAGGGTGCGCCTGATGGATCAGGCGCCCCGCTTTAATAAGCAGGGTGTGGCTTTTCGTTACTGCATGAAAGAAAAACCGGATGAAAAGCCCAACATATAAAGGGGAGTCATTATGACAGCACAGGCACAGATACTCGACTTCAGTGCACCCGATGATATTAGTCCGGGTATGGCGTTGCAGGGCGTCTGGCAGGACTTTGCCAACAGCATTGCCGCGATGGGAAACGACAGCGGCTACGGTGACAATGATGAAATGTGTTCGGTTCTGAATCATAATACAGTTTTGATGCACAAATTGCTGATGTCTTCTGCAACTTACAGGAATATTGTTAACAGTAACTTCAGCAGGCTGGTTCGTACAAAACATTGGGGCTGGAGATCGATTTATGAGGATGAACTGGGTCGGGTCGGGTTGTTTTCAGTTTACCGGAATGCGCCTGTCCCCATGCACGATCACCCCGGGACACATGGCGTGTTAATGGTTATCGAAGGTGAGGTTGAGGTGGAGCGTTATACCCTGCAGGAGCAGTGCAGGAATCGAAATGAGTCCGGTATTGTCGACCTGGATTTTTGTGAACGAAAAATTATTAAACCATTCGAGATCACCTGGTTTCAGGAAAAAGAGGGTAATATCCATGGCCTCAAAAGTCTTTCTGACCAGTGTGTCATGTTGAAGATACAATTACCCCGTGGGGTCAACTGTAACCGTTCATGGTATTTCCCCACCTTCAGTACTGGTGGTGGGCAGAAGGTTATGCCGGCCCGCAGGATTATGAACCGTTTTTTGTAACGGGTAGTTTTAATTAGTCGACTTCCTCTCGATGAAGATCGGGGAAGGCGATAACAATTCGGCATTATTGCAGAAGAAGGAATAATGCCCCGTTTCCACGGCGGATGTTCAGCAGGATGCCATTGTTACTGCGTTTAAGGGCCTTCTTGAAATCCTTGAGGTTCTTGATATGCATGCGATTGACAGAGGTAATGACATCCCCCTTACGCAGGCCCGATGACCAGGCTGCCGTGTTGGGGTTGACTTCCAGTATGACAATACCTTCAACCTTGCCAAACAACGGGTGATTTTCTGTCAGTTCACCCAGAACAGCACCTTTCAGGCGTTTATGCAGGGTCTCTGCATTCTGTTTTTTGGCCTGGGGTTCACCGATAACGGCGGAAATAGACTTCTTTCTGCCATCACGGATGATTCCCAGCTCAATCTTCTGGCCGATAGGCAACAGACCAACGGTATTACGCAGGGTCGATGCATTTTTGATCACCTTTTCGTTCAGGGAGATAATGACATCCCCTTCATGGACCCCGGCTTTTTCAGCAGATGAACCGGGTGAGACGCGGGATACCACGGCGCCTTTACTTTTCTTGATCCTGAAATTTTTGGCCAGGGCAGGGGTCAGATCCTGAATGTATACTCCCAGGTATCCACGGCGAATTTGCCCGTGCTCGATCAGCTGGGTCATGATATTTTTTGCCATATTTATCGGGATTGCAAACCCGATGCCGATATTGGCGCCACTTCTGGACAGGATGGCCGTATTGATGCCGATCAGTTCACCATGAAGATTAACCAGTGCCCCACCGGAGTTACCGGGGTTGATCGATGCATCGGTCTGGATGAAGTCCTCATAACTTTCGATGCCGAGTCCGGTACGACCCAGGGCACTGACAATGCCGGAAGTCACGGTCTGTCCCAGTCCGAAGGGATTGCCGATGGCGACAACAAAATCGCCAACTTGTAATTTATCTGAATTTGTCATGGGAACGGCAGTCAGATTTTCAGCCGGTATCTGGATGACGGCAATATCGGATTCCTTGTCGGTACCGATGACCTTGGCCGTGTATTGTTTACCGTTTCGCAAGGTCACCGTAATTTTTGCAGCCTTCGCGACGACATGGTTATTGGTGATGATATAGCCTTTATCGGCATCCACAATAACGCCGGAACCCAGGCTATGGGATTTTTGTCTGGGTTGCGATTGTTCGGGGATATTAAAAAAGTGTTTGAAAATCGGGTCATCAAGAAATGGATTTTGCTGATGTGACGCCTCTTTTATTCCTTCGGCGGCAATATTGACGACGCCCTGGATAACATTTTTCAGCATGGGTGCCAGTGATGGCAGTTCCTTGCCGTTGACTTCATTGGGGAAGTCTGCCTGTACAAGCGGGGTATAGCTGAAGGCCAGGACGATGAGCAGTCCTGTGGTGGATACGATTCTCGATAAATTCATTCTGTTGTTACCTTGTATATAATTCGACAAGTGAAAGACATTGATATTGACCATAAAATTCCCCGCTTGTTCCTGGGGATATCAAGACGGCAATGACTGGTAATACCGCCCCGCTCAAGAGGGCGGTATTATAACCCGATTTATAGTCCAGATGTCAGTACCTGGCGGGCTATCCGTACCAGCAAACTGAACGCTCAATCATTATATGGATTGAGTACCAGGGAACCTCTGAATCAATTCATGAACTCGCATCTTGCACCCGAAAAATCCAGCTTCTGTGTTGCGAATCTTCGCAATAGCTTGCTATTACGTGCGATTCGACGCCTTGAATCTGTATTTTCCGAGCACAATCTGCTTCGTCCGGAATTAATCCGAGGTTCCCTGGCCTTTTACCGAGATCTTTGTAGGTTGTGATTTTTCCTGTTTGGGGATGGTTATCTCCAGTACCCCATTTTTGCTTTCGGCAGAAATTTTGTCTGCATTGGCCGTATCCGGCAGGGTAAAGCGACGCAGGAAATTGCCCCGCACACGTTCTACACGCTTGTAGCCTTCGCGCTCTTCCCTGTTTTCACTTTCGCGGTTCCCGCTGATGGTGAGCATGCCATTCTCCATATGGACATCGATATCCCCGGGATCAACGCCCGGGATATCTGCATGGATCAGGAAACGATCGGCCTCCTCCTTGATATCCACGGCAGGGACCCAGTCACTGGCAGTGGTCTCTTCTTCCTTGTTCTGGCGCAGGTAGCGGGGGTCAAACAGATTATTGAGTTCACTGGAGAACTGGTTTAACAGCCCCCAGGGTTCTTGACGAATAAGTGTCATTTCGGTTCTCCTTGATTATAACGATAGTTGCACAAATTTAATTTTTACTTCGTTACACAATAGATGGAGGTGGATTTTTTTAATTCAAGCCTCGCAACTGTCCCGTTAACTTTATGAAGCACCTCACAATGTGAGGACATGGAATCGGTATGCCTGATCATGACCGTCTGCCGCACGGACGCGGCAGCCGAGCCGCCATGGATGGCATGTTTTGCATGTCTTGATCAGGCATACCGGTTTCATGTCCGGATTGCGGGTTAGCCCGAAACGCACTTGCCGCTTACATTTCAACTATATTCGTTACATGTTAACGGGACAGTCATGTTCAAGCCTGATTAAATTGATTTCAGCCCTGCAACATAATTATGAATTTATTTTTTCTGGAGGATGGCTGTTTTTTAACCAGGCGGGAAGTCGGGTCGGGAGCAAAGTTCAGGGATTTCAGAAGCTTCTAAAAATCCATTATTTACGTATATTATTATGTACTTAAATTATGCCGGGATGAGAAACATTTTTATTTGAATTATGGTATTGACAGTCGGCAGCCTTGTATCTAAGCTACATTAAATACACAATATATTGTGTTTTCAGTGTTATATTTACTCTAAATATGCGATTTTATTACCTTTCCCCGTATACATTGCATGGGGCCAGGTACTATAACTAATTATAATAACGGGGGAATGTCGGGTCTATGAAATCCGCTCATCTGAAGGCTGTAAGCAAGGGTGTTTCAGGCATAGAGCTCCAGTCAGCATCGCTGGATATCTGGGACAAAAAATATCGATTAAAAACCAAAGACGGACAGGCCCTTGATGAGACCATCAATGATACCTATACGCGTGTTGCACGCGCCCTGTCTGAAGTTGAGAAGACAGAGGAAAAGCGCGAGGAATGGAGTAAAAAGTTTCTGTGGGCATTGAAAAGAGGTGTCATCCCCGCCGGACGCATCATATCCAATGCAGGTGCCCGGCAACACAAGCCGGCAACCAGCACGATCAATTGTACGGTATCGGGCTCTATTCAGGACTCCATGAACGATATCCTCGAAAAGGTCCATGAAGCCGGTCTGACACTGAAGGCCGGTTGTGGTATCGGCTACGAATTCTCTACCCTCCGGCCAAAGGGGGCCTATGTGGCCGGTGCGGGGTCCTACACCTCAGGCCCGCTTTCTTTCATGGATATCTATGACAAGATGTGCTTTACCGTATCGAGTGCCGGCGGCCGGCGTGGCGCACAAATGGCGACGTTTGATATCGGCCACCCCGATGTGCTGGACTTTATCCGTGCCAAGCGGGAAGCCGGGCGCTTGCGTCAGTTTAATCTGTCACTGCTGATTACCGATGAATTCATCAAGGCAGTCAAGGGTGATCTGGACTGGAAACTGGTTTTCCCTATCGACAAACAGGAGAATGCACTGGATCTGAATAATCCGGAGCAGGTTGTCTGGCGTGAATGGCCAATAAAAAAAGGCTATAAGGTTAATGATGAAGGGCTGGTTGCCTGCAAGGTGTATAAAACGATCCGCGCACGCCGCCTGTGGGATACCATTATGTCATCCACATACGATTATGCAGAACCCGGCTTTATCCTGATTGACAAGGTCAATGAGATGAACAATAACTGGTTTTGTGAGGACGTTCGTGCGACCAATCCATGCGGTGAACAGCCATTGCCCCCATACGGGTCTTGCTTACTGGGTTCGATCAACCTGACGCGATTCGTCACTGACCCATTCACCGACCAGGCAAGCTTTGACTGGAAAGAATTCAATGATACCGTGGCCATCTTCACGCGTATGCTCGATAACGTGGTCGAGATCAATGGCCTGCCGCTGGAAGGGCAGCGTAACGAAATCATACGCAAGCGCCGACACGGCATGGGCTTCCTGGGCCTCGGTTCGACCATGATCATGCTTAAAATGAGTTATGGCTCGGACGAGTCGCTGGAATTTACCGAACGTGTGAGCCGCGAACTGGCAATGACAGGCTGGCAGACGGGGCTGGAGCTGGCAAAGGAAAAAGGTCCTGCACCTATCATGGAAGAGGAGTTTATTGTTACACCGGCAATGCTGAGGAAACACCCCGAGATGACGGCTGATGGCCACAAGGCTGGAGACAAGGTCAAGGGCAAAGTATTGCACGCCCGGTACAGCCGTTACATGCAGCAGGTAGCGGCAGTTGACGGCAGGCTGGCCGAAGAGCTGGCGAATACAGGCTCACGGTTTACCCATCACAGTTCGATTGCACCGACCGGTACTATCTCGCTATCACTGGCGAACAATGCCAGTAACGGAATCGAGCCGAGCTTTGCCCATCACTATTCGCGTAACGTTATTCGTGAAGGTAGAAAGACCAAGGAAAAGGTCGATGTATTTTCCTTCGAGTTACTGGCCTATCGTGAACTGATTAATGCCAACGCCATGCCGTTCAGTGACAAGGAAGGCGAAAAATTACCGGATTACTTTATATCGGCGGATGATATTCATCCAAAACAACATGTCGATGTGCAGGCCGCTGCGCAAAAATGGGTCGATTCCTCTATTTCCAAGACAGCCAATGTACCGACTGATTACGAGTATGAGGATTTCAAGGATATTTATATGTATGCCTATGATCAGGGGCTTAAAGGGTGTACTACATTTCGTTTTAATCCCGAGGCATTCCAGGGTGTGCTGGTCAAGGAAAAGGATCTTGAGAGTACAACCTACAGTTTCACACTGGAAGATGGTTCGGTTGTCGAGTTCAAGGGGAACGAAGAGATCGACTATGACGGTGAAGTGCATACCGCAGCCAACCTGTATGATGCCCTGAAAGAAGGTTATTACGGTAAATTCTGACAACAGCCGGAACGAACAGGAAAATACAGATCAGGAGAGAAAAATGCCGATCAAGATTGAAAAAAAGATTGTGGATTATGGAGTCGTCAGGGAAGAAGAGCCCGAAGAGAAGGTCACTGCACAGGAAGTTGAACAGGCCGCTGAGGCCAAATCCAATGTAGTACACATGACAGAAAAGCTTGAACGTCCGGAGATGCTGCTGGGTTCAACCTATAAAATAAAAACACCATTATCCGAACATGCCCTGTATGTGACAATCAACGATGTCGTTCTGAATCCGGGTACGGAGCACGAACTAAGGCGTCCGTTCGAGATATTTATTAACTCAAAAAATATGGACCATTTTCAGTGGATTGTTGCATTAACAAGAATCATCTCGGCGGTTTTCAGAAAGGGTGGTGATGTTACCTTTCTGGCAGAAGAGTTACGTTCGGTATTTGACCCGCGCGGGGGATATTTCAAAAAAGGTGGAAAATACATGCCGTCACTGGTAGCAGAAATTGGTGATGCCATAGAGTGCCATTTACGTATGATTGGCCTGTTGAAAGACGACACACTCGATGAGCACCAGAAGAAACTGGTTGAGGAAAAGCGTGCCCAGTATGATTCCATGACCCGGCAGGCAGATGGAAAAGCCAGCAGCGATTTTCCGGATGGCGCACAGTTATGCAGTAAATGCCAGACAAAGGCGGTTATCCAGATGGATGGTTGTATGACGTGTTTGAGTTGTGGTGATTCCAAGTGCGGATAGTATTGTAACAGGAAATTGTTTGTGTTTAATCATAGCGATGAAACCGGAGGGGTCCATGGAGAATCAGCAGAAACCGGTCCCGGGTAAATATTATGTTAATTTGACGGGGCAATTGATCAAGGTAAGGTATCTCATTTACAGTCATGGTGAAATATCACTTATATTGCTGGAGTATCAGGATGGCCATCAGATCAGTGTCGATTGTCAGGAATGGAACTGGCTCGATTTAAAACATTATACAGACTGGTTCCTGGATAATCGAAAATCTGCTGATAGCGGGCTTGAAGTCTGACGGGTAAGCCGGGTTACTTGCCGTCGCTATAATTCATAGCCATATTCAGCTTATAATCGGTTCCCCACTGGCTATTATTCCGGCAAATGAATAATATTTTCTGCAAATATTTTCTGTTCATACTCGCCTTTGCAATGCCTGTTTCACAGGTTTCCGCAGAGCGTTTTTTGGGTGATCCAAAAGATGCATTTGCTATTGAGAATCTGGTCAAGGTATTAATGGTACAATACCAGCAACTGGAAAAACTGATGGCCATGCTGGACAAACTGGACAGCTGGAAGAAAAGTCTCGATCGTGAAAGCACCAGCCTGACCAGGGAAGGTGAATTGGCAAAATCAGACAGAACAAAACTCGATAATGGCCAAATGACCGAAGATGAATTAAATAGAAAATGGCACAAATCCGGCAGGGCTCTCAAGCATGAAAGCGCCTTGAAACTGTTCAGTGAAGACATTGTGAAATTCAACAGGTTTGTAGAAACCTACAATCAACTGACGAAAAAAATGAAACATATACTTGAGAAAAGAACCCCCGGTAAAGTGACGTTACTGGTTGGCAATATGAAAAAACTGGTGCAAAAACTTCAGGACAGTCTGAAAAAAGGGAATATAGAAAAGGCAAAATTTATTGCCAGGCAATCCGCGATAGCAGGTGAATTCGGTTATAAGGCCCGGTAAGGATAATGCGGGGGACGTAGAGACACAGAGGCGCAGAGAAAATCCTTTAGTGTAAAAACGATATAATTTATCACTGTCCCGTTAACCCATGACGAATATAGTTGAAATGTAAATGGCAAGTGCGTTTTGGGCTAACCCGCAATCCGGACATGAAACCGGCAAGCCTGATCAAGACACGCAAAACATGCCATCCATGGCGGCTCGGCTGCCGCATCCCTGCGGCAGACGGTCTTGATCAGGCTTGCCGGTTCCATGTCCTCACATTGATATGTGTTTCATAAAGTTAACGGGACAACAGTGATAAATTATAGTATTTACAGGACACCTTATAACATTACTGTGATTTCACTCCAAGCCTCTGTGTCCTCTGCATTAATTTGGTTTATGAATAGAAATGCTGATACATATCGAACCAATGATACACATTTTTCATATTATAGAATTGTTGCCAGGCAAGATCAGGGGTTTCATAATCAATGACAATCCCTGAAGAAAAATATGCTCCCGGTAAAAACAGAAAAGTATTGATTCCCGGCCCGTGTGGTAATGTCGAGGCTTGCATCAGTATTCCTGATAACAGAATTCGCAATACCATTGTGGTTATCAGTCACCCGCATCCCTTGTATGGTGGCACCATGCAAAACAAGGTCGTTCACACCCTCGACAGGACGTTTTATGAGTTGGGCATGATCACAGCACGATTTAACTTCCGTGGTGTGGGGGAGAGTGATGGTCAGTATGATGAAGGCGAAGGCGAGACGGATGACCTCAGGGCCGTTGTTAACTGGATGAGATCACAGTTTCCCGGACTGGAGTTGTGTCTGGCGGGTTTTTCATTCGGTGCGTTTATTTCACTGAAGGCCACAGCAGCACTTCTGCCGTCCATGCTTGTCACGGTTGCACCGCCGGTCAGTATTTTTAATTTCACCTCCATACAGGGGCCCAACTGTGAATGGCTGCTGATTCAGGGTGAGCAGGATGAAGTCGTGGATGCGGGTAAGGTACTTGAATGGGCAAGGCAGTTTTCCAATATTGATGTGGTTGGTCTGCCCGGGGCCGGTCATTTTTTTCACGGCAAACTGAATGACCTGAAGACCATTGTTATGAACCGCATTGGCTCAGTGGAATCTGGCAAGTGATGGAGATCAAAGGATTTCACGGTCAAGGATCGCTCCCCGGATTTGTACATGGAAGCATTTCTGTTGAAAACACATGGATACACAGGAGTGGTCCATGGCCACGATTATATTTAAACTGCCCAAAATATCTGTTAAACCATACTGAAAATAGAGGAAACTATATTTTACAAAATCATCATAAGCATGTGGATTAACCGATAATATACCTGCAATAGGGATATCTCACTAAAGTACCCCTGCAATATGGTCGATAGTTTGACCAGGCAAGGCCGTCAATGTGGTGGGATATGTTAAACAGATTATCATTTGATACCAGGTTTCATGTTATTTTCATGACGGTCTTTATCTTGTCCCTGTTTAGCTGGAATGCCCACGCCAAGATCATGAAGGCAGATTTCAGTACAGCGATCCCTGACCACTTTATTCTGGAATCAGAGAGAATAAAAAACCCCTACCACAAGTTCGAGATAGCCGTTGAGGCCTATGAGGCCTCCGATTATAAATCAGCAGCCGTCATTTTTATGGATCTGGCCAAGTCCGGTCATGTCAGTGCACAGTACTATCTTGCTATCATGTTTGATGCCGGTATCGGGGTTGAGGAAGATCATGTACAGTCAGCGATGTGGTATCAAAAAGCGGCCAAAAAGGGCCATACCGATGCACAGTATAATCTTGCTATTGCCTATGCAACCGGAGAAGGTATAACGCAGAATATAAAAAAATCAATTTACTGGATGAAAAAATCGGCCTTACAGGGCAATATTAATTCACAGTACAACCTCGGTCTGATCTACATCATGGGTAAAGGGGTTAAAATAAACATGGAAGAGGGTGTGTACTGGTGGAGATTGGCTGCAAAAAATGGTGATTCTACAGCACAATATAATCTGGGCATGATGTATCTGGAAGGCAAGGGTGTTGAAGCAGATATTTGTGAGGCAACACGTTGGTGGCAGGTCTCGGCGGACAACGGTTTTATTCAGTCGATAGTGGTATTAAAGAACCTCAGGAACAGTGATATCCAGCATGGTTGTGATGGCCTGGTTTCAGCCAGGTAACCTGTAAACCAGTGTAAAATACAGAAAGGTTGCTATCGACCACAACACCTTCGGTACAGCTATCAGTAATTTACTTTCCCCGGTGAGCATAGCGGACAGGGTATTTTTGTCACGGTGTATTTTGTAGTGAGGTGACTTTCAATCACCCTGAAAACAACCTGTGGACTTTTAGTCCACAGTCGTTGAGTTCTGACTGGAATTAATTACAAGACGGGTTATTCTTACCAATAGTATAGTCAAAGGTATTCCATGCAGGAACAGGTCAAAGATGTCGACAGGTTTTATTAACAGACCATTTGCCAGCATTCCCAGTTTTTCAAGCAAGTGCGGCTGCGGTTCGGCAGGAAATGGCGCCATGCCGAGGAAGATGGCAATAAACAGCAAAAGGGGCAGGGGTATCTTGTTCAGCCATTTCATATCAGGTTATCCAAAATTATAATAATGTATATTCTACATGTGAATCAGGGGTAGTCATACTTTATTCTCTGGAAAGGTGATGCGATGAAGGCCAGGTTATTAATAACAGGGATACTCTCACTGGGTATCATTTGTGCTGCCAATGCGGAGCAGAAATTCAATTTTACCCCATACAAGGAACAGAAGGTTATTTTCGATTTTTATTTTGATGAACCGGGTAAAATAGGACCGGCACTGTTCTGGGTCCGGTCATGGATAAACACCCTGATGAATCCGCCTTATCGCGAGGCCCCCGAGTTTCTGGAGGCCATCGTTATGATTCACGGGACAGAGCTGGTAACACTGGCAAGGAAGAATGAAAAAAAATACAAACCGGTAGTTGATCGTATCAGGTATTACGTCAGTCTGGGTGTAAAGTTCAAGGTATGTGCCCAGGCAGTGAAGGATTTTGACTATAAGGAAGATGATTTCTACGATTTTGTTGAGATTATTCCTTCATCAATGACTGAGCTGGTGCATTGGCAACAGCAGGGTTACGGTTTGATTACGCCGCGTATCTACTCCAGGAAATATACGATCGATGAAATACGTTAGCAAACAATTTTATAATTAAAGCCGGATAAACCACCACTTCACACAGTGAGACCTGAATGGACCCTGCCGTTACGGTGTGTAAAGAAATAGCCGCTAATGCCTGCGAATATTGATAACATTTCAATGTTGTCCCGTTAACTTTATGAAGTACATAACAATGTGGGGACATGAAACCGGCAAGCCTGATCAAGACACGCAAAACATGCCGTTCATGGCGGCTCGGCTGCCGCGTCCGTGCAGCAGCCGGTCTTGATCAGGCTTGCCGGTTTCATGTCCGGATTGCGGGTTAGCCCGAATCGACATCCGGAACAATGTATTTTTAGTTTATAGTTACCGGGTTTGCCAATAATATTGTATCGCTGAATCTGTACCCGCCGGGGCGTTATACAAAGAGGGTAATCAGGCTGGAAAAGAGTTGTGGATTCACGTATCTTTTCATCAGCATGTTTGCTGTCAGGAGTAAAAAATGGGTGACCAGAAAGATCTGGAGCTGATTTTTCAGTCGAGAATTCCAATTATCGTCATCCAGACCCATGAGGAAATCAGGGTGCTGGATATGCTGAAAAAAATTATATTCAGACTGAATAAGCCACTCTATTCATGGACCGTGACAGAGGGGTTGGGGCGTATCGACCTGAACATGGGGCAGACTGATGGCCTTGTTGAACCCCTTCAGGTTTTAAGGCATATCAAGGCGAGCCCCGATGAAGGGATTTATATCCTGCTTGATTTCCATCCATTTCTCGAAGACCCGGTTAATGCCCGCCTGATAAAGGAAATAGCACAGGCATATTATAAAACCGGCCATCATCTTGTTTTTGTCAGTCATGAAATTGATATTCCGGATGATTTACGTAAATTGTCGGCACAGTTCGAGCTGCAGTTACCCGATGCCGGCAAGCTGTTGCAGATTATCAAGGACGAGGCCTTTGCCTGGTCAACAAAAAATAATAACAGGAAAGTATCGACAGACAACAAGACCCTGGATGCATTGGTCAGAAATCTTGGTGGATTATCCACGGGTGATGTCCGCAGGCTTGCAAGGAAGGTCATATTTGATGACGGTGCGATAACAGAATCCGATCTGTCCGAGGTAATGTCTGCCAAGTATGAGCTGCTTAATCAGGATGGATTATTGTCATTTGAATACGACACACAAGAATTTTCGAATGTTGGCGGCATGTCAAGGCTGAAACGCTGGCTGGAACTGCGTAAAATCGTTTTTCAGAATAACAGGAGTGGTCACGGTCTTGAGAGTCCAAAAGGTATCCTGCTGTTGGGGGTACAAGGATGCGGAAAAAGCCTGATGTGCAGAGCCGTTGCAGGTATATTTTCTGTTCCGCTGCTCAGGCTGGATTTTGGCGTATTGTACAACAAGTTTTTTGGTGAGTCAGAGAAAAACCTCCGCCAGGCACTTCATACCGCTGAGGTTATGTCACCCTGTGTCCTGTGGATTGATGAAATAGAAAAGGGGTTGGCAACGGGTGATAATGATGGCGGGACATCACGACGCGTACTGGGGACGTTGCTGACATGGATGGCTGAGAACAATAAAATGGTCTTTCTGGTGGCCACGGCCAATGGTATTGATACATTACCCCCCGAGTTAATACGAAAGGGGCGGTTTGATGAGATATTTTTTGTTGACTTGCCAGACAGTAAAACACGCAGTGAAATTTTTCCCATTCATTTGCAAAAACGTGGCATGAATAGTTCAGGGTTTGATCCGAAGGTATTGTCTGCTGCCAGCGAGGGTTTTTCGGGCGCAGAAATTGAACAGGCCATTGTTGCAGCCCTCTATGTGTCCTATGCAGAAAAAAAGGGCTTATCGATGGAACATATTCTGAATGAACTGGCCAGTAGCCGTCCATTGTCCGTGGTGATGGCTGAAAAAATCCAGCAACTGCGGTCCTGGGCGGCTGAACGTACTGTGTCGGTAGAATAAAATTACAATAAAGCTGTTATGGCTTACCTGCTTTATGTCCCCACATTTATATGTGTCTCATACAACTGGACGGGACAGCAGCATAAAGCTATTTTGAATTCCTGCCCGCGATGGACATGGTGGCCATGTTACGCACCTCATTAAATTCATCCTGTTGGAGTTCATGAAGTGTTTTCAGGTCTATATTCCAGTTGCGTGCAACTTCCAGCCGGATGTCCGGGTCTCTGTCATGCGACAGGTATGCCAGTATTGCTGCTGTGACATATTCAAATCGGGCAACGACACTGCGAACCTGTGTCTCCCTGTCATGAGCCAGTTTCATCAGTATTTTTTCGTTAGTACCCAGATTGGTTGCCACGGCAATTCGCACATTTCTGTTGTTATCTTCCGAGAGTGTAAAAAGAACAACATCGGAGGCCTTGCGGTTCATGGCAACGGCCTGGCGCACCTGCCAATTGTGGTGACGTGATAGTCGTGCAAGTTGTTTGTCGGTGGTTGAAGGCAGGTTGGCCAGCCTTACGGAATCTTCTATCTCGCCTGCGAGTGCATTCAGGCAAAGTACTGAAAGTAAAAATACATTTATTATCAGTAACCTGTTATTTGTTTTTGTATTTCTCATATTGATATGGGGGGTAAATTATAAAGCCGGTGCAGAACCTGCACCGGCTTTATAATTTACAAGATTTGAATTATTTACATAAAAGCAGTGTCGTTATGTGTAAATTCTAGTTGGCCATTTCCTTCATTTTCTTTAATGGTAATACCTTTACAGCCGTACTTGCGGGCTTGGCCTTGAACATGGTTTCCTCACCGGTAAACGGGTTGATACCCTTACGTGCTTTTCTTGCCGGTTTGCGAACCGTCTTGATTTTCATCAAGCCAGGGATAGTACATGTGCCGGCGGCACCTTTTCTGATGTGCCCGTTAATGATTTCTGTCAGGGCATCCATTACTGCGGTTACTTCTTTCTTGGTTAACTCTGTTTTTTCTGCAAGGGCAGACATCATTGCAGATTTGGTCATAGGTTCCTTGATAGCTTTGACTCTTGGCGCCGCAGCCTTCGCTTTTACCTTTTTCTTTGTGGCCATACTTCTCTCCAGTTGGATAATAATTATGATGTTTATACCTGCAAAACAGCTATAAAACGAAAAAACTCACTGATTTGATTTATAACACCTGTACTTGTTTATATCAAGTTTTTTTAAATTCTTTTGATGTTCGTTAAAAACTATTATATAAGCATGAAATGAACTTATGCTGGCCAGTATTTTGCTTGTGTGTGCGTAATCTGATATCAATAATTATTATTAATTTACACTGCTGTCCCGTTATCTTTATAAAGCACATAACAATGTGAAGACATGGAACCGGTAAGCAGGATCAAGACCATCTGCCGCACGGATGCGGCAGCCGGGTCGCCATGGATGGCCTGTTTTGTGTGTCTTGATCAGGTGTGCCGGTTCCATATCCAGACTATGGGTTAGCCCGAAACGCACTTGCCGCTTACTTTTCAGCTACATTCGTCATGGCTTAACGGGACAACCGTGATTAATTTACAAATATGAAAACTATGGTTATCTTTGCAGGTTATATAATGAATATCGTTATTAACACAATATGCCTTATACCGGACTAACAGTTAAGCAGCAGGATTGTTATGGATGAATTTACCTGGATATCGGCCTTTCTGTTGGGCCTGATGGGCGCGCCGCATTGTTCAGCCATGTGTGGCGGTATCGTGGGTGCATTATCATTGGGAACGCAACCCGTTGTTGCGAAAAAGTCACGAAACATTCCTTATGTATTAATGTATAACCTGGGCAGGCTTACCAGTTACACGCTGGCCGGGATGATGGCAGGTGGGGTTACAGCATTATCATCCCGTTTTGTTGATTTAAACCACCTGCAACTCATCCTGAAGGGTTTTGCCAGTATTTTTATGTTGTTATTGGGGCTTTATCTGGGTGGATGGTGGCCTGTTCTGACACGCCTGGAAAAGGTGGGCAGCCGATTATGGGTTTATCTTGAACCTGTTGGACGGCGTTTTATCCCGATACGCAATCTGCGATCCGCCTTTGTACTGGGTGGTATATGGGGGTGGCTGCCCTGCGGTCTTGTGTATAGTGCCCTGATATACAGTACTACCGCAGGTGACGCAGTCCACGGTGGTATCCTGATGTTGAGCTTTGGCCTGGGCACCTTGCCGGCGATGATCTCACTGGGTGCGCTCGGTATCGGTTTGCAGACTTTTCTACGCAGACCCGTCTGGAGAAAACTTGCCGGGATGACCGTCATCGGATTTGGCGTGTATATGGCCTATACTATTTACCTGTAAAACCCGGGATCTTATGCATACAGGTGAAAACCGGAGGTCTGCAATCGGTCGGTCAGGCCCCTGTCAGTTGTGAGTATATCGTCTCAAGTTCATCCTGACGGATTTTGAGTTCAGCATGTTCGGCTTCAAGCTCGCTCAATTTTCCCTCTACACTGCCTTTCGAGTCATTGATTTTTCGTAACGTCAGCAGACGTTTTTCGATGGAATTCTTTTTTTCCTTTATGCGAACGGCAAGTGGTCGCATGGCGTTGTTTAGCCATTTATCGAGGTCGTCATTGGACTGAAACAGGATGTTGCGCGCCTGACTGACCATTTGAATAAAAAATTTCCGTACGACAGTACTCTGCTCAGACATCGTTGACTTGGGACTTTTTCTGTATTTTTCTGCCTCGATATAGAGGTTATCCAGTTCAACCAGATATTTCTTGACCTTGAATGCCCTGGGTTTTTCAACATTGAGACCGTGCGTATCATGAAATTTCCTGTACACAGCGGTGACCAGTCTGTGCAGTATGTCGACTTCTTCAGAGGCCCTTGTTGTCATTTCATGTACTTCACTAAACAGGTCTTTCATGGCTTTTTTCATGCCATTGGTTGTCCAGCTGCCAACCATGGATTTTCGTGTTTCCCTGATGATTTCATCCATCTTTGGAATATTGAGAATGGTCTTGAGTGTCCTGACCTGGCGAATAAGCAGGCCACTACTGGATTTGAAACCGTCAATATGTTTGCTGTATTCAGTTTGCTCCATACGGGTGCGTTTCATTAACTGCACTATGACATCGACATTCTTGCCATTGAGTTTTCGCAGGTCGTTGAGTTGTTTGTTTACTGTATCCATTCGTATGGCAAGTGTGTCCCTGTGCCCGGAAATAATGGAACCGATTCCGTCAACGATATCATCCTTCAGTATCGATCCACGTTCCGGTATAACAACTTCTCCAAGGAACTTTTCGAGTGGATCCAGCTGGCTTCGATGCAGCAGCAGTTCATCCTCGTTTATTTTGGCAAGCAGGCCTTTATGAGCAGAAACCGGAAAAATCAGATTGTCATCGATGCCCAGCATCCTGGCGGTCTTGAGGGTCTGTTCATGGATAGTGTTTTCAATTTCCGCTTTACTTTTCAGTTCATCCCACAGCGTATCAATCTTGTTGAGGATAACGGCAACATTTCTGGAATCCTTTCTTCTGGCCTTATTGATATGTTGTTGCCAGATATCAAGATCGCTGTGGGTGACACCGGTATCCGCTGCCAGTATGAACAGGATCGCCTGTGCTGCAGGAATCATGCTCATGGTCAGCTCGGGTTCACAGCCCAGAGCATTAAGCCCGGGGGTATCCAGAATGGCGAGTCCCTGTTGCAGGAGCGGGTGAGGGAAGCTGATCAGGGCATGACGCCATTTCGGGATCTCTATAGTTGTCGTTTCCGGGTCGGCATCCTCTGCCAGATTGGGGTGCATTTCCTTTCTGAACAGGCCGAGTTGAATGGCTTTTTTTATGCTTACTTCCTTTATCTGTACGATTTCCTGTAGTATTTTCTGCATATCGTCCGGAGAATCAATGGGCAGCGGGATCTGTGTCCATTGAACCGGATCTTCCTTGTATTCCTGGATAGAGCTGTCTTCAAGCCGTGTTTCTATGGGGAGTAATTTCAGATAGGACCTTTCAGTTTTCCTGTCATAAAAAAGCTCGGTAGGGCACATCGTCGTGCGTCCGGCCTCTGACGGTAGCAGGCGACGTTTGTAGTCCGAGAAAAAAATGGCGTTGATCAGTTCGGTCTTACCCCGGGAGAACTCTGCAACAAAGGCCAGATTCAGCCGATCATTCTTAAGGGCTTCCAGCGCTTCGTAGATACGGAGCGCGGTTTCGTTGTCTTCATCCAGACCCTGATCGCTCATCCATTGGCTAAAGGCCTCAATTGACTCGATGAGTTCATTTTTCCAGTTGTCATAGGCTTCGATTTGTTGTTTGAACTGGTTTTCTGCCATCATAGATTTTTACCGGCTTTTATAATTAGTAGTTAACTACATTTAAGTATCGACCGGCGGGGGTAACTCTTTAGATATAAGAGCAAGGCCGGAAAATGGAAAAAAGCAAGTAAGCATATGAAATAGATAGTAATTAAAGCCTGACTGATTATTCGGCCTGTTTTAAAAGCATCGACCGGTCGACAAACCTGCCGGATAAAAAGGCCGGGGCCAGCAGGAACACCCCTGGTCGACTGCAGGAAACACCCGTTGTGGCTGTTTATTTAAACAGGCTGAGCAGCCCGTTTTGAAGATGAGGCACGGCGATTATGATCAGATTGAGGATGAGCAGGGCTATCAATGGTGAAAAATCCATGCCGGAGACCGGTTTTATCCATCTCTGTATCGGTCGCATGAGCGGTGCTATGATCTGGTCGATCAGGCCCAGAACAGGGCTGTGGGCACCCGGAGCTATCCAGCTCGCCACCGCCATGATGATGATGGCAAAAATAAAGACATAGAGCGCGAGCTTGATCAGTCCGGTGATACTCAGTATCAGGACGATCAGGATGTGCAACGGCAGGCCACTGAGGGCGAAAGTCAGCAGGACAGCAATAAACTTCAGGGTTAACATCAGCACGATAGATGCCATGTCAATGCCCGCGAGGCCCGGGATGAGTCGCCTGAAAGGCTTCAGAACAGGGTTGGTCAGTTTGACAATAAACTGTGATATCGGGTTGTAGAAGTCAGCGCGGACCCATTGCAGTATAAAACGCAACATCACCATGAGGATGAAAAAACTGAAAAAAACATCAATCAGAAAGAGTCCGGCTTCAGAAAAATAACTATTCATCGGTATATTGCCCCAGTTTTGTTGCGAGTTTTTTTGAACGCTCACATGCTGCATTTAGCGTCTGTGCAAACAGTTTCTTGAACTGTCCCTCCTTCAGAACAGTCAGTGCACTTTCAGTTGTACCCCCGGGTGATGTGACCTTCTTTCTCAATTCACGCGGGCTGTCGCTGCTTTCCAGGGCCATTTTCGATGCCCCGAAAGCGGTTTGTAATGTCAGCAGCCTGGCCGTTTCCCGGGAAAGCCCGAGTTCAATCCCGGCTTGCTCCATGGCCTCCATGACATAGAAGAAATAGGCCGGGCCACTGCCCGACAAGGCGGTGACGGCATCGATTTGTGACTCATTATCGACCCACAGGGCCAGGCCGACAGCACGCATCACGGTTTCAGCCATATCACGACCTGCATTATCGACCGATGGGTCTGCATACAAGGCCGTTGCCCCACTGCCAACCTGGGCGGGGGTGTTGGGCATGCAGCGCACCAGGGACAGATAGTCTCCGAGCCAGTGAGAGAGGTCGACCATACGCACACCGGCCGCTATTGAAACAACGAGGGGCCTTTTCCGGAGCACGGCCTCTGCAAGGTTTGTTGTGACGTCCCGCATGACCTGTGGCTTGACGGCCAGAACAAGAATGTCAGAGGCCATAACGACCGAATGGTTGTCATGACTGGTATGAATGGAAAAACGACTGCTCAGTGATTCCCTGCAACCTTCATCGGGTTCTGCCACATAAATTTGATCGGTTGACCAGTTATCGGCAACCAGGCCCCCAATGAGGCTGGCAGCCATATTTCCTCCACCAATGAAACCGATTCGGGTATTGCGCATAATTTTACCTGCCTGGTTATCTTGCTGACCTATATTAACCAAAGATGGAGCCGGGTGGCTAGCCCGCATTTCTGCAAGGGTCGTTGTCAGGGTTTACTGGCACGCCCGCCAAATATTGCAGTCCCGACCCGCACCATGGTGGCCCCTTCCGCAATGGCGGCCCTGATATCCCTGCTCATACCCATGGAGAGTGTATCCAGTTCATATCCCGACCGGTTTAGCTCACGCAAGGTCGCTTTCAACTTTCGAAACGGTTTGCGTTGCTCGCTGAATTCATTGCTGGATGCGGGTATCGACATCAGCCCCCTTAGTTGCAGCCCCGGCAGGCTCTTTATCTGTTTTGCCAGTTCCGGTATGGCAGAAAAAGAGCAGCCGGACTTGCTTGTTTCGTTACTTGTGTTGACCTGTATCAAAACCTGTAGCGGAGGCAGATTATCGGGTCTTTGCAGGCTCAGGCGTTGGGCAACCTTGATACGATCGATACTGTGAACCCAGTCAAAGTTTTCAGCAATCAAACGTGTTTTATTGGATTGCACAGGTCCGATGAAATGCCACTCTATACCCATGTCCCTGAGTCTGTCGATTTTCTCAAGGGCCTCCTGAAGATAGCTCTCGCCAAATAATGTTTGGCCACATTTACGCACTTCAAACAAACGGCTCCAGGGCTGGGCCTTGCTGACAGCGACCAGTTTGACGACCCCGGGTTTTCTGCCAAATTCTTGTTCATAAAGAAGAATTTCATGATAAACCTGTTGCAGGTGATGGCTTATTTCTGGCATGGTATCTAGGCTTGGAATTGCAATTGAGATTATTGACTGATTTTCGCAGCTTTTGTTAAAGAAATTAAGCCAAAAACCCGATATTGAACTAGGAAATAATAAATAATTTAGGAGAGTTTAATGGATATTGCAGAATTGCTTGCCTTTTCTGTTAAAAATAATGCATCTGACCTGCACTTGTCAGCGGGACTGCCTCCCATGATCCGTGTTGATGGTGATATTCGCCGAATCAATGTCCCGGCGCTGGACCACAAGACCGTTCACGGACTGATTTATGACATCATGAATGACAGGCAGCGCAAGGATTATGAAGAATTTCTGGAAACGGATTTTTCATTTGAAATTCCGGGGCTGGCACGTTTTCGTGTCAACGTCTTTAACCAGAATCGTGGAGCGGGAGCGGTCTTTCGTACCATTCCATCCAATATACTGACACTGGAAGACCTGGGTTGTCCGAAAACTTTTGAAACCATAACCGACAATCACCGTGGGCTGGTACTGGTAACCGGGCCGACGGGTTCAGGTAAATCCACGACCCTGGCGGCGATGATTAATTATCTGAATGAAAATGACTTTGCCCATATTCTGACCATCGAAGACCCGATCGAGTTTGTTCACCAGAGTAAAAAATGCCTGATGAACCAGCGTGAAGTCCACCGTGACACACTGGGTTTCAGTGAGGCCTTGCGATCGGCATTGCGTGAAGACCCGGACATTATCCTGGTGGGTGAAATGCGAGACCTTGAAACCATTCGCCTGGCGATGACGGCGGCGGAAACCGGGCACCTGGTATTCGGTACATTGCATACCAGCTCGGCCGCCAAGACCATTGACCGTATTATTGATGTTTTCCCTGCCGGTGAAAAAGACATGGTCCGGTCCATGTTATCTGAATCGCTGCGTGCGGTTATTTCCCAGACATTGATGAAAAAGATTGGTGGCGGCAGGACAGCAGCATGGGAGATCATGATCGGCACACCGGCTATTCGTAACCTGATACGTGAAGACAAGGTTGCACAGATGTACTCCGCCATACAGACGGGGCAGTCTATCGGTATGCAAACACTGGATCAGCATCTTCAGGATCTGGTTACAAAAGGCATGGTCAGCAAGCAGGATGCACAGCTAAAGGCCATGAGCAAGGACATATTCCACTGATATTGTTCGTGGAAGGCGTAGAGACATAGCCTGATGCAGGCTATATTTAAACTAACGTAGAGGTCGACGGGGGTTCACTTGGCAGAACGGAAACTGGATTTTACAGCACTGCTGAAGCTGATGGTCAGTAAAAAGGCATCGGATCTTTTTATTACTGCCGGCATGCCGGCATCGATCAAGATTAATGGACGCGTAACACCTGTATCCCAGGCCACCCTGACACCGGGCCAGGCAAAGGAAGTGGTTTACAGTATTATGTCTCCGCAACAGGTGGAGGAATTCGATCGTACCAAGGAATGCAATTTTGCTATCAGTGAAACGGGTGTAGGTCGTTTCCGGGTCAGTGTATTTATCCAGCGGAATTTTGCCGGCATGGTGTTAAGGCGAATCGAGACCACCATTCCCACCATAGAAGAGTTAAAATTACCTCCCATCGTAAAAAATCTTAGCATGGTTAAACGTGGCCTGATTATTTTTGTGGGTGCGACGGGTACAGGCAAGTCATCATCGATGGCCGCGATGATCAGTTACCGCAACCAGAACAGTACCGGTCATATCATTACGGTTGAAGACCCGATTGAATTTATCCACCAGCACGGTGGCTGTATTGTCACACAGCGTGAAATTGGCATTGATACAGACTCCTATGAGGTGGCCCTGAAAAATACCCTGCGCCAGGCCCCGGATGTCATCCTGATTGGTGAGATCCGCACCCGCGAAACCATGGAGCATGCCATTGCATTCTCCGAAACCGGGCATCTGGTTATTTCCACATTGCACGCCAATAACGCAAACCAGGCGCTGGATCGCATCATTAACTTCTTCCCGGAAGACCGGCGTAGTCAGCTGTTTATGGATTTGTCACTTAACCTGAAATCCCTGCTTGCACAGCAATTGATTCCGACTCCGGATGGCAAGGGTAGAAGGGTTGTAATGGAGGTTTTGATAAACACCCCGCTGGTGGCCGATTTGATCCGTAAGGGAGAAGTGCACAAGATCAAGGAAGTCATGAAGAAATCAACCCAGCATGGCATGAAAATCTTTGACCAGGATCTGTATGACCTGTACATGGCAGGTCATATCACCTATGAGGATGCAGTGCATCATGCCGATTCCGCCAATGAGGTACGCCTGATGATCAAACTGGGTAAAGGCAACCCGGAGCATTTCACGCAGGCAATGGATGGTGTATCACTGTTACTGGATGGGGAAGAATAAAGCAGAATAACGAGGTTTTCCGGGTTTCTTTTTCCCTTGTTATGCACCGGGCAGTGTGTCCTGAAATAATTCATCCGGTAGAATATACCGCTACAATTCCATACTTTCTATCTGTTTTCGCGGTTGCCCCGTTAACCCATGACGAGTGTGGTTGAAACGTAAGTGGCAAGTATGTTTTGAGTTAAATTGATCATTCCGGACATGAAACCGGCAAGCC
>DRJK01000072.1 GCA_011052215.1 Gammaproteobacteria bacterium
CTCCTTCTCCGCCAGGTAAAATATAAAAGGGGCCTTTTGGCCCTTTTTATATTTTCAATTGATAGCAGGAGGGATTTGAACCCTCGATTATATTAAGCCGGGTTCGACAAATCGCCATGGAAGGCGATTTGCACGTTGCGACAGCGGCGCCCGCAGGGCGACCGTTCTCGCTCATCCGTGTACTTCACGGCATATGCACGTTCATGTGCTAAATGACAATCATTTACATTGCCAGCATATATGTTCCCATGCCTTTCCCTGACATGGATCAATACTTTGTTAAAAACCCCATGTAATCGAGTCTTCTTTCTTCGATTTTGTGAAACAGGTACAGGAATTGTTCACGTTATATGTGTGTAAATAATAAAAAATAAAAGCGATCAGCGATAAATGATAATCATTTGTATCATTGCTTATTCAAGGCCCGGAATCATTTTATCCGTCATTCCAATGGCTATGGGGTGTATTAACAGAAGGATTTATTTTGCCAGGAAAGCCACGATTTTCTCATTAGTCAAGCGTGGCGCATAGACAGGGTAAAGATCATGGTTCGAAGTGTATTGGTTGCATTACTTTGTGGGCTGATAGTTGCTTGCGGTGGAGGTGGAGGAGGATCCAGTACGACGCCTGCCAGAAGTTTTGCTATGGGGTTTACCGACTTTCCCCATGCCAATTCTATCAGCGCTGTGAATGCGGCATTTACGGTTATCACAAACGATGCTGACATGGCGGTCATGCATTTCGATGATGGTGTGCCCTGGGCCGAGGCACTGGATAATGTCAATAACGGCACCCGTTACCTCACGACCTACCACACAAATTTTCTTAATTCCATTGCCTATAAAAAAAGCAAGATCCCCGTGGGCCATGTGTTGTACCTGGCGGTCACACCATTGAACTTTTTTCGTAACGGGTTGGCCGATCATCGGGGTGCGGGTGGCAACGAGGCTCTGATTGCACCCTGGAGTGGTTACGCCCTGGATCATGTCGATGTCATTGCCGCGTATACACAGCACTGTCTCAATATGATTGATGCCTTTTCACCGGACTACTTTGCTTATGCCATAGAAGCGAATATGTTGTATAGCAGTAGACCCGGTCAATGGCCAGCGTTCATAAACCTGGCCCGGAGTGTCTATACTTCAATAAAAGCCGTGCATCCGAATCTACCCGTGTTCGTGACTTTACAAACAGGTTATTTTCACGGCGATGTAATCAACCAGACTACCGCAATTAACCGGATTCTGCCTTATACGGACATGATTGCAGTCAGTGCCTATCCCTATTCCATACAAAGCGACCCTAATCTATTGGCTGCCGATTATTTTTCGGCGCTGGCTGATCTGGCGCCTGCCAAGCCTTTTGCTGTGGCCGAAACCGCCTGGCCGGCAGAAGATATTACTGACGTTAACAATAACACAATTGTATTGATACCAGCGGATGAAGCGGCCCAGAACACCTATATCAAACGTTTGCTGAGCGATGCCGATATCCTGTCTGCCAAATTCGTTACCCTGTTTTTTACGAGGGACTACGATGATTTCTGGGAATCGGATTTCAAGTTTCTGGCAAATGCCCAGCTATTTCGATTATGGAAGGATACGGGATTGTATGATGGCACAGGTAATCCACGGATATCGCTGAATATCTGGCGCCAGTACCTGAACCGGATTCGACAGTAAAAAAACAGTTCTATTCGCACTGTTTTCTCAGGTTGAATTTGAGGTCCGGGCAATTAAACCACCCCGCTGCAAGCAGCGGAGCATTAAACCCTTGCCGGCCCCTTTCTCTTGTTGGTTTAAAAATTGTGTGCTGGGGAAACATGGTTCCAGCAATGATTGTCCGGCACACCTGTGTATTGTTACTAACTCCGTTACCAGCGTTGCTATTTCTGCATGTACGCTGTATCCCGGACTGCTGTTGTCAAATTGATGTGGGTGGATCATGTCTGTTATCATTAGCCGCTGAAATGGTGGCCGGTGTTGGTCCCCTCGCGACGATAATCTGTGAACCCCGCCAGGCCCGGAAGGGAGCAACGGCAGCAGTGGACTCGGGTGCCGGGGTGTGGCTGGCACTGGTTGCCTCCATTTACAGGGGAATTTTCCTGATAATAAGCATGACAATTTTATAACTTATTGTTAACAAAGAAAAAGAACATAAAATTAATCATCCTGAATATTTTATAATCCACCTTCTTAAATGTTATCCTGATCATTCAGTTTCATGGAAAAACAGACGAGTAACAAGAGATCAAGTATGAATTATCAGGTATTGGCACGTAAATGGCGGCCAAAAGATTTCTCTGAAATGGTGGGCCAGGAGCATGTTATCAGGGCGCTGGTTAATGCGCTTGATAACGACCGGTTGCATCATGCCTTTTTGTTTACCGGTACCCGGGGGGTAGGAAAGACAACCATTGGCCGCATATTGGCAAAATCACTGAATTGTGAAACCGGCATCAGTTCCACGCCCTGTGGAACCTGTAGTGCCTGTCAGGAAATTGATGAAGGCCGGTTTATAGACCTGATTGAAGTCGATGCGGCATCCAGAACCAAGGTGGAAGACACGCGCGAGCTGCTGGAAAATGTCCAGTACGCCCCGACTCGGGGGCGCTTCAAGGTTTACCTCATCGATGAGGTGCACATGCTCTCCAATCACAGTTTTAATGCCCTGCTTAAAACACTGGAGGAGCCACCGCCACATGTAAAATTTCTGCTGGCAACAACAGACCCGCAGAAGCTTCCGGTTACGATCCTGTCACGTTGTCTGCAATTCAACCTCAAGCGATTGCCATTGAACCTGATTGCTGAACATTTACAATATATTCTGGGTCAGGAAAAGGTCGATTTTGAGAAACCGGCCGTGCTAGCCATTGCCAATGCAGCCGATGGCAGTATGCGCGACGCCTTGAGTTTACTGGACCAGGCGATTGCATATGGTGGTGGCAAGGTTGTAGCTTCCGATGTTCACGATATGTTGGGGACGATAGAACAACATCATGTTGAAAAAATATTACGTGCCGTTATATCAGGTAATGCAACGCAGGTTCTGGATGAAGTAAACAGTGTTGCAGAAAAATCCCCTGACTATCAGTCTGTACTTGCCGACCTGGTTTCGCTGTTGCATCGTGTTGCAGTCGCCCAAATGGTGCCGGAGGCGATTGATGAGAACCAGGGTGGACGGGAAGCGGTGCTGTCGATAGCGCAATCAATACCGGCTGAAGATGTTCAGTTATACTATCAGATTGCATTAATTGGTAAACGCGATTTGCCATTAACAACCGATATGAAAGCAGGGTTGGAGATGGTATTACTGCGCATGATTGCATTCAGACCCTACGAAGTGAATACACCCGCCCCCGTTGGCCAGGGCCGGAATCAGGGTCAGGTATCAAATACAGTGGCCCCGCCTGCCAGTGAAACGTCGGGGATAATAAATGAGGAAAAGGAAAAGACTGTTACGGAAAGCGCAGAAACACCAGGCCAGTATCAAAAGAGTGGTGCCGGCGCACCGGGCAGTGACTCCGAGTGGACAAATATCGTTGAGTCTCTCGGGTTGAAGGCCATGGCAAAAGAACTCGCCACACACTGTATAATGGAAGGTCGCGAGGCAGGTCAGATCAGGTTACGACTGGATCCGGTGTATGAACAGACCTGTACAAAAAGCGCCAGCCAAAGACTGGAGCAGGCGTTATCTTCCTTTTTTGGCGAGACGGTTCGTGTTGATATCAAAACAGGAAAGTCCAGGCAGGAAACGCCGGCCGCACAACATCAGCGTGTTAAAAATGAAAAGCAGGAAGAGGCAGTTGATTCGATAAAAAATGATCCGTTTATACAGGAGCTCCAGGAGGTATTTAATGCTGATCTGGATTCCGCTGTGATTCGGCCTTCCGATTAATGATTTACCGGTCAGCCGGTTTATTATCAATTTATTGTTTAACTATTGTGAGGATACTATGAAAGGTGGATTGGGCGACTTGATGAAGCAGGCGCAGCAGATGCAGGAAAATATGCAGAAGGCGCAGGAAGAAATAGCAAAGCTTGAGGTCAGTGGTCAGTCGGGTGGTGGCATGGTCAGTGTTACCATGAACGGCAAACATGAAGTCAGTCGCATCAGTATTGATGACAGTTTACTGAAAGAAGACCGCGACATGCTGGAGGATATGATTGCAGCGGCAGTCAATGATGCTGTTCACAAGGTTACGGCATCTACCCAGGAAAAAATGAGCGGTATGACGGCAGGGATGCAATTGCCTGCCGGTTTTAAAATGCCGTTCTGATCCTGGTAAATTATCTGGATGTCATTATCTCCCCTCATTGATGATCTCATCGAAGCATTACGCATCCTGCCTGGCGTCGGCCCTAAAAGCGCACAGAGGATGGCCTATTATTTGCTCGAAAGAAACAAGCCCGGTGCGGTGAATCTATCCTCCATATTAAAGGATGCGGTAGAGAAAATAGGGCACTGCAAACAGTGCCGTACCCTGACCGAGGAAGATATATGCTCCGTTTGCTCTAATGCTGCCCGGGACAATACTATGATCTGCGTTGTCGAAACCCCTTCCGATGTCATGATGATCGACAGGGTCACCGGCCACAGGGGGCTTTATTTTGTCCTGATGGGGCATTTGTCACCACTGGACGGGATTGGTCCCGATGAACTGGGGCTGGATAAATTGGCACTTCTGCTGGATCGGGGAGAGGTGAAGGAACTGATCCTGGCGACCAATCCAACGGTTGAAGGGGAGGCGACTGCACACTATGTCAGTGAAATGGCAAGAAAAAGAGGGGTGCGTGCAACCCGGCTGGCCCATGGTGTACCGCTGGGGGGCGAGCTTGAATATGTAGACGGGGGGACGCTTTCGCATGCCTTTTCTGACAGGCGCGATCTGTAGAACGGGAAAAGCCATACTTGCCGCCTCAGTTATTTCTAAAGTTATGCTATTATCAATCGATAAACTCATGATCTGACCCGTAAATACTGAGTGACGATATGGAAGTTTCGGTCTATCCAGTTCCGTACACTGGTCTTGCGTTTCCGCAAGCACTTCAGCCTGCCCCTGAGGTCAACCCGGATATACCTTCTCGTCAACGCAATGTTGGGGATTCGGGTGAGCAGGTGTTGCAGGGAGAGGTACTGGATCGTGACAAACGGAAGCCCGTCAATGATGCTGCATCAAACAGATACACGTTTGAGCAACGTACCCGCCAGCCGCGCCCGGACCTGTCGGCCCTCGATCCTGATACACGGCAGGCCATCCAGGCTTATCTGGAAAATGAAGACATCGTTTCTCCCGGTTATCAATCCCGCCCACTGATTGATGAATATGCCTGATTAACCCGTCTGGCCCGGCAGGAGCGGCCAAAGGGCCATTCTTTTGAAGTAACAATAAACGATCAAGGGGCGTTCCTGCACGACACTGTCCGCGGCATAAGTACATCCATGTACAAAGCCGCTCCTACACGTCCCTGTGTCCGCGGCATAAGTACATCCATGTACAAAGCCGCTCCTACACGTCCCTGTGTCCGCGGCATAAGTACATCCATGTACAAAGCCGCTCCTA
>DRJK01000073.1 GCA_011052215.1 Gammaproteobacteria bacterium
CAACGACTGAAAAAAATCCTGCGCGAACAGCAACTGCATACCGTCTGTGAAGAGGCATCTTGTCCGAATCTTGGAGAGTGTTTTGGCCATGGAACCGCCACCTTCATGATCATGGGTGACATTTGCACACGGCGCTGCCCGTTCTGTGATGTCGCACACGGCAAGCCACTGCCTCTGGACACCGGTGAACCCGTGAACCTGGCTACAACCATTCGCGCCATGGGCCTGCAATACGTTGTTATCACATCAGTCGATCGTGACGACCTGCGTGATGGCGGTGCCGGTCATTTCATTGAATGTATCCATGAGGTACGCAAACAAAACCCGGACATCCGAATAGAAATTCTGGTACCGGATTTCCGCGGGCGCATGAAAATTGCACTGGAAATTATGAACAAGCAACCACCCGACGTGTTTAATCATAATCTGGAAACCGTACCGCGTTTATACAAACAGGTACGGCCGGGGGCCGATTACCAATGGTCATTGAGCTTAATCAGGGAATTCAAGAAACTCTATCCGGATGTCCCTGCCAAATCCGGCCTGATGCTTGGCCTGGGTGAAACAATAGACGAGGTACAACAGGTCATGCAGGACCTGCGTGAGCATGACTGCAATATGCTGACAATCGGCCAATACCTGCAACCCGGCCTTAGCCACCTGCCTGTGCAGCGTTATGTTACGCCAGATGAATTCCGTCAACTTGAAACCATCGGAAAGGGCATGGGTTTCAGCCAGGTTGCCAGCGGGCCCATGGTAAGATCTTCATACCACGCTGACATACAGGCTGCGGAAGTCATCAAGAAACGTTAGTCATAATCGGGAAGATCCTGATGGCGCTTACTTAAACCCAATCCCAACGTCATGTTTGATTAAAAAATGAAATTAAGCCACTGTTGTCCCGTTTACCTGTAACAAATATAGTTGAAACGTAAACGGCAAGCACGTTTTGAGCTAAACAGGGCATTGCGGACATGAAACCGGCATAGCCAGATCAAGACACGCAAAAGATGCCATCCCTGGCCGCTCGGCTGCCGCATCCCTGCGGCAGACGGTCTTTATCTGGCTATGCCGGTTTCATGTCCTCACATTGATGCTCGATTCAAAAGTTAACGGGACAGTAATGAAATTAAGTATAAAGGTAGTTCCCGGTTCATCTCGCGAATGCATAGCGGGCTGGCTGGGTGATACCCTCAAGGTATGTGTCAAGGTGCCCCCTGAAAAAGGAAAGGCAAACAAGGCGGTAGAAAAAATAGTCGCAAAGGTACTTGCAATGCCGGTTAAACAGGTAAAAATCATTCGCGGCAATACCTCATCCCGCAAGGTCATTGAAATTACCGGTTTAAGTGAAACGGAAGTCTATGAGCGACTTAAAAAATAATAAATTATCACTGCTGCCCCGTTAACCCATGACGAATATAGCTGAAATGTAAGTAGCAAACGCGTTTTGGGCTAGCCCGCAATCCGGACATGAAACCGGCAAGCCTGACCAAGACACGCAAAACATGCCATCCATGGCGGCTCGGCTGCCGCGTCCGTGCGGCAGACGGTCTTGGTCAGGCTTGCCGATTCCATGTCCTCACATTTATATGTACTTCATAAAGTTAACGGAGCAGCAGTGATAATTTAACAACCACTAAATAATTTCCTTTGCACCTTTGCATCAGATTTTTTATTTATTCAGCACTTGGTACCTTTCCATCAGATAACAAAGGCAATCCTGCCGGATCACCTTTTCATTGAGGGTCAGCATTGATGGCATAACCGGCTTTCTTGTCAGAATTTCATTGTTTTCATAATAAAATACCTCATCCGCAATATTCAGCCCCTCATTGTTCCATGCCTCCAACCGCAACACATGGTCACCACTGATTCTGCCGAGACGGGTCCCCTGCTGTATTTCACGAAAGTTCATGTGATCAATATCACTATCAAAACAAATATCGCAATGATTACCACCAAAACTGAACTTCGCATGTTCAGGCACCTTTACGATTGCAATGGTATGAAAAAGATCAAGATCATGTTCAGGTATATGATGTACAGGTATTTCTGCAAGGTGTAGTGCCGCGTCCAGAAAATCCGTCGCATGGGTTTCTGAATAGGCCTGACCGACTTTACCACATTCTATTGTTACCGATGGACACAGGTCGGCAAAGGAGGCTGCCTGCACACCCAGCGGACGGGTGAAATAAACTACCGTGCGACTGAACAGTGTTGCCAGATAAAGAAATCGATTATCAATAAAGTTGACACAGGCATAATGCGGGTTGATGCCGGTATTATTATGCACATCGATACTGGCAAAAATATTATGCCGGAGCATTTCTTCCTTGATCTGATGCATCATCATGGTTTCCGGACAACTGACATATTCGGTTCCCGGCCAGGCCCTGTTATAGTCTGGTTGACCATCAAGTCGACGTTGCCCCTGTGATGCCGCAGTGACGTTACCAATAAAAATAGAGATGGCACGCGGCAGTTGCTTGCCATCATATTTTCGTAATAAGTCCTGTACGGCCTGTAAGCCGGTAATCTCATTTCCATGCAACAGAACCGAGACAAACAATGGCTCTTTCCTGCGCCCTTGCAAATGTATCAGGGTCGGGCCGGTCAACAGCCCCTGCATCTGTGTCGCGTCGGTTTCCAGAAATCCCTCTGGAATATGTCCTGTTATATTCAACATGCAGTTATAATGACCAGAGATGAACGGGTTCCCCCGTTTGTTGATGTTCTGCGTAGGCAGCTGTCAGTGTTTGCATATCACAGTGATGTTTTTTTACGTATTGTCTTTGCCAGGAGGCACCGTGCTGACCTTTATCTACACGCTCGTTCAGAATACCCATATACAGACTGATGTCATCCCCCGACAGTTCCATCTGATACAGGCCCCGCTCGGCGGCAGCCAGCAATTCCTGCTGCAACAGCTGTTTCATGCGTCCCTTATTGCCACCCAGCCAGGTAACATGCCCTTTTAGTCCTGACTTGGCACAGGCATAAAAATTATCCCGTGCAGTCGCAAATGGCAGGTCCAGTTCCGGGGCATCTGTCAAGTTGGCAAGGTAATTGGCCAGTCCATAATAAAAAGCAGCATTCGCAATACTGTCGATCACAGTGGGTCCTGCCGAAATGACCCTGTGTTCGATACGCAGATGTGGCGTATCGTCCTCATCATGACCGATCAGGGGTCTGTTCCAGCGCCAGATGGTACCGTTATGCAACCGCAGGTGTTTCATCTCTATTTTCGCATCCTGATACTGTATGGGTAGCAGGACAGGATAATGTCCGATATTCTCCTGGAACAACTCCATGACAGACTCCCGCACATAACCCGATCCGAAACCGGCACGACGTGTCGGCCCGAATGCCGCAGCCTCAAAACCACCCACCTGCACAGACTGTTCAAATAATGGAATGCGCGTTTCGTCCCATAAGTCCTTACCAAATAAATACGGTGAATTAGCTGAGACCGCCACGGTCGCAGCGGCAGCTATCTGGCTGGCGTTATAGGCACGCACTGATTTTTCTAACGGCATTTGCCAGTGTAGCTGAAATGAGGTTGTTGCCGACTCGAGCATAACATCGTAATGCGTGATCTTCAGGTGCTCTTGCCCGATAATATCCAGATTCAGGGGTTTGCCTTTGCGTTGTCGAAAGACCTGTTCATTCAACGCATAATAGCGCTTCATTCGTGACATATTTTCAAGGACAAGCTGGTCTTCATTGACACTCGGCAAGGTTCCGATCATGATCAGTGACGCATTGAACTTACCCGCAACCTTATAACAATGTTGCCAGCTTTGCTCCAGCGAAACCTGTAACCTGGAAAGGGCCTTGCCCTTTAGTTCTTCCGGTTTACCATTCAGTTCGACATTAAACAATGAAAGCTCAGGTGAAACCCATTCACTATTCAGCTCCTGTAAATAGGCATCATTGATCGGGATCGGATTAAAATTTTCATCTACAATCCAGACCTCCAGCTCAAAACCTCCACGATTATGACAGGATGATAGCCGGCTGCTCAAAAATAACTCTGACAACAACCGGGTTTCTTCCGATAGGCATTGATGATAATGCTCAAAATCCTGATCGGTAAAATGGATGGTGTCGATTTCTTCGCCCATGCCTTACTCAGCTTCCTTCTTGTATTTTTGAAACGAAGTCTTGCACATGCTGCAGACGCACCGGTGCTCCAACATCAAACCAGTGACCTGCAAAATATTCTCCGCTGACATGCCCATTTTTCATTGCCTCTCTTAAAACAGGTGTCAGGGAAAAACGTCCGGGTTTGCATTCTGAAAAAAGTTCAGGACGATAGACGCCGATTCCACTAAAAGTATAGCGTTCTCCGTGGCTGTTTTCTAAAACCCGGTTATTCTGCAAAACAAAATCACCCTGCGGATGTTGCGCAGGATTGCCGACCAGCACCAGGTGCGCAAGACCCTCGGGAGCATGTAACCCTGAAAACGGGTAGTCTGTCCAGATATCACCATTGACGACGACGAACGGGTCACCCCCCAGCAACGTCAATGCCTGAAATATGCCGCCACCGGTTTCCAGCGCCACCGCGGGCTCTTCAGAATAGACAATATTCACATTAAATTTTTGACCGTTACCCAATGCATCACGTATCTGACTGGCGAGGTGGGAAATATTGATGACGATGTCCTTGATACCTGATTCGGCGAGATGTTTGAGATGCCATTCTATCAGGCTGTGCCCCCCCACCTGAACAAGTGGTTTGGGAGTGGTGTCTGTCAACGGGCGAAGCCGTTCGCCACGGCCAGCTGCGAGTATCATGGCTTTCATATCAGTCAAGATACTCGATATGAAAGAAAATAAGAAGATATGGTGACAGCTAATTTTCCCCCTTATCTTATAAGGTGCTGGAACCCATGCGTTATGGTGCTACCCCGTCTGTCAGGGCGAGCCCCACGACCCTTAACAATTAATTTTTTCTTGCAGGGTACGAAAATCAATCTAGAAATCGAGTTTGCCTGTTATAAACCTGTGCAAACCTTCCAATTCGGGATACCTGCCACTCACGTCAATGATGTATCCCACCGTACGGGGAACATCGCGCATGTAACCCGGCTTGTTATCACGGTAATTCAAACGCGCAAATATACCCGCGGCCTTGAGATGCCTCTGCACGCCCATCAGATCAAACCATCGTATGAACTGCCGTTCTGTCTGTTCACGCAATATCCCGGACTGCATGGCCAAATCATAGTATCCTGTAACCCATTCCTCGGTCTGTTTGCGTGGCCATTCAATATAACAATCCCTTAACAAGGACACCAGATCATAGGTTACCGGCCCCGTCACAGCATCCTGAAAATCAAGAATACCGGGGTTATGTGATTCCAGCACCATCAGGTTACGGGAATGATAGTCACGATGGACGGGCACCTGCGGCTGTTCCACTGCCGACCGACAAAGAAATGTAAACGCATTATCCAGCATATCCTGTTCCGCCCGGGAAAGCTCTATGCCATGATGCCTGACCAGCAACCAGTCGCGAAACAGTTTCATTTCTGCCATCAAACATTTTTCATCATAGGACGGTAATGGGTAATGCAGGTCACCACAGACCTGTAACACCAGTAATGCACCCATGGCATCGCCATAAAGCCTGCCGACATTTTCGTCATTGAGTACATCCAGGTATTGCCGATCACCGAAATCTGTTAATAACAGAAATCCCTGCTCCTGATCCTGCTCGAGTACTTGCGGTACATTCAGGCCGACTTTCAGGAAGGCCCGCGCTAACCCAACAAACGGGCGACTGTCTTCCTTGTCTGGTGGGGCATCCATAACAATAAAACTTTTGTTATTATGGCTTATCCTGAAATAACGTCTAAAACTGGCATCATCCGATGCCGGTCTGATCTCATAATCTTTTTTTCCTGACTGCCGTAGCCAGTCTTCCAGTTGCTTTAGCCGCACATCATTATTTGTCATGCGTGGTTTCCTTGTCATTTTCAAGCAGGCAATAGTCATTACCTGACTCGGATACAACCGGCATTCCGAACATGGTTCTGACACGTCGGCATGTCCAGATCTTCATATCATCTGCAATCAGGTAGAAACACGGCAACGCAATCAGGATCAATACCGTTGCAAATAATAATCCAAACCCCAGGCTTACCGCCATCGGTGACAGGAATGCCGTCTGACCCGTAGCAAAAAAAATCAGCGGTGATATACCCAGGAATGTCGTAATACTGGTCAACAGAATCGGCCTGACACGCACACGACCTGCTTCAATCATGGCGTCCACCCTGTTCATACCCTCGGCACGCATACGCTTGGCAAAATCAACCAGTATCAATGAGTCATTTACTACGATCCCTGAGAGTGCCAGCATTCCGATCAGTGACAGAAACTGCAGATTATAATTGAAGATTGCATGGCCAATGACAATACCGATCAGCCCAAACGGGATTGCAAACATCACCACCAGTGGATCAAGTAATGACTTGAACAAGGTACTCAGGATAAAGAATATGATCGCCAGTGAGATGATACCCGCACGTGTCATGCCTTCAAAAGAGTCATTGGCCTCCTTTTTCTCACCGAGGAATAATAACTTGTAACCCGGTACTTTCTTGCTGAAATCGGCGAACTCCAGTTCAACCTGTCTGTTGACTTCGATGGGTGTCGAAATTGATGCATCAACCTCCGCAGTAACCGTTGCCAGCCGTCGCAAATCACGTCGATTGATTGTACTCAGGCCACGACCGATTTTTATATCCGCTATATCCCCGAGATAAACAGTTTTACCATTGGGCAGGGTGATCGGGAGGGATTGCAAGGCACTGCTGTGTCTGACCGGATCCGTATAGATCAGTCTGACCGGGAGCCGTTTATCGTCCAGGGTAACATGCACAACCTCCTGCCCAAGATAGCCGGTGCGAATCACATTACTGATCTGGGTCTGGGTCAGGCCCAGGTCACGACCCCTTTCATTCAGTGAATACTGGATTTCAAGTTTCCCCGGATCCATATCGTGTCGTACATCATAAACACCTGGCAGGCGTCGCAGGTAGTTCCTGATCCGTTCAGCCTGTTTGCGCAGTACGTACACATCATCACCTGCAACACCAATCTCTATATCCGCCCCGCCCGGCCCGCCTTGTGGGCGCAGTATCGAAATCCTCTGCAGACCCGGTATGACCTCAATACGCTGTCGCAGTCGTTTGATAATATCGGCTGTCCTGGTCTCGCGCGTTCCTTCCCAGGAGAACTTCATGCTCACAATGGGCGAAACAAAACGCTCAATAATACCCTCCGGTTTACGCTTGTTCAGGTCAACCATAATCTGGATATATTGTGAGCCGATTCGAAAACGATTAAAATCGATAAAGCTGAGCCCGACATTGGTCAATGTTGTTCGCATCTCGCTCTCATCGAGCTCGTCCAGTAACACCTTTTCGACTTTCGCAGCAAGACGTGTTGAATCTTCCAGGCTGTATGTATTCGGCGCCTCCAGGTTGATAAAAAACTGGCCGGTATCAACATGTGAAAACAGGTTGAAAGGCAGGCGCGTTGCGGCATAGGTAAGCGTGACGGCCAGTACACCTATCGTGATGATGGTCACCAGATAGCGGGCATGCAATGCCTTCCTCAGGTAGCCGGTATATTTAACCAGTAACTTGTCCCAGGGTATCCATGACTCCCGCTTGTTCTTGCTGACCTTCAGCATATCTGCCGCATGTGATGGCAATACGCCAAAGGCCTCAAATAATGAACCCAGCAATGAGGCCGTCACGACAACCGGAATAACGGAGATGAATGCTCCCATGGTTCCGGTAATTGCAAACATTGGCAGAAAGGCTGCGATGGTGGTGGTGGTGGACGCAATGACAGGCCAGAAGACCTCCTGCGCCCCAAGCTCGGCTGCCTGATCTGCCGGCATTCCCATTTCCATATGCCGGTATACATTTTCATTTACGATAATGGCATCATCCACAATCATGCCCAACGAAATGAGGAAGGCAAACAATGAAACCATATTAATGCTATAGCCCAGATAACTGAGCATAATGACTGCAACAAGAAATGAGACAGGTATCCCCATGGCGGTAATCAATGCCACCCTGAAATTCAAAAACAGGTAAAGTGATAGCAAAACCAGGATCAGACCAACAAAACCTGAAGACTTGACTGTTTCAAGACGTGTTTTGACAAATACAGAGGTGTCATTAAATAGCCCGGCCTTGATACCGGGAGGCAACTGCCGGGATAACCCGGCAACAAATTCCCGGACCTTTTGTGACAACTCGATGGTCGAGGCACTCGCACTTTTGTTGACCGTCAGATTAACCGATGGCCTGCCATTAAAACGACCCAGTGTTGTTGCCTCCTGCAGACGTTTTTCAATCGTTGCAACGGCGCCAAGATGGAGCTGACCTCCCCCCTTGATACTACGTATAATTATCTTTTTTATTTTATCGGGTGTGGGGAAAACGCCCAGCCCTCTTAGCAAAATATCCCCTTCAAGCGCCTTGACCGAACCACCTGGAATATCTTTCAGGTTATCCCGCAGTGCCTTGATAACTTCCTCAAGTGAAACCCGGCTGGCCGCCAACTTCTGTGGATCAACCGACACCCATAATTCCCATTCACGCTTACCTGCTATACCCACACTGGCTGTACCCGGCAACACCTGTAGCTTGCGCTTTACGTCCTCTGCAAGATCATAGAGATAGGGAAGAGAAACATCTCCATACAGCGCAATACTGATAACGGGAAATCGTGTTTCCAGCCGCACCATTTCGGGCGTATCGACTTCATCGGGCAGATCGGTAATCTGATCGATTTTACTACGCGCATCACGCATAAAATTATCCATATCGGCCCCTGCCTTCAGCCGGATAATCACTGCCGAACGACCCTCGTTACTGACCGACTGGATAAAATCAATATCAGATAACCCTTCAAAGGCCTCTTCAATCGGCAGCGTTACCTGCCTTTCCACTTCCTCTGGAGGGGCACCCTCAAATATCGTGGTTATCCTGACAATGTCCTTTTCGATAACCGGAAACATTTCCTGTGGCATGGCATACCATGACAGAACACCCGCCAGCAGGATAAAGGCAAGAACCAGATTAACGACCAGGGCATTGCGAATGGAAAATCGTATCAGAAACATTTTGTTATTTATTTGCCGGCCGTCTTGATGATGGTTACTTCCTGATTATCCGATAAAGAGGCCACATCCCGTGCCACCACTTTTTCACCCTGTGTAACACCCGACGAGACAACCTGTTCATTTCCAATACGTGGTCCGGGCTTAATCATCTGCCTTTGTATTTTTCCATGCTGATATACCATTACATACTGCTGGCCATTATCATATGTTAATGCGGTTACAGGTACGACCAGCACCTGTCGAAGTGGTGGTAAATAAATTTCTGCCTGTACCATCTGGCCTGCATAGCCGACACCAGCGGGTAACCGCACCCTGAGTTCATGCGTAAACGTGGAGTCATCGGGATCTTCCTGCAGTGCTATGATACGGCCCTGTTGTATTTTTTCGTCCACCTTTACCTTCACAACGGTATCCTGTTTTATCCGATGCGCAATTTCACCGCGCACAAACAACAGGAACTCAAGCTCGGTACTATCGATCAGCTCGACGACAATCTGTGCGGGAGAAGCATAGTCACCTGCCTGAACAAGAACCCTGTTTACCTTGCTCTTCATTGGGCTGACCAGTCGGGTACGCTGGAGATTTCGATTGGCCGTGTCCCGGCTTGCCTGACTGATGGCAAGCCGGGCAGCCGATGAGTCAACGCTGAATTGCAATCGGGATTCCTCAACCTGCAGTTTTGCCAGTTGTTGACGTGCGGCATCCAGCCTGGAATAGGAAGTCAGTGATTTTTTGATCAGCCTTTCCTGTCGTTTTACTTCCTTTTGCTGCAATTGACGATTTTTTCCGGACAACTTCAGAAGATTATGATCCCGGGTGATGGCTGCCTTTTCGATATCCAGCTTTGAGCGGGCATCGATAGCCACGTTCCTGTAGTCTGCATCGTCCAGCTTGAGTAATACCTGCCCCTGGTCGACTGACTGCCCCGGCTCAACCAGCCGTGATACGACCTGCCCACTGACCTCAAAACGTAATTGTACACGTTGTTTTGGAATCAGGCGGCCGGTCAGTGTTTCAGCGACCCGTATATCCTTGGTTGTGACACTGAAAAGTTCAACCCGCGCCTTGGGCAGGGTCTTCATTTCCGGTTTTTTATCAGGGGCTGTTAATTTCAGTATAATAACGAGTAGAATACTGACAAATATGGCCATTGCCGCTGGAGACCTGTGAATTCTGGTAAAATCCAATTTACACTTCCATCAGAGTTTGAGAGATAATACATTCTATACGACTTTCTGCCATCGGGGCTATGAATACACCTCATAAATCAAGCTCAATTAGATAAAATATTCGGTGAAAAAAACGTTGTTAAATTCAATCTTGAAACTGACCGTCTTTATGACCATTTCAACCCAATGTCTGGCTGGCAATGATACCGTTAAAAGTCTGGAAGGTCAGCTATGCGACGATACTATCCGTGACCTTAATAAAACAGATCCTGACCCCGATAACAAAACAATTATTTCAGCAGACCATACCAACACACAGGGAGATAATTTCTCGCTTACAGGCAATGTTGTCATCAACGACCAGGGCAAGACATTCAGAGCTGATCAAATTACCTATAATCGTTCAACCGGTGCGGTCAAACTGACGGGGAATGTCAGCTTGTCAAATAAAGCCATGACCATGTCAGCCAAAAAGGGTACTGGAAACATAAAAAAATTTACCGCAAAACTGTTGGATATCCATTATCAATTCAATCAATTTGCAGGCCAGGGCGTTGCCGATTCAGTAGCCATACATGATCGGCAAAGGTCCACATTTAGTAAAATCACCTACAGCACCTGTAAAAAACAGCAACAAGACTGGTTGATCAAGGCACGTGAAGTTACAATTGACCAGAACAAGCAACTGGGAAAGGCAAAAGATGTCAGCTTCTGGTTTATGGACACCCCTGTTTTCTATCTGCCCCGATTCTCTTTCCCGACAGGTGATATGCGCAAATCAGGTTTTCTTTCACCGGACTTCGGACAAACGACGAAGAACGGAAGTGAACTCAATATTCCCTGGTACTGGAATATTGCACCCAACCGCGATGCTCTGCTCAACCTTCATTATATGTCTGACCGGGGCCTGAAAATCGAATCGGAATACCGCTATCTTTATAAAAACAGTAAGGGAACCCTCAAGCTGGAACACCTGAATGACAAGTTAATCAAGGAAAACCGCTACCTGGCATCATTTCAACATAAAGGCATGCTCGCAAAAAACTGGAGCATAAAAGCTGATATTAACCATGTATCTGACCAGCAGTATTTTGATGATCTTGGCTCCGGGCTCAATGTATCCAATATCACCCACCTGCCAAGATCCATAGAGCTGCAACGCGATACTTCACTCGGATTTTTACTTTTACGCGCCCATGAATATCAGTCATTGAATGTTGCCAATGCCTATCAGCGCCTGCCTCAGTTTATAATTGATCTGGAGAAACCGGGCCATAACAATAAATTACTCTACAGCCTGAAGGGTGAAGCAACCCGTTTTGAACACCGGGATATTATGACCACGGGTACCCGGCTGGATATCAAACCGGGGATTCAGTATGAATGGGGGAGCAGCAGCTATTACATAAAACCGGGGGCAAAATTACGATACACACAGTACAATCTTAATAATCCGGGAATCGGCCGGGCTGACAAACTGTCACGTACAACACCGATATTCAGTCTTGATTCGGGAATTTTTCTGGAACGCCCGGTTAATTTCATCGGACAAGCACAAACACTGACACTGGAACCCCGGTTGTTTTATTTATACGCCGCCTATGATGACCAGGGTAATTTCCCGGTCTTTGATACCACGGTTCCGGATTTCAGATTTTCCGAGTTGTTCAGGGAAAACCATTTCGCCGGCCCCGACCGCCAGTCCAATGCAAACCAGCTGACGCTTGCCCTGGACAGTCGTTTGATAGACAGCCTTGATGGGCGGGAGAAATTGCGCCTCAGTGCAGGGCAGATTTTCTACTTTGATGACCGGCGGGTATTTCTACCTGGCTCCAGTGTCGAGACAAGCAGTAGTTCAGATTTTGTAGGCGAAATGGAAGGCACCATTGCACGATATACACACCTGAGAATCAGTGGCCTCTGGGATGTGGATAATAACCAGGCCGACAAGGCCATAGCAACCCTGCGCTACAACAGGGACAGAAAACATATGGTCAATATGTCATATCGATATCAGCGCGGCATTATTGAACAGTCCAATTTTTCCACCCGCTGGCGGCTGGGATTGAACTGGAATGGCATAGCCCGCTGGACATATTCATTGCGTGACAAGCAGACCATTGACTCCGTTGCCGGACTGGAATACGGGACGTGCTGCTGGTCCGTCCAGTTTGCCGGCCGTCGGTTCCTTAGCAGCAGAGGGATCGGTATGGATAATGCTTTCTATATCCAGTTGAATTTAAAGGGATTTGGTAACGTTGGTAACAAAATTGACACCCTTCTGGATAACACTAATCTTGGCTATAGGACCCGAAGCACAGTACAATAGGCCTCGCTATTCGTCATTAACCCTTTATCAAAGTAACCGGATCTATGAAAAGTTTTTTTTACTGGCTGTCAATCCTTACCCTTTGCCTGTATCAGCACTCCATCCTGGCTAACACCACCGAACCCGAAGTCAGGTCACTCGACCACATTGTTGCCGTTGTCAATAATGATGCAATCCTTCGAAGTGAGCTGGACAAATACCTCAACGGGGTCATTCGGCAACTGAAAAACCAGAATACACCCATACCGGACAAATCTGTGCTGGAAAAAAAGGGCCTCGAACGACTGATAATCCGTTCCCTCCAGTTACAACGCGCCAAAAAAACCGGTATCCAGGTTGATGATGCAGCACTGAATCTGGCCATTCAGGATATTGCCAGAAAAAATGGCATGAACCTCGAACAATTCAGGTCGGCACTGGTTAATGAAAAAATTGACTATGAAAATTTTCGTGAAGATATTCGCCATGAAATCGTCATATCAAGGCTCAGAAAGCGTGACGTTACTAACAGAATTGTTGTCAATGAACAGGAAATTACGGATTACCTGGCGCGAGAAAAAGACCTGGGCGATAAAAACAAACTGGTCAAGTTTTCGCATATCCTGATCAGTCTGCCCGATGCAGCCTCGACGGAACAAATACAAGCTGCCCGGGAAAAAGCCCGGAAAGTATTAAAACTTATCAAGCAGGGCGCCGATTTTGCACAAACAGCGGTTGCCTACTCTGATGGACAAAAGGCCATGGAAGGGGGTGAATATTCCTTCAGGCCTGTCTCACAGGTACCTCCCCTGTTTTCCAAAACCATTGCAAACATGAAGATCGGAGAAGTCAGTGCACTTTTCCGTAGCCCCTACGGCTTTCATATTATCAAGTTATTACAGGTCAAGGATAAGGCAAAACACATTGTTTCACAGACCAAAATCAGGCATATCCTGATACGGCCAACGGCCTTGATCAGTAGCCAGGATGCCAAATCCAGGCTATTACAACTGAAAACACGCATCGAAAATGGTGATGACTTTGCCACCCTGGCCAGGTCACATTCCGATGACACACTGTCGGCGAAGGAAGGTGGGAGCCTGGGGTGGGTAAGCCCGGGAGATACAGTTGCCACCTTTGAACAAATTTTCTCAACGCTAAGCCCGGGACAGATCAGCGAACCGTTCAAGACACGTTTTGGCTGGCACATATTACAAGTACTTGATCGCAGACAACACGATGATACGAAAAAATTCCAACGTGCACGGGCGATAACAAATATCAAAAAGCAAAAGGCCTTGGAAGAGCTGCAATCATGGCTAAGGCGTCTGCGTGATGAAGCCTATGTTGAACACAAACTCGAACAGCATCGTATTCGCTAAAAGCCCGTAGGTCACACTTGCAGGACGGAACACCACGAATTGTCATTACATCCGGTGAACCTGCCGGCATAGGCCCCGACTTGTGTGCCCGACTGGCCTGCACCAGGCCCCCCTGCCACATCACGCTACTCATCGACCCCGAACTACTGGCTCAACGTGCTGAAATGCTCGGGCTCGATATCAGGCCGGGGAAGAATCTGGATATTATACCTGTCAGGCTGAAAACCCCTGTTACAGCAGGAAAACTGCATCAGAAAAATGCGTCATATGTCCTGGAGATGCTGGATACCGCAGTCAAGGGCTGTCAGAATGGTCACTTCCATGCCATGGTGACAGCACCGGTGCATAAGGGCGTGATCAATGAGGCCGGAATACCGTTCAGCGGCCACACAGAATACCTCGCCAGACTTTGTCAGTGTGAAGAGGTTGTCATGATGCTGGCCACCCATGGACTCCGTGTCGCACTGGCCACAACCCATTTACCCGTGTCCAGGGTAAGTCAGGCCATTACCCGTGAAAGGCTAACAACTATCCTGCACATCCTGCACAGCGAGCTCATCAACAGGTTCGGCATTGCATCTCCTGAAATTCTTGTCTGCGGCCTTAACCCACATGCCGGGGAAGGGGGCTATCTGGGGCGTGAGGAAATAGATACTATCGAACCCGTGCTTGATCTGCTCAGAAAGACGGGAATGGATCTTGTCGGCCCCATGCCGGCCGATACACTGTTTTCCCCGAAGAACCTCAAACGTGCTGATGCCGTGCTCGCCATGTACCATGATCAGGGTCTACCCGTTCTAAAACACATCGGGTTCGGAAAATCTGTCAATATAACATTAGGGCTTCCCATCATACGTACTTCTGTTGACCATGGTACAGCTCTCGAACTTGCCGGTGGTCACAATGTTCAATCAGGTAGCCTGATGCTGGCAATTGAAACCGCACTGGAAATGATATGAGCAGAAACGATACTCATCAGGCCAGAAAGAGATTCGGGCAAAATTTTTTGCATGACCAGTATGTTATACAAAAAATCGTCAATGCAATATCACCAACACTGGAACAAACCCTGGTTGAAATCGGCCCGGGCAAGGGTGCAATCACATCACTGCTGATTCAGAATTGCAAGGAGCTCCATGTTATCGAAATTGATCGCGATCTGGTCGCTCTGCTGAAAAATAAATTTTTGCACACCCCTAATCTGCAGATTCATACCCGGGACGCACTTCATTTTGATTATTGCAGCCTGGTACAGAACAACAAACTGAGGCTGATGGGAAACCTGCCTTATAATATTTCAACCCCTCTACTCTTTCATCTACTTGAAAATTCGAATTGCATTGAAGACATGCATTTCATGTTACAAAAAGAAGTTGTCGACCGCATGGCGGCCATGCCGGGGAGCCGTGACTACGGGAGATTGTCTGTCATGATTCAGTACCAATGCCATGTAGATGCACTGTTTAATGTAGGGCCAGGTGCGTTTACACCCGCACCCAAAGTAGACTCAACAATTGTTCGACTGGAGCCGTATACTGACAAACCGGTTGAGGTGTCCAATACGCAAATTTTTCAACGGATTGTCACCCAGGCTTTTTCCTTGCGCCGAAAAACGATACGTAATGCCCTGAAAAGAATGCTGGGCGAAAAACAGATCAGGGATTGTAGTATCGACCCGGATTTACGCCCTGAAATGCTCGGTGTTGAGGACTATGCCCGTCTGGCTGAATACATGGCAAAACAGGAACGGCTATAAAAACCTTACCAGCGATGTCCCAGCATAAAATAGATTTTCGGACGATAACGATTATACCACTCCAGCGAATAGTTGAAATTAGTCCGATAGTAACTTTTGAGATCCTCCATACCCAGGCCGACGGTAAAGCTGCTGTTTTTCGGTAGCAACTCAGGCAATCTGCCTGCATCGTTACTGTATACCTGAAAATGTAACATGCCTTCATATATTGAAGAACGGAGGCCACCACCCCCTGGAATCAGCAAGCTGCTCCTTTTACCTGACAACGAAAGATTCAACAGCTTTGTCTCTCTATAGTCAGGATAACCGTTGCCGGTCAATTCACCATCATATTTTTTGTACAAGTAGTCCTGGGCATGGGCAATGGAGGTCAAAATCATGCCAATCATGATGGCCACGAAAAGCAACACCATGGAATCGGGCTTGAATTGACGGTGAGGTCGCATTCTGGAGTACCTGCTTATTAAGTGTAAATTAATAATATTAATAAGCAGTATGGAATTGGGGCACAGCACCCACTGTGATTCAGTTCACATTTAAATAACATCCAGGTCAGGGCAATACCTGAGAATAATAATGGAAACCCGTCAAAAGTTATAGATTACTCAGCGACGATGGGCCAAATCCACAGGCTGTATATAGCGATTGAAAACCGCCTTGCTACAAAATGTGCCAGGACAATAATATTTTACTGCGCCGGTCGCATTCCGCCAAAAGGAATCTGGAATGGCTTACCGTTAACCCTGGAAATACCGTTTTTAATGCTGGCACTGAATTTGAACATATTGCCAACCTTGTTAAATATATTTCCTGCAACCAGTCTGGACATGCGTTTGTTCACTCTGGCCTTTGCCATGGTCTTTAACTGGTCTTCATTATACTGGATATTCACATCTTTAAACTCTTTTCTCAGTGTCGCCATGGTAAAGGCCACCATTAACTCTTCCGGCATCTCCAGGTCTACTTCCCCAATGATGGCATCCTTGACCAATAACGGATTTGAGAGCATTTCGGGCCTGTCGGTATCCACCGTGATCATGGCAGTGCCCATTAATTTTCCGTAAGACGAGCCAAGGCTCAATTCACCAATCTCTATCACCGGTCCTTTTTGTAACAGGTTGGACAACTCGGAAATCATCGTGGCTCCAATCATCATGTTCATCTGGTCTTGTGGCATATCAGGGTTTTGCCTGATTTCTTTCATCTTGCTACTAATCCGTGCTATCGATGCAACATTGAAATTTCTGAATGCCAGCTTGAAAACTGCAGGACCATATTGCTCACCAGACAGGGTGAATTTCCCCAGTTTGATCTCGGCCTTGCTGTCTAATAAACCATCCATTATGTCCGTATTTGCCGTTATGCCCAGGTTACTCATATTGAAGCTGGCACCGGTTTTCCTGTCACTGAATTCGATGTTTTTAATTTCAACCGTGGAATCGCCTACTGGCAAATCTTCAGCTCCCGGGCGGATTTCAGAGCTCAGTGTCAGGCCGGTCAGGGCCATGCCTCCATTTGCAGCGCTGATCCTGAAGAATGGAATATCAATACGGGAGTCTGTTTTACTCAGCCCGTCTGAAAGTTTGAATGAAATCATGGCATCCTTCCATTCTGCAACGGCATCGCCCTTGCCCACCGGGCCACTCCATTCCGGAATGGACAATGTCGTCTTACTGCCCCCCTGAATGGCCAGATCAGTCCTGAAACGATAATCAATGTTAACCAGTTCCTCTGCACCATCACTGATATCTTTCACGATACGGCTGTCAATGGTTGCAACCACGGGTATGAATGAAGGATTCCTGGCCATAAATGCTATCGGACCGTGGTAAATCCTGCTTCGCAAAAAGACCCCGGGATTCTCAACGACACCCCCGCCTTCCTTCTGTTTTATCTTGTTGAAGGCCTTTGCGAGCTGACCTGCGAGTTCAACCTCAACCACGGACTCCGTTGAGAGCCATCCCCTGCTTGTTTTGATAATGGTAAAACTGACCAGTCCGGACTCATTCAAGTCTTCCAGCAGCGTGTTCAGACGGCTGTCAGCCCAGAATCCGAAGCCAAACGGGGCAACCGCTGACAATACCAGCAAGACCAGAACTATGACTATGGATTTTCTCATGATCATCCTTTATATATCTGATACTGACCGCTTGGGTCATGATTATCTGTTTAGTAAAAAAGGCTTATGTTGAATAGCCAGATCCACAGTATACTCTAGTATAGGTAGATATATGACTGGTACAATACATTTCGGGGAAAACCCCCTGATTTACAGAAAATTCAATATCAGAACTGGAATGTATATTATTTTCAGTACACATTAATATAACAGTATGCCGGGCAACCCGACAATATGGAACCCTCTACCAATGAGCGACAAACAGATTTGCCAGATGACCATTGATGTTGAAACCGCTTACATTGATGAGCAATCCGACCCTGATAATAATCGCTATGTTTTCTCTTATACCATCACCATTCGTAATACCGGTGATGTGGCTGCAAAATTGATGACTCGCCACTGGATCATCACCGATGCTAACAATTTTACCCAGGAAGTCAAAGGAGATGGTGTCGTTGGTGAACAACCACACCTCAAGCCAGGTGAAGGTTTTCAATACACAAGTGGAACTGTACTGGATACACCGATTGGCAGTATGCGTGGTTCCTATCAGATGCTCACCAGCGACGATACCTATTTTGATGCGGAGATACCCACCTTTACACTTTCAAAGCCCAACGCATTACACTGAACCTGGATTGAAACATGAGCACCTATGCCATCGGCGATATTCAGGGTTGCCTGGATCCGCTGCAAAAACTGTTAAAAAAAATCGCCTATAATCCTGCAAAGGATCATCTCTGGTTTACCGGCGACCTGATTAACCGTGGCCCCGATTCACTTGAAACACTGGAATTCATTATGGGCCAGGGTAACAATGCTACTGTTGTGCTGGGTAATCACGACCTGCATTTCCTGGCCATTGCCGAAGGCCATGGCAAGCAGTCCACAGAGGATAATCTGGGCAAATTACTGGGTTCTGCCGAACTGCCCTCCTATATTAAATGGTTGCGACATCAGCCACTGATACACTGTGATGCTGAACTCGGCTATTGCATGATCCATGCCGGTCTGCCACCCCAGTGGGACCTTGATCAGGCAATTGCATGTGCTCGTGAAGTGGAAACCATACTACAGGGTGATGACTATGGATCCTTTTTGGCCAATATGTACGGCAACAAACCGTCGGTCTGGTCGGACGAACTACAAGGAATCGACAGGTTGCGTTTTATCACCAACGCATTCACACGACTACGATTTTGTAATGCACAGGGTGAGATGTGCCTGGCTGCCAAAGGCCCACCGGGAACGCAACCGCAAGGGTTCCTGCCCTGGTTCCAGGTCAGTGGAAGATCAAGCAGGGATATGAACATCCTGTTCGGTCATTGGTCATCATTGGGCTGTCATCATGAAAACAATACATTCTCACTGGATAGCGGCTGCCTGTGGGGGCAACAACTGACCACGCTCAGGCTTGATGATATGAATTATTTCAGCGTGGAATGTGATACTTACAGACCCATTGTATAATCGGGGCAGCAGGAACCTGGAAGACAGATTTTATGAGACATGATACCGGCCTGTATATCGGTGAAGCACTGGCACGCTATGGCTTCAGCAATCACCCTTTTGGTTGTGACCGGCACGATGCGTTTGTTGATGCATTTAACCTGACCGCCAGTCAGTCGAAAATCGACATTCTTCAACCCGCCGTGGCAGAGCAGGACAAGATAGAATACTTCCATACCCATGATTATGTAGAAAAGGTAAAGACACTGTCTGCCAGCGGCTCAGGCTTTCTGGATCACGGTGACACACCTGCCTTCAAGGGGGTCTACGAGGCTGCGGCCACCGTCGTGGGTACCGGTCTGTCCGCGATACAGGATATTACCCTGGGATTTCATAAACGCGCCTTTATTCCGATTGCCGGCCTGCACCATGCACGCCGCGAACTGGCCGCCGGTTTTTGTGTATTCAATGATTGCGGGGTCATAATCGAGGCGTTGCGACGTGACCACGACGTCCGGCGCATTGCCTATATCGACATCGACGCTCACCATGGCGATGGTGTTTTTTATGCCTTTGAATATGACCCCGATCTGATTTTTATCGACCTGCATGAGGACCCGCGCTTCCTTTACCCCGGCACCGGTTTTGCCAGTGAAACAGGCAAGGGGGCGGCCAGAGGAACAAAACTGAATATACCCATGCGTCCACAGGCCAATGATGATGACTTCATGGTGGCCTGGCAACAGGTCGAAAAATTTCTTGAGCAACATAAACCTGAATTTATTTTGTTTCAGTGTGGTGCCGACAGCTTAAAAGGTGATCCGATAACCGACATGGCATATTCAGAGAAATCGCATGCCTACGCTACTGATCGTCTGTGCGTCCTTGCAAATCAGTACTGTGAAGGAAAATTGCTGGCCATGGGCGGGGGTGGATATAACCACAGCAACCTGGCAAAGGCATGGTGCGCCGTTGTAGAGACAATGATCAGGATTGCTTGATACGGTCAATTATGAAATAAAAAACCGGGAGACCCGGTTACCCAGATCTTTCATCACTGTTGCCCCGTTAACTTTATGAAGCACATATCAATGTGAGGACATGGAATCGGTAAGCCTGATCAAGGCCGTCTGCCGCACGGGCGCGGCAGCCGAGCCGCCATGGATGGCATGTTTTGCGTGTCTTGATCAGGCTTGCCGGTTTCATGTCCGGTTTCCCAATTTAGCCCAAAATGCACTTGCCGTTTACATTTCAACTACATTTGTCATGGGTTAACGGGGCAACAGTGATCTTTCATTCTTTCATATATCATAAATGTACATGCATATGCATTTTTTTCATCTACCGTACTTTCCGAACACTGCACTTCCTTCCAGCCACCCATGTCAAACCGCGGAAACCAGACATCGCCCTCGAACTGACCATGCACCTGCGTGATATACAGCCTGTCCACTGTTGGTAACATCTGCTGATAAAATGATGCTCCACCAATGATCATGATTTCTTCTGCATCACCTGCAACTGCCAGGGCTTCGTCGATAGAATGCACGACATCAACACCTTCGGCCTGATAAGCCCGGTCATGCGTAATGACAATATTCTGTCGATCTGGCAAGGCTCTGGCACCGAATGATTCGAAGGTTTTACGTCCCATCACAATTGGTTTACCCATGGTATTCTGGCGAAACCATTTCATATCGGCAGGCAGCTTCCATGGCAGGCTATTGTTTATACCAATGACACGGTTTTCATCCATGGCCCATATGAGGGAGATGATCAAACGATCATCTCCCTCAGTAACGGGTGGCTAGTGACTGGTAACAAGGTATAATTCATAATTAAATATCATATATGTCCCGTTAACCCATGACGAATGTAGTTGAAATGTAAGCGGCAAGTACGCTTCGGGCTAACCCGCAATCCGGACATGAAACCGGCATCATACTGCCACTGGCGCCTTGATGTGCGGATGGCTTTGGTAATTAACCAACTCGAAGTCTTCAAATTTAAAATCAAAAATATCATTTATATCCGGATTGATATTCATATTCGGCAATGCAAACGGCTCACGACTCAACTGCAGATCAACCTGCTCCATGTGATTATTGTATAAATGAGCATCTCCCAGGGTATGGATAAAATCACCGGGTTCAAGCCCCGTTACCTGCGCCATCATCATGGTCAGCAATGCATAGGACGCAATATTAAATGGCATGCCCAGAAAAATATCGGCACTCCGCTGATATAACTGACAGGACAATCTGCCATCGGCAACATAAAACTGGAAAAAGGCATGGCAGGGCGGCAGGGCCATATTTTCGATTTCACCCACATTCCATGCGCTGACTATAATGCGGCGTGAGTCCGGGTTATTTTTTAACTGATTAATAACCTGGCTTATCTGATCAATATGTTTGCCGTCGGCTGCCGGCCATGAGCGCCACTGGTATCCGTACACCGGCCCCAGGTTACCTTTTTCATCCGCCCACTCATCCCAGATTCTGACACCATTTTCCTTCAGCCATGCAATATTGGTATCACCCTTCAGAAACCAGAGTAACTCATGAAGGATCGAGCGCAGGTGACATTTCTTGGTTGTTACAAGCGGGAACCCCGCAGACAAATCAAAACGCATTTGATATCCGAACACACTGATGGTGCCGGTACCGGTACGGTCGTCCTTGTGAGTTCCGTTATCACGAACATGCCGCATCAAGTCAAGATATTGTTTCATTGGCCCACGCTTGCTTTTTTATTGTTACCGGCGGAGGCGATCAGATACATACCCAGCAATACCATGGGCAGAGACAGGATCTGCCCCATACTCACCCATCCAAAGGCAATAAAACCAAGTTGTTGGTCGGGTTGGCGTACAAACTCGACCATGAAACGAAATAGCCCGTAAAATAACAGAAACATGCCTGAAGCGGATCTCAAGGGTCTGGGACGTGATGAATAAATCCACAGGATCAGAAACAAAACCAGCCCCTCAAGAAAGGCCTCATAAAGCTGGGACGGGTGAACTCCCTGCCCTCCGGGCTTGATCATAAAGGCCCATGGTACATCAGTCACCCTGCCCCACAGCTCGTTATTAATAAAGTTGCCCACCCGGCCAACCCCGAGTCCAAGTGGAATCAACGGTGCAACGAAATCTGAAACCTCAAAAAAGGATTTTTTGTATCGGCGTGCAAACAGCCACATCGCCAGTGTCACGCCTATCAGGCCACCATGAAATGACATCCCGCCATTCCATACCTTGATAATCATTGATGGCGTATTCAAAAATTGTTCGAAATTATAAAAAAGTATATAACCGATACGCCCGCCCAGAATAACGCCCAGCGCACCATAAAAAATAATATCGCTTATCTGTTCGCTCGTCCACTGAACATCTTCACGAGTCGCCCTGCGCGTAGCAAACCACCATGCCAGACCGAAGGCGACCAGATACATCGCACCATACCAGCGCACCTGCAGGGGGCCTGCCGAAAATATGACCGGATCAATCCTCGGGTATAAAATCATAATCCATGAAGGGGTTTGTTTAGTGCAGTCATTGGCGAAGCATTTTAACACGATATGCCAATGCGTGACATAAAATCCGGGTTCTGCAACGACGGGCCTATGGTTATCGTGATGAGGAATACCTCAAGTTGAAAATCGTTGCAGCATTTCTTCCGTCATTACCCGGAAATGCTAATATCAACCCACACGATTCCGCGTAGACCCGGCTTTATAAAGCACATATAAATGTGAGGACATGGGATCGGCAAGCCGGATCGTGTCCGGCTGCCGCATCCGTGCGGCAGCCGAGCCGCCATGGATGGCATGTTTTGCGTGTCTTGATCCGGCTTGCCGGGAACGTCTGCCTTTGCTGCGATGGGGAATATAACCTGTAGTGGTTTAACCAGTCTGGCGGATACTACGGGTAGGCTTTGGCTAAAGGCTGCCATACCACTGAATATTTTATTGCTATTTTTTCATCGAGCCTGTTATAAACAAACAGGCCATCCAGCATTTCATCCGGCACCCTGTTGCCCCGATCATCCTCGCCCTGCTGTGACCACATATTATGCTCGACCAGCTGGCTAAGACTATGCATCAAGTCATCAAAACGTATCTTGAATTCATTTGCCAGTTGCTTGAAATCATCAAGCCCCAGTGGCCTGCCCAGTTTCCGAAACTGCTCCAGTGCCACGGCTTCAAGCGCCACATCCCATTTTGGAATATCTTCCATCACTTGCTTATTCATTGTTTAATAAGGACTCATTGTGCCATATTCAGAAAAATAATAAATATTCTTACCGGCTATCGGCCGAATTGTTATATTTATTAATAATAATCATTATATTGACTGTAAAATATAATAATAACTAATATCAATTAGTTATGTTAAACATTACGCTATACTGAATACCCTGTTTGCTATATAGTATACTATTTTACTAGGAATTATGCGAGAATGAGTAGCCTGAATAAACTGGCCAATGAGACCAGCCCCTACCTCCTGCAACATGCAGACAACCCGGTTGACTGGTACCCGTGGGGCAGCGAGTCCCTGACAATTGCACGGCAACAAAACAAACCTATCCTGCTGTCCATTGGCTACTCCGCATGTCACTGGTGCCATGTCATGGCGCATGAATCATTCGAGGATGAGACGACCGCATCCATCATGAATGAACGGTTCATTAATATAAAGGTCGACCGTGAGGAACGTCCCGATCTGGACAGGATTTACCAACGCGCACATCAACTGCTGACACAGCGACCCGGTGGCTGGCCACTGACCATGTTTCTGATGCCTGATGATCATGTGCCCTTCTTTGCAGGCACCTATTTTCCAAATGAACCCCGTTATCAGCTCCCGTCTTTCTCCGATTTACTATGCAGGATTGATGATTTCTACAAGGAAAACCGCAGTCAGCTTGAAGAACAAAATCAGTCATTGATGCAGTCCTTGCAAAACCTGCAACCGGAAAAAAATACCGGCAACCCGTCGTTGAACCCCGCCCCGCTGGATATGTCACGTAAACAACTTGAAAACAGCATGGACTGGAAACATGGCGGCTTTGGACAGGCACCTAAATTTCCCCACCCAACCAATATCGAGCGCCTGTTACGACACTGGGCCGGGGCACGTGAAGACACGCGGGCCCTGCAAATGGCCTGCCTGTCGCTGAAACAAATGGCACAGGGCGGTCTTAACGACCAACTGGGGGGTGGTTTCTGCCGTTACTCGGTAGATGACCGATGGATGATCCCGCATTTTGAAAAAATGCTCTATGACAATGGCCCGTTGTTAACACTTTACAGCGAGGCCTGGGCCGCGACCGGTGAACCCCTGTTTCTTGATGTGGTGAACACAACCACTGAATGGGTCATGCGTGAAATGCAATCACCCGGGGGTGGTTACTATTCCAGCCTGGATGCCGACTCGGAAGGTGAGGAAGGAAAATTCTATGCATGGGAGCGGGATGAAATCCATGGCTTGCTGGAGACAGATGAATTTACGCTGTTTGAGCTGAGGTACGGGCTGAACAGGAAACCCAACTTTGAAGGTAAATACTACCCGCATGTCTTTATGGAATGGGGTGAAATGGCCAGACAGACCGGAAAAAATGAGCAGGAACTGACCACCATGGTCAAACAGGCACGCGAAAAACTTTTCTGCCATCGAGAAAAACGCATCCATCCAGGCCGTGATGACAAGATTCTGACTTCATGGAACGCCCTGATGATCAAGGGCATGGCGTCTGCCGCAAGACACCTTGATCGAACGGATGTTGCCAACTCGGCCTTCAGGGCGCTCGACTTTATCAGGACGACCCTGTGGCAAGGTGATCGCCTGATGGCAACGGTCAAGGATGGCAAGGCACACCTGAATGCCTACCTCGATGACTATGTATTTTTGATCGATGCCATCATTGAATTATCACAGGTTCGCTGGAGGGACGGTGACCTGACATTCGCGATACAACTGGCTGATGTCGTGCTGGAACAGTTTGAGGACAAACAAAACGGTGGTTTCTTTTTTACATCGAATGACCATGAACAGCTGATTGAACGGCCCAAGCCATATGGCGATGACGCAACACCATCCGGTAACGGTATCGCCGCCTTTGCGTTACAACGTCTGGGACACATTATTGGCGACAGCCGGTATACGGAAGCTGCAGAAAAAACACTCCACAGTGCCTGGGAGTCGATCAGACAGATACCCTATGCCCATAACAGTATGTTACTGGCACTGGAAGAGCATCTCTACCCGGCGCAGATCATAATCCTGCGCGGCCAGGTGCAGGCAATGGAGGCATGGAAACAGCAATGTATCCGTGCCTATGCCCCCCGCCGAATCACACTGGCCATACCAGCTGAATGTAATGATCTGCCAGGGATACTGGCCTCGAACAGACATAACGGGGCGAAGGTTGTGGCCACTGTTTGCAATGGGGCACAATGCCAGGCGCCCATAGGGTCAGTAGAGGCCCTGGAGAAGGAACTGGCACAGGATAATGCCCGTGCCAGCATCCATTGGGAATAGATTGCCATTACAAACTGCGGTCATAGGCCTGTCTGAACAGTCCGGCAAACTCATCCATTGTAAACCGGTAATTCTGGGTACCATGACTGGCTATCTTGATAGAACCCATCAGGCCTGCAATCCTGCCGGTCGTATCCCAGTCCAGATCATTCATCAGCCCGTACAGAAGCCCGCCACGAAAGGCATCACCGCAACCGGTCGGGTCAATCAATTGGGTGGCCTTTGCCGGTGGTATTTCAAGACGTTTGTTTTCTGTATAGATATGAGAACCTTCACCGCCCCGGGTCACAATCAGCGCACTGACACGCTCGGCAATCTCATGTGGCGACAAGCCCGTTCTTTCCTGCAACAATTGTGACTCGTAGTCATTAACGGTGACCCATGTGGCCTGTTCGACAAATTTCAACAGGTCATCACCGTCAAACATCGGCATCCCCTGACCCGGATCAAAAATAAATGGAATACCGGCCTCGGCAAACTGGGTGGCATGTTCAATCATGCCTTCACGGCCATCGGGTGAGACAATGCCCATTTTAACCCCGCTGGCATCCTCGACCCTGTTTTCATGTGAAAAACCCATGGCCCCCGGATGGAAGGCGGTTATCTGGTTATCGTCCAGATCGGTGGTGATATAGGCCTGCCCTGTGTAACTTTCTTCCATCACCCTGATATGCTGACGATCGATCTTGCATTCATCCATCCAGTCGGCATACGGTGCAAAATCCTTACCTACCGTGGCCATCGGCTTGGCCGGGCCGCCGAGTAAATTCAAACCATAGGCAATGTTACCGGCGCAACCACCAAACTCCCGCCTCATGTCCGGCACCATAAAAGAAACATTCAACATATGAACCTTGTCGGGGAGAATATGATTTTTAAACTGATCATGAAAAACCATGATAGTGTCATATGCAAAAGAACCACAAATCAGTGCAGACATAATATTTTCCTTTTAACTATTTAACTTGAAAAAACAGTTGGTATAAAACCAGGCCCCACATCACAATCACGTTCATCAAGGCCAGAAATACAGCTGCCGAGCCCATGTCCTTGGCACGACCGGAAAGCTTGTGGGGTTCTTCACCGGTTCGATCCACCACCGCCTCGATGGCCGAATTGAGTATTTCAACGATCAGCACGAGTATGAGGCTGCCCAACATGGCCATCAGATGGACAGGGTCGATTGTTAACCAGAATGCGATTGGTATCAGTAATACTGCCAAAAGCAGTTCCTGACGAAAGGCCGCCTCATGCTTGTATACAGCACGAAACCCCTGCATGGAATATACAAAGGCATGCAGTACCCGGGAAATCCCTGTGCGTCCTGGTTTCATATCACCCCTAACCTGTTAGTAGAAAAACTGATTATGCCTTTTCTTTCCATACAAGATCCAGCTCTCGCGCCGCCCTGACGTCATCCAGCCTGCGAACCGGTAACGTATACGGGGCACCTTTTACATACCCGGCATTTTCTTCTGATTCCACCTTGATTCTGGCCAGAGCATCAATAAAGGCATCCAGCGTGTCCTTGTCCTCGGTCTCGGTTGGCTCAATCAGCAGGCACTCCGCTACCAGTAATGGAAAATAGGTTGTTGGTGCATGAAAACCATAGTCCAGCAGGCGTTTGGCAAAGTCCATCGTGTTCACGCCCAGGTCTTTTGCCTGACGTTTCAGTGTTACAATAAACTCATGTGTGGCGCGTCGATCCGGATAGGCCAGATCAAATCCCTGCTGCTTGCACAGAACCATCATGTAGTTGGCATTCAGTGTCGAGTATTCAGCCACCCGCGTCATGCCCTCACGCCCGAGCAGACGTGCATAAATGTAGGCGCGTAACAATACGCCGGCATTACCCATGAAGGCGGATAGCCTGCCAATGGTCTGTGGTTTTTCCTTTTTGGTGACCCAGCTATATTCATCTCCATTGCAAGCCACCATCGGAACGGGCAGGAAGGGTTCAAGACATTCATTTACACCGACCGGACCGGCACCCGGACCGCCACCACCATGGGGCGTTGAAAAGGTCTTGTGCAGGTTCATGTGAATAACATCGAAACCCATATCACCCGGACGAACCTTACCGAGAATGGCATTCAGGTTGGCGCCATCATAATAAAGTAGCCCACCGGCCTCGTGTACGATGCGTGCGATCTCCTCGATCTGGCGCTCGAACACACCCAGTGTTGACGGGTTGGTCAACATCAAGCCGGCCGTCTGCGGCCCCACCACCTCTTTCAATGCCTCAAGATCAACATCCCCCTGTGAGTCTGTCGGGATCTCACGTACCTTGTAGCCGCACATCACTGCCGTGGCCGGGTTGGTCCCGTGGGCCGCATCAGGAATCAGTACCTCGGTACGATCATCATCTTTTTTCGCCTCATGATAGGCACGGATCATGGCCATGCCGGCAAACTCACCCTGCGCACCGGCAGCCGGTGTTAATGACACGGATTTCATGCCGGTAACATCCTTGAGGATCTCCTGTAAATCATACATACAGGCCATAAAACCCTGCCCCATACTGTCAGGTGCCAGCGGGTGACGAGCGAGTAACCCCGGCAACATCGACAGGGTGTTCGATGCACGCGGATTGTATTTCATTGTGCATGATCCCAACGGGTAAAAATGCGTATCAATGGAGAAATTTTTCTGCGACAACCTCGTATAGTGCCGCACCGTCTGCATCTCGGAGGTTTCCGGTAATATGGCCCGTGTTACACGATGAAACGAAGCGGGGATGTCTGCCATTTCGGGTCGTGACTGCGGTGACTGCGACGGATTGACCCTGCCTTTTCTGGATTGCTCAAAAATCAACATACTCTGATCTCATATCTTATCATTCAATAAATTACAGCCTATTCAGATGCAGGAGCGGTCCATGACCGCGAAAATCTTTTGCTCGTTTCAGGGAAACAACGCCACATAAAATCCGTGGCGATTTAATTCAATGCTGCCAGTGCCTGATCATAGTCGGGCTCCTGCGCAATTTCGGGTACCAGCTCCGTGTAAACAACCTTGTTATTTTCGTCCAGTACGACAACGGCACGGGCCGTAATCCCGGCCAGCGGACCATCGGTAATCAATACACCATAGTCCCTGGCGAAATTTTTCGACCGCATCATCGATAATGAAATGACATTATCGAGGTTTTCGCCTGTACAAAAACGACCCATCGCAAATGGTAAATCGGCCGAAATAATCAACATCACAACATCATCACGATTCGCAGCCAACTTGTTAAAGTGCCGGGTGGATTCAGCACAGACCGGTGTGTCCAGGCTTGGAACAATGTTGAGTAATTTTTTCTTGCCCGCATAGTCTGACAAACCGAGATCATTCAGATCACTATCGACCAGTTTGAAATCAGGTGCGTCACCGCCTACCATTGGCAGATCACCATTGGTATTTATTTCGTTACCCTGTAGTGTAATTTTGGCCATTTCCGTTCTCCTTGAAATTGTGCCTGCTCATCACATCAGGCACATAATGATTATGTAACGACTTAATTTTTAACCTGCCATTTTGGTTTTATCGGACACTTTACAGGTTCATGTTTTCCCAGAATGCGTTGCAGATGCCCAACGTAGGTTTCAATATCCTCATCCGTACGCGTTTCAGTTGCACAAACCAGTAAACAGTTTTCAAGTTCGGGGTAATCATCTGCAAGTTCATAACCTGGCAGCAGGTTTTGTACATGCAATGCTCGCATGACCTCACCCAGGGGTGCCGCCAGCCTGATCACCACCTCATGGAAAAATGGATTCTCAAACACAACCTCCACCCCGTCCAGGGACGATAACCGCTCAATCAGCTTGCGGGTATTGGCATGACAATTCAGCGCCACCCGCTCCAGCCCCTCGGCCCCCAGCAAGGACATATGGATAGTCGATGCGGTTATCATCAAGCCCTGATTGGTGCAGATATTGGAGGTGGCCCTGGATCGTCTGATATGTTGCTCACGCGCCTGCAGGGTTAACGTGAACCCGGGTTTGCCTTCCAGATCCACTGTGCGCCCGATAATACGCCCCGGCATTTGCCTGACATAGGCCTGTTTACAACACAACAAACCATAGTACGGACCACCGGATGAAAGCGGAATGCCCAACGGTTGCCCCTCACCACAGGCGATATCGGCACCTTCCCCTCCCCATTCACCAGGTGGTTTCAGGATGGCCAGTGAAACCGGGTTAACCACGGCGATCGCGAGCCCTTTGTGGACATGCGCCCAATCAGTCAGTGCATCAACATCTTCCAGCGCACCAAAAAAATTAGGCTGCGGAATAACAAGTGCTGCAAAATCACCGGGGGCCGCTGGCAGGGTGTCCGGACTGATGCAACCTGTCGTACGATCATAGTCCAGCAACTCCAGGGTAATACCCTGATTATGGACAATGGTCTCGACCGTTTTACGATAATTCGGATGCACAGTCCGTGGCATGTAGACACGCCTTGATTTCGATTTCCGGTTTAGCCTGACAGCCATCAGAATGGCTTCGGCCAGGGCAGAGGCGCCGTCATACAGTGAGGCATTGGATACATCCAGCCCGTTCAGGTTGGCCATCATGGTCTGGTATTCGTACAGGAGTTGTAATGTCCCCTGACTGGCCTCGGCCTGATAAGGTGTATAGGCCGTATAAAACTCGCCGCGTGTGGTCAATTCCCAAACGGCGGCAGGAATATGATGTTCATATGCCCCCGCCCCGAGAAAACACAATGGCTGACCATCACGGGCGGCACGTTCACTGATGATCCGTGATACTTCCATTTCAGTGGTCTGCACAGGCACGCCCGCCAGTTTGTCATGGCGTAATGATGAAGGTATTTCGTCAAACAGCTCATCAATACTGCCGGCACCAATGGTGTCCAGCATTTGTTTAACTTCTTCTTCGGTGTGTGGAATAAATGGCATGAAAAGGTCCGGCTAATTTGCTGACTCGACGTGTGCAATGTAGTCATCGGCATACATCAATTGCTGAACGTCGTCGGGATCGGCGGGCCTGATTCTCATGATCCAGCCTTCACCATACGGGTCAGTATTGACGACTTCCGGGGCATCGCCGAGTGTCTCATTACCCTCTACCACTTCGCCAGCAACCGGGCTGTAAATATCAGAAGCGGCCTTGACGGATTCAACGACGGCACAGGCCTCTTCGGCATTGACTTCGCGTCCCTCTTCCGGTGCTTCAACATAAACCATATCACCCAACAAACCCTGGGCATGATCGGTAATACCCACCCGCAGGGTTCCGTCATCCTCGATCTTCACCCATTCGTGACTTTTTGTATATCTCAAATCATCCGGTATATTTTCGCTCATAACAACTTCTCCAGAAAAAATGTTTACAACCTTTCCCAAAAATTCTTGCCAACAATTACAATTTAAAACAATGTAATATCATATCTCTTCCGGCAAACAGGATCGTCCATTACGAATAAAAGGGGCCTTGACAATATGTGCCGGCAGCATCTTACCGCGTATATCAACTGAACATTCTACCCCGGATTCACGAGGCACGCTGGCGAAGGCAATGGCCTTACCCAGGGTAGGTGAAAAACTGCCACTGGTTATCTCCCCCTCACCGACACCTGATACGATAACCTTTTGATGATTTCGTAACACACCTTTACCCTGCAAAACCAGCCCCACCAGTTTTCGTGATGGTTTTGTTTCACGTAATTTCTCCAGGCTTTCCCGGCCAACAAAATGACGGTCATCGGGCTTCCATGCCACGGTCCACGACAGCCCGGCTTCCAGGGGACTGGTATCCTCATCCATATCCGAACCATACAGATTCATGCCTGCCTCCAGCCGCAAGGTATCACGGGCACCCAGCCCGACCGGGGCGACCCCTGCCTTGTCCAATGCACACCAAAGGTCTGCGGCCTGATTATTCGGTAGAATAATTTCAAAACCGTCCTCACCGGTATAACCGGTACGTCCAATAAAATACTCACCACATTCGATCGCAAAAAAGGTTTTCAGCTCATCTATCCTGGAAGCCACGGGCTCGCCGAGCACCTGCTTGAGTTTTTCTGCGGCATTGGGCCCCTGTACCGCAATCATGGCCAGCTCTGTTCGCTCGATCACCTGGACATCATAGTCACCTGATTGTTGCATAATCCATGACAGGTCTTTTTCACGGGTAGAGGAATTAACCACCATACGGAACCAGCCCGGTTTTATGAAATAGACAATCAGGTCATCGATAACACCACCTGCGGGATTAAGCATACAGCTGTACAGGGCCTTACCGGGCTGCTTCAGGCGGGCAACATCATTGGCCAACAGGTAACGCAAAAAATCAGTGGCTCCGACACCTCTCAGGTCGACTACAGTCATATGGGAAACATCAAACATGCCGGCATCATTCCTGACCTGGTGGTGCTCCTCGATTTGTGACCCGTAATGAATCGGCATATCCCAGCCGGCAAAATCCACCATCCTGGCTGACATGTTGATATGTTCATTATATAAAGGTGTTTTGTTTCCCATAACACTATCCAGTCTCCGAAATAAAAAAAGGGCGGCAGCCGGTACCCGTTCCAGCTGCCGCCCCTCTGTCCCGTAACCTGAGAGATTGAGTGCCAGGTTGATTAAGCCTGCCTCTGCCCCGTCGGTGGATCACTATGGTGATCACTCTCCAGAGTCAACATGATTCCTGCGGTCCTTTTGCCTGAGCGTTTCCGAGCGGTGTGTTGCGCCTTCGGCTCCCGTATCATTGTAATCTGTGTCTGTCCCCGGAACAGTCAACAGATCGACAGGGTATCTCCCGCAGGATCTTTAGTTGAGGAGGCAAATATACCTGTACAGGGAACTAAATCCAAGTGGGTCTGTAAGCCGTTGATAATATGCTATATCTTTGTGGGCTCCTGTTTGCCAACCAGATGACCGATCGTTAACCCCTGCACCATGATCGAGAAAATAACAACGCAATATGTCACAGACAGGATCAGATCTCTTTCCTCCCCACGAGGTAGTGACAGGGCCAATGCAACTGATATGCCGCCCCTCAGACCGCCCCAGGTGAGGATGGAAACAACACGTGGGCTGAATTCCCGAAACAATTTCATAATTGAAACGGGAACCCCGACCGAGATAAACCGCGCAACCAGTACCACAGGAACCATACTGATACCTGCTACAAGATGGGTCGTACTGAAATTGATCACCAATACCTCGAGCCCGATCATGACAAATAATACTGCGTTGAGTATCTCATCAACCAGCTCCCAGAAGGTATCGACATGCCCGCGTGTTTTATCTGACATCGCCAGCAGACGACCGTGGTTGCCAATCATCAACCCTGCGACGACGATCGCAATCGGTGCGGAGACATGTATCGCCTCTGCAAGGGCATATCCACCCATGACCAGCGCAAGTGTGGTTAGTATTTCTACCTGATACTGGTCAATAGAACGCAGCATATAAAATGCGATGCCGCCGATGGCCAATCCAAACAATATGCCACCAATGGCTTCCTTGGCAAACAGGACGGCTATATCAGCGACTTGCACATCGCCTTCACCCGTCGCCATTGCCAGGATAACCAGGAAAATAACCACCCCTACACCATCATTAAACAGTGACTCTCCTGTTATTTTTGTCTCCAGTGTTTTAGGTACCCCGATTTTTTTCAAAATACCCAGCACTGCGATGGGATCGGTTGGTGATATCAGCGCACCAAACAGAAGGGAATAGATCAATGAAATATTGAAACCAAGCAATCCAAAGATCCACCAGGATAATACCCCTATGATTGCGATGGAGAGCACGATACCCAGCGTGGCAAGTGTGAGAATCAACCATTTCTGTTTTTCCAGATCACCCAGGTTGACGTGCAGGGCACCTGCAAATAACAGGAAGCCCAACATGCTGTGCAACAGGGCATCATCAAAAGCGATTTCCTTGACGATATGCCCCACCATATTGACCATGCCAAACCCTAGCCAGTTCAGCAGGATAATCAGCAAGGACATGCAAAGTGCTATCAGCATCAGTCCGATTGCTGTGGGCAACCTCAGGAAGCGATAATTAATATAACTGAAGATAGCTGCCAGCGTAATCAAGATGGCAAGGAGTGGGATCAGGGTTATGTTTGTCTGCAATTCTTTACTCTGCAAGTTTGCCATCACGAATCATGGTCGGTAATTCACCACGCAGCCCGGAGGCACCTTTCATGATCATGTCCTTGATCGGGTTTATGGAATTAACAAGTTCAATGCCGGCGTTACGCGCGCTCTTCAATGGCCCAGGTTCAGTGGTAAACATTCGTTTGAACGCATCCATTAAAAACATGACCCCCAGATTATCTCCCTTACGCCAACGTTCGTAGCGACGAAGCAAGGCAACCGATCCAATCGGTTTACCCTGCCTGGCACCTTCAAGAATAACATCGACAAGGCTGGCAGAATCCAGCAACCCCAGGTTCACCCCTTGTCCTGCCAGCGGGTGGATACTGTGTGCGGCATCTCCGATCAGTGCCACACCCTGTTTGACGTATTGCCTTGCATACTGTAATTGCAGGGGGAAAACGCCCCGTTCACTACACAATTTGATACTACCTAAACGAAAATCAAAGGCCTCGGCCAGTTGTCTCTCAAAAATATCCTCTGGCAGGCCGGCCAGTTCCTGTGCCTGGTGGTGTTTGGCTGACCAGACAATCGAGCACATGTTATCGGCCAGAGGCAGGAATGCCAGCGGCCCATCCGGCAGGAAACACTGCCACGCGGTATCATCATGAGGGAGTTCTGTGCCGACTGTGGCAACCAGTGCCGACTGATCGTACTTCCATCCTTTTGTATCAATACCTGCCAGAGACCTGACTTTTGAACGGTTGCCATCCGCTCCAACCAGTAAACCACAGGTAATCCGGCTGTCATCGGTCAGGGTTAATTTTACCCGGTCATCTCTTACAGCACAGGACTCAATACTGAGTGAATCGAAAAAATCGATATTCCCCGAGCGTCTTGCCTTTTCAAGTAAATAATACTGTATTGCACGATTCTCAATGATGTAACCTAGCACGTCTTCACCGATTTGCGCACCATCGAAATGAATGGCAGAGCCACTCTGCTTTTCCCATATGTGCATTTGCTGATACGGAGAAACGCGGAAGTCCTGTAACCCGGACCAGATGCCCAGTGACTGGAAATAATATTTTGAGGCAACTGAAATAGCGGACACACGGATATCGTAGTCCTCAGGCAGGGGGGCTGGTGAGCATACGGAGGAATCAAGTAAAAGAACTCTCATCGACGTATCCGACAGGGCCACTGCCATGGAAGCACCGACCATGCCGCCACCGATAATTGCAATATCATAGTAATCACGCATGCGAAAATTCTGCACTACCTGATGCAAGAGTGCAACGGGAAAAGCTTATTTAGTGTCTACCATGATGGCCTCACCCGTCGTCTGTCACACCAGAACGCCGGGAACAGCCCCGGATTTCATGATTACCGTCGCATATTAATAAATATGTGGACTAACCGGCTTCCGTTTTTAATTTATCCAGGTCTGCCAGCAGTTTTCCCAGCAACGGGTTCAGGTCAGCCTTGCCATTTGATGACTGAATGGCCCTGGCTGTATTTTTTATGTTTCCTATCCTGCTGCGCAGCAAATCAACATTCTTGTTAAATGAGTCGGAAATTTCCTTCAAATGATCCTGTTGCCGCAGCCGCATAACGGTGGTCAGATCACCTTCACCCATACGATCCATATTACGCATCAGCACAAACACCGGCCCCGATACCCTGTGGTCTATACGCAGGGTGTAGTAATAGGTTGCAGCCAAAAGACCTAAACCCGCTGCGCCTGCATAGATTGTATCGCCGAGGCTGGCCCCGCCCAGCATCATCGGGTCAATAATCCACATAACACCTGTCACCAGACCAATCAACAGGATAAGCGCCGTCATGACTGTCAGAAACGAAAGCAGAATGAAATGTTGCTCATGGCCTTTAAGAATGACCTTGTTACGTCGATTTGGCATGAAAAATATCCTTTTTTTGTTCGTATGATTATCGATTCAAATACCACTGCATATATGGACCCACCCCGTTTTGCAAGGTAAATTAACCGTGTTCAAATACAATCATAATTCGGCTACCTTGCATTTCTGTAACATACCCTGACAGTTATTTACTTAGTCGGCCATGTGATTAATATATTAAGGAGCCTCTGATTAATTCTGGACGAAACAGATTGTACTCGGAAAATACAGATTCAAGGCATTGAATCTTCGTAATAGCAAGCTATTGCGAAGATTCGCAACACAGAAGCTGGATTTTCCGAGGGCAAGATGCGAGTTCATGAATTGATCAGAGGTTCCTTAAGCCTGTACATTTATAAAATAGATGATGTGCCATATTAATAATATGGTAATGATGGAGGCTCCCCCTGGAACAGGAAAAAAGACCGGATATTATTTAACCGATACGGGTAATCCCCGGGCAAGACGCGGGAGATATCCTGAAAGACCCATGGTACGTCGGGCCATTCCATTTTTTACAACGGGGAAAAAATCCAGTGCTGTCAACGCCAGGCCCCTTGCTACCTTGACCGGGAACAGCGGGTTGGTAAATATTCTTATCAGGCTGTCGGTAAACGTGATGACATTATTGTGGTCACGTTGCCGCCATTTCGCGTATTCACCCAGTACCTGTATATCGCCGATATCCCTGCCTGCCCTCAGTGCACTGGCAATGACATCAGCCAGAACGGCAACATCACGAATACCAAGGTTATAACCCTGACCGGCAACCGGGTGAAGTGTGTGAGCTGCATTTCCTATCAGGGCTATGCGGGACTGTACATGCTCAGACGCCCTGATCAGTCTGAGTGGGTAGGCGTGTCGACTGCCAACGTGAATGAATTCACCCAGCCTGCGGCCGAAGGTTTCCTGCAAACGTGACAGAAACTCATCATCAGCCAATGCCATGACTTCATCAATCTGGTCGTCACGCAGGGTCCATACCAATGAACACCGCGGGCAGGCCTTTCCCTGAATATCCGCGGGCTGCATTGGCAATAATGCCAACGGACCTGTCGGTGTAAAACGTTCATAAGCGATATTATGATGGTCTGATGACATGCTGACGTTGCTGATCAAGGCTGTTTGTCCGTATTCCAGTGTCTTGACCGGAATATTGAGCTGTCCCCGTGTAAAGGACTGGCTTCCATCGGCGGCGATGACAAGCGTTGATGTCAGTATCCGTGTCTGTTCACCGACCTGGATCACCAGCTCGGCATGATCGTCCAGAATGATGACATCCTTCACATCGGCCGGACTGATCACCTCTATCTGTTTACTATCCTGTAACCTTGCCCGTAACACCCTGCCCATATCACGACTTTCAACTACATAACCCAGGGCATCGACAGCCAATTGCTTGCAGTCCAGTCGGGTAGCGCCAAAGTTGCCCCGTTCAGAGATATGAATTTTTCTGATCGGTGAAATGACATCAACCAGGTTATCCCATATTCCGATGGCCCTGAAGATTTTCTTTGTGCCATAGGCCATGGCAATGCTGCGGTCATCAAAACTGGGTTGTTGCTCTGCATCAGTCGTGCATCGCTCAATAATGCCTGTTTTCAATTTTAATGGGGACAGAGCACAGGCGAGACTGGCACCAACCATGCCGCCGCCTATAATCAGTACATCAAATTCCACTTTCATGCCTGGCTGGCCATCCATTCCTGAATATCATCGATATGTTTGGGTGCAGCCCCGGTAAGCACTTTTGGCTCGTCCCGGGTCACCAGTACATCATCTTCGATACGTATCCCCGTATCCCACCATTTTTTGGCGACACCCTTGCTGCCGGCAGGAATATACAGACCGGGCTCGACCGTCAACATCATGCCCGGCTCCAGCTCACGCCACTCACTGTCCACTTTATAGTCACCCACATCATGTACATCCATGCCAAGCCAGTGCCCCGTCCGATGCATGTAAAACCGTCTGTATGCCTCATTCTTGATCAATGCCCTGACCTTACCTTTTAATATGCCCAGCTCAACAAGGCCTTCAGTCAACACCTGTACCGCAGTCTGATGTGGCTCATTCCAGTGCCCGCCCGCCCGAACCTTGTCGATCGCGGCCAATTGTGAATTCAAAACAACTTCATAGACGGCCTTCTGCGCTTTACTGAACACCCCGTTAACCGGGAAGGTACGGGTTATATCGGCTGCATAGCATTCATCTTCAGCGCCTGCATCGATCAGCAACAGATCTCCATCGTGAAGGGTGTCGCTGTTTTCGGTATAGTGCAGGATACAGCCATTGGCGCCTGAACCTACTATTGAAGAATAGGCGGGTTGCATACCGTTACGTTGAAAATGATATAAAAACTCGGCCTCGATCTCGTATTCCTTCATACCTGGCTGGCAAACCTTCATGGCCAGCTTGTGTGCCTGAACAGATACCTTCATGGCCTTCCTGTGGCAGGCTACCTCGGCACGGCTCTTGTACAATCTCATGTCATGCAGAAAATGCTCCAGTGAAATAAATTCGCCTGGCGCTCGCGCACCGCCCCGATTCATGGAGCGGATCTTGTTGACCCACTGCAATACGTGCTGATCAAATTCAGGCTGGGTCCCCATGGTATAAAAAACACGCTCACAACCTTCTATCATACCAGGCAGGATTTCATCGAGATCATTAACAGGAAAAGAATCGTCAGCACCATACAATTCACATGCCCCTTCCTGTCCGACACGCTTGCCATTCCAGGTTTCCATTTCCACATCCCGCTCACGGCAAAAAAGAATAAATTCACCGTGTTTTCTATCAGGTATCAGGACAATAACTGCCTCAGGTTCCGGGAATCCGGACAGGTACTGAAAATCACTGTCCTGACGATAGCGGTAGTCCACATCACGATTGCGAATTGAAACCGGGGCGGCAGGTAATATCGCCACTGAACCTTCACCCATCATTCGCATCAATTGTTTACGTCTTCTGGCAAATTCCTTTATGTTCATCAATATTATTTCACCCGTCGTTATTGCAGGCGAGTGCTCGCTGATACAGGGTGCAGCGTGGTAAAAATATAGATCACGCCCATCCTGATGTACTCCTGTATTTCGACGATGGATTCCTCATCACCTTCATCATTATCAACGGCCTCGACATCGATTTGAGTTACTCCGACAAAATCCTGCAAAAGCTCATCAATTTCACCCCTGACTTCTCCTTCAATTGTATCAAGATTACGCATACTGAAACCCAGCAGGAACCCCTGGCACCATTCACTCAGGGATTGCATTCTTTCACCGATTGAAACCTCATCATCAGGGGTAAATAACTGAAACCCCAACTCATCATCATAGAGAGACTGCATTGATTCATCATACAGCGACTCAAGCTGGTCAGTCAGCTCCCTGACCAGCGCCCCACCTGATGCCGCCGCTTCCCCGATAACCTGTCGGGCCCAGGATTGCTTTTCGACCCGCCCCAACGCACATAATATGCCACAAAAAAGTCCCTGGGCTTCGGCGGCCTCGGTGACGGCATCATGCTTGATGAGTGAATGGGAAAGATCGTCAAAATCAGTTGTGTAGATCATTTGCTTCGTACCTGCTGAAAACCAATGTACGAAATATAACAGGAGTCGATATGAATTAGCATAAGTCCGCGCCTGACAAGGCTAAAACTACATGAAACCCTGCTTTTTTCTGCCAAACGAACCGTTATTGGTCTGTTTTTGGGCATGAATGGCATTGACCCGGGGTATCAGCCACTCTATATTGATGGCATGACAACAGAAAAACACACACAACCCATCGATATTGAACTCAAAAAACTGGAAAACAGGGTAGATGAACTCATCCACGTCTGTGACCGTCTGAGTGATGAAAACCGGTCTTTAAAGGATCAACATAAAACCCTGTTTTCAGCACGGAAAAATCTTATGGAAAAGAATGAACTGGTCAGGACGCGCGTAGAGTCCATGATCACACGCCTCAGGTCCATGGAGAAACACCCTTGAGTACTGAACCCAGGCCTGTCTCTATCCGTATCATGGACAAGGACTTTCTGGTGGCTTGTCCGGAAGAGGATGAAACCAGCCTGCGATCCAGCGCACAATATCTCGATCGGCAAATGCGCAATATCAGGGATAGCGGCAAGGTTATCGGCATGGATCGCATCGCTGTTATGGCAGCACTCAACATCACCCATGACTTGTTATCAAATAAAAACCTGAATGATGACATAGGTCAAACTGTCAACAATCGGATAAAAAATATTCAGGGAAAAATCGAGGCCACCTTGCACAAAGGCAAGCAAATGGAACTATAATGACGTTCCTGCGGTGTTTGTTAGCAGCCGGGTAAAATCTTGAGCCATACTTTACTAGCAGGGTTTAACGTTCTGATACTGTTGTGCAAGTCCGCCCTGTAGCGGAAAGCCTGATGTATCAACATTATTCCCACCTGAACCTCTGGTTCAAGGGCGAAAGCTGCGACGGCACTTGCGGGAACCAATTCATCAGCCAATAATTGTAGCCAATTCTGAACAAAGACCTGGACAGATCCTTGAGTAAACCATTATCTGAACTCAGAACATCACTAAAAATACAACGCAGTCAACTCGATGCCAGGGCACGTGACCGGCATGCCAGCCGGCTGACTAAAATCCTGACCCGGGAAAAGCTCTTCCTGAAAAGCCGGCATGTCGCATTTTATATTCCGGTGAATGGTGAAATCAGTACACTGGGAATTATGGATGTGGCCCTGGAAATGGGTAAATCTGTTTACCTGCCTGTACTCATGCCCTTTTTAACCAACCGACTATGGTTTGCACCTTATTCTCATGACTGCGCAATGGTATTCAACCGGTTTGGCATCCCCGAACCCGTGTATCATGGGCGCCACCTGATGCCTGCCTCAAATCTCGATATCGTACTGACTCCGCTCGTTGCCTTTGACCCGGAATGTAACCGGATCGGCATGGGTGGTGGGTATTATGACAGAACCTTTTCTTATCTGCGCCACCGGCAGCACTGGCAAAAACCAAAACTCATCGGTGTTGCATACGAATTTCAGAAAACCTCCCTTATCAAGACCCATAAATGGGACGTACCCCTGCATTCTGTATTCACAGAAGAAAATTTCTATACGCCACGTAATAAGTAGGCCAACTGCCCGTTGGCGCCAGATCATAACTATCTTCACGATGGGTTGCGTTCACGACTATCCCGTTAACATGTAACGAATACAGTTGAAATGTAAACGGCAAGTGCGTTTTGGGCTAACCCGCAATCCGGACATGAAACCGGCAAGCCGGATCAAGACACGCAAAAGATGCCATCCATGGCGGCCCGGCTGCCGCATCCGTGCGGCAGCCGGTCTTGATCCGGCTTGCCGATTCCATGTCCTCACATTGTTATGTGCTTCATAAAGATAACGGGACATTAGCAGTGAGTTGCGTTAGTAAAAAGCAGGGGTACTTATTCTCATCGACCGTATTCCGATTTTTTAAATTCATTGTGTTATCTTAAAGAATCCCGAAAAAGATAAACAATATTGCATCTTGCAACAAGAAGATAACAATTCAACCAGAAAGATCCCTTTTTATTTTCCCGGCTCACCATGTCCACAAGATTTTTCATCTTGATAGAAACACACGCATTGCAGATAAAAAACAGTGCCAAACTGTACCGGAATAAAAACCAGACCGTAAAAATAAAGCCAACAAGAGAATAAAATTGATAATTTTCCAAAAATATATATTTTTTTTAATATCCACCGTCATTTTTACTGCTGAAATTTGTTTTTTTAAAAAAAAATGACTACACAACACCATTTTCTTCTTTTTTGTACTTTCATGATGAAGAAAATAAATATCAAGCTGCAATTTATGCAAAATAGTTTGGAATATTTGGGAAATTCAAAAAAAATAATCATTTTTTAGTAAAAAAAGTTTATTTCAGACAAAATTTTTAAAATTTTAAAAAAATATCCAAAAAATCATGCATGTTTTTAGGAATTCCAATAAAAAATCAATTTTTTTACCTTTTTAATAAAAAAATAATGATGTTTAATCAATTTTGTTTTTTAAATAAACTCTCACGGCATCATCTTTTTAGTTAAAGTTTTTATGCAACCTGACGAAAAAGGAAACAATCAAGTTTATTTGTTTTAATAATTATTATTATTTTTGTTTGATTTATAAATTTTAAAAAAAATTTCTGTCCTGTAAACTTCGATAAAGTCAATTTATTTATTGAATTTACTGGAATTTTCTTTTTACTGGTATATACTCAAACGCGAGCAAATGATACTTACTTATTACTATTGGAGGTCATTAACATGGCAACTAAAAAGAAAACTGCAAAAAGGAAGGCTCCAGCCAAGAAGAGAAAGGCTGTGGCCAAGAAGAAAAAAGCTACAGCCAAGAAGAAAAAGGCAGTAGCCAAGAAGAAAAAGGCTCCAGCTAAAAAGAAAAAAGCTGCTGCCAAGAAGAAAAAGGCTCCAGCTAAAAAGAAAA
>DRJK01000074.1 GCA_011052215.1 Gammaproteobacteria bacterium
CCAACGCAGCTTTTTTTTCTTTTTCAGCGCGCACAGCAAATACAGTCTCTTATGCAGGACGATATGTTTGCGCCGGTGCGCGTGGCTGATTTTCTGATGGATAAGGACAGGCTTTTTGCAGAATTGACACTGGATGCCGACGAACTGCATTTGTATGAGCAGGTCGCAAACAAGCTCTCGGTAGAGGCACCGGTCCCTGATCTGGTTATTTATTTGCAGGCCCCTGCGACTATCCTGAGACAAAGGATAATGCAAAGAGGAATTAACTCAGAGCAGATTATTGAGGATGATTATCTGATGCGGATGGTGGATATCTACTCCAGATTTTTTTATAGTTATAATGATGCGCCGTTACTGATTGTGAATGCATCTGAAATAGACCCGGTTAACAATGACGAGGATTACCAGCTGTTATTAAAACGCATATTGTCCATGCGCAACGGCAGGCATTATTTCAATCCATTGCCAATGGCAATCTGATCAGGAAATATCATGTATAAAAAAACCGACAAGTCCGATAACAGGGTTACGATCAACACGCTGGCAAAGCTGAAACAGCAAGGTGAAAAGTTTACTTGTCTGACGGCCTATGATGCCAGTTTTGCAATATTGCTGGATAATGCCGGTGTTGACGTTGTCCTTGTGGGTGATTCGCTCGGGATGGTCATTCAGGGGCATGACACCACTGTGCCGGTTACCATGGAGCACATGATCTACCATGCATCCTGTGTGGCCAGTAATCTTGAGCATGCACTGCTGATGGTGGATATGCCATTCATGAGCTACACAAACATCGAGCAGGCACTGAAAAATGCAGCGCGGTTGATGCAGGAAGGTGGTGCCCAACTGGTCAAGCTGGAAGGGGGTCGGACACAACTGGATATTGTTCGGGCACTGGCAGACCGGGGCGTGCCGGTGTGTGCACATTTGGGGTTGCAGCCCCAGTCAGTACATAAAACGGGTGGTTACCATGTGCAGGGCCGAACCCGGGATGCTGCACAAACCATGATAAAGGATGCCAGTCTGCTGGAGGAGGCCGGTGCAGACATACTGTTACTGGAATGTGTGCCTGATCTTCTGGCACAGGAGATTACCAGTAATGTCACGATACCGGTTATTGGTATCGGTGCAGGGGGCAATACCGATGCGCAGGTGCTGGTCTTGCAGGATATACTGGGTATCACGCCGGGCAGGCCGCCGAAGTTCAGTAAAAATTTCATGGCAGGCAAGGGATCTGTCCGTGAGGCAATAGATGCCTATATTCAGGCAGTCAAAAATGGCCGGTTTCCTGCTGAGGAACATATTTTCAGTTGATCTGAGTTAACCCCGTTAGTCGGGAGTTGCGTTGTGTCGTCTACGCATATCCAGGCGGTTACGGTACAATCCTCAACATGCAAACAGCCAGGACCAAATCACAATCCCGATCAGCCGTGAAAAGCTGGAAGCAGGCGGGTGAAAGTGTTGCTTTTGTGCCCACCATGGGTAACCTGCATGAAGGCCACCTCGAGCTGGTTGATGTTGCCAGGCAACATGCCGACAGGGTCGTTGTCAGTATTTTTGTAAACCCGACACAGTTTGGAGAGGGTGAGGATATTGATAATTACCCCAGGACACTGGATGATGACAGTACCAAACTGGCAGAAAAAGGTGTGGATCTGTTGTTTGCCCCGGGTGTGAGTGAAATATATCCGGGTGATTCCAGCCAGGCCACCAGGGTTGAAGTGCCGAAGCTAACCGGCATATTATGCGGTGAATTCAGGCCAACCCATTTTATCGGTGTCACCACAATCGTGGCCAAGTTGTTTAATATAGTTCAGCCCGATATTGCAGTGTTTGGTGAAAAGGATTTCCAGCAATTGTTTCTGATAAGGAAAATGGTGCAGGATCTCGACTTCCCGGTAAAAGTTATCGGGGCATCCACTATCCGCGAAACGGATGGACTGGCCATGAGTTCGCGCAATGGCTGCCTGAAAGATGTGGAAAGAAAAACCGCTTCGCACCTGTATAAAACCTTGAGTGAGATGGCCTTCATTCTGAAAAAAGGCGATAATGATTTTAGAAGTCTTGAGGAAAATGCGTCGAAAATCCTCGAAAATGCAGGATTTACGGTTGATTATGTCAGTATCAGGCGTGTACGGGATTTGCAAACAGCGACATCGAATGACACCGTTTTGGTTATTTTAGCAGCCGCCAGGCTTGGTGAGACACGTTTGATAGATAACATTACGGTTGATATCTGATATAATTGCCTAAATCATTGAAGTTTATACAAGTTATGGATCTACTAATGCAAAGAACGATGTTGAAAGCCAAGTTACACCACGCCCATGTGACCCATTCGGAACTGGAGTACGAAGGTTCTTGTGCAATAGACGGAAATTTACTCGATACCGCAGATATTCAGGAATACGAGCAGATCCAGATCTATAACACCAGTAATGGCGAACGCTTTACCACCTATGCCATTCGTGCTGAAAATAATTCAGGCATTATTTCGGTAAATGGTGCGGCGGCACACAAGGCGAACCCGGGTGATCGCATCATCATCTGCACCTATGCCCTGCTGGACCAGAAGGAGCTGGCCGGGTTTAAACCGAAACTGGTTTACCTGGATGAAAACAACGGCATCAAATATTGCCGGAATGCGATTCCGGTTCAGGTCGCCTGAACCGGGCCAGGCAAACCATTCTTTTTAGTATATTCGAACGCATCATCCGGCAAGATATGCCCGGAGTTAATGTGCTTCCTGCCGTCATACTTCTTATGATATTCCAACAGTCATGAAACATGCCTGCTGTAATATGTTGAGTTTATTGCACCCCTTTGTGTCAGGATCAGATAATCAGGAATGACAGACCAATGAGTAAACCGTTTTCAGAATCGAGCGAAGAAAATAAACACGTTATTCTTTCCGTGTTACAAAAGATATACGTTAAACCCGGAATGGTTCTGGAAGTGGGCAGTGGAACCGGACAACATGCCGTTTTTTTCGCAGAAAAACTGCCACGCTTGCGATGGCAGCCAACCGATGTAGAAAAGAATCTTGCGGGAATACAGGCCTGGTTACAGGAATCAGATTCAGCGAATCTGTTGCCACCCAGAGAGTTGGACGTGACCAGTGAAAACTGGACGATGGATGAGGTTAACTATGTTTTTTCAGCCAACACGGTACACATCATGTCATGGGATGCCGTGAAGGGTTTATTTTCCGGTCTGGGCAGGGTCCTGATGAAAGACGGTCTGTTTGCCCTCTACGGCCCTTTTAACTATGACGGGCAGTTTACCAGTGACAGCAACGCGCGTTTTGATCAGTGGCTCAAGCAACGTGATCCCTTGAGCGGTATCCGTGAGTTTGGTGATCTGAACCAACTGGCAGGTGATGCCGGCATGGAACTGGTGAATGATTTTGAAATGCCGGTCAATAATCGCATTCTTGTGTGGAAGAAGGCGCAGGTATCCGGTAAGGGATAAAAGACAGCATATATTAATGCAGACGGAAGAAAAATAAATATTGATACGTCATGCAGGCATCAAGAGGTAATTTATTTGATTTTAATATAAGAGAACCCCTGGCTCTGGAGTTCTGCCAAACGCACGACCCCCGAGGGAACCAGATCCACGCCAGGATAGAGCTTTTCTTTATCCAGGCCGATCGACTTGCGTGTGATATCACAAAGCTCCAGTTTCACCCCCTGTACATCGTGCAGAGCCGCAAGTCGGCCGCGTAGCTCTTCACGTTTTTCTGCCAGTGCAGCATCCTCTGCAAAGGGTGTGCCCTTCAGTTTGTCATCGGTGACAAAACGGATACCATTGGCTACAAACACAATCCGGATATCATAATCAACTATGTCATCCTGAAAGGTATTGGTCATATTATTGATGCTGGTCAGCATGGCGCTGAATCGCTTGGGATCGGAATAATCCACATGATAGACCACCTTGGCCAGCTCATCCTGAAGTTGATCCGTATCGCTGGCTACATCGGGAGCAATATTTGCTGCCGGTGGATGTTGCAGGGTAAGGGCCTCGATAGACCGGATCGGATCAGCAGCACGATCATAGGCGAATAAAGCGACGGTCAACGCAATCCCTGACAGAATGACCGAGAGGATGTTGGTAAGCTTGGACATAATGGCTCTCCTGAAATTAAGACACCAGATTTGCCTTCTCTGTTTATATTGTGACAAAGATCAGGGCAGGGGTCTACCTGTGTAGTGATCACAGAATGCTGCTTCAGGCGTCTTCACTAACACACTGAAATACGGGAGTTATTATTTACATTACTCCGGGAGGTTTAATTATTTTACCTCAAAATTAGCAATGAATTGAGCAGAAATAAAAGGTGGCTTCTCACTATCAACATTTTTTGTACGCATATTTTTTACTTGTTGAAATGGTTGGGTGGTTTCGATTCCAGGGGTTCTTTGGCCTAGCCTGTATTTCGCATACCCGAAGCAATCGCGCTGATTGATCGCAGCATTGGATCCAGCCAGGTTGATTTATCATCACCATCATGGTCTTCACTGCGGTAACGTTCAAGCAAGGTAATCTGGATATAGTTCAGCGGATCCAGATAGGGGTTTCTTCTTGTCAGTGAAAGAGCGAGGGCAGGGTTTTCTTCCAGCAGGCTGTGTTGATCAACTACATTGAGTACATGCTGCACGGTTCGTTTGAACTCCGAATTTATTTTGTTGTATATTTCCTTGGCGGTGTCCTTGTCTATACAAAGCATTGCATATTGTTTTGCTATATCCATCTCGCTTTTAAACAATGCCATCTGGCTATTGCTCAGTAATGACTTGAAGAAAGGCCATTCGTGATACATTTTTTGCAATTTGGCAAGCCTTTCAGGGTTGTTATGGTGCCATTCATCCAGTGCCGTACCAATACCATACCAGGCTGGTAGTGTCTGGCGTGACTGGGCCCAGCCAAATACCCATGGAATTGCACGAATGGAACCCTTTGATCGATCCTGTTTATTACGGTGCGATGGACGTGAGCCAATGTTCATCAAGCCAATCTCGGCAACAGGCGTGGCCTCATAAAAATAATCAAGGAATGCAGTTGAGCCATCGGTTAATTCCCGATATGTCCGTTCACCGATTTCTGTTATTTCATCCATGATGCCCATGTAATCATTGCGCTCTTTATCCATGGGGCTGATGATGCAACGGCTGGCTTTCATTAATCCGGTGATACCCATGGCCAGTTCGTAAATGGCTGTTTCCGTGTTGCTGTACTTGTAGGACAATACCTCGCCCTGCTCGGTAAACTTGATTTGTCCGTGTACGGTATTGGCCGGTTGGGAAATGATGGATTCGTGGGTAGGTCCGCCGCCACGGCCAATGGTGCCACCGCGTCCGTGGAATAGCCTGCATTCAACATGGTGATCATTGGTTATGCGAATTATCTTTTTCTGTGCTTCATACAGGCTCCAGCCTGATGCCAGAATACCGCCATCCTTGCATGAATCCGAATAGCCCAGCATTATTTCCTGTGTATTGCCTGATGCTTTAAGTAAAGACGCATAGATTTCATTATCCAGTAATTGCGTGAGTACCTGTTCGACATGTGATAGATCCTCTATTGTTTCGAACAGGGGTGAGATGTTGATGTTGCAGTGCCATTCACCATTTTTTAAACCGGCGAGCTCTGCCAGGTAAGCAAGGAACATGACCTCCAGTATATGGCTGGCACAATGAGTCATTGATATGACATAGCTGCCAAATGCATTGGGGCTGACTTCCCTGCGAATATCACGCATGGTATTAAACACTTCGAGTGTTTCACTGGTCAGTTCACCCAATACCTCCGGATTCAATGCCGGTTTTTCCGGTTGTGAAACAGCCCGGGACAGTAGCTCAAGCTTGTCTGGCTCGGACAGCCCGGAATAGTTATCACACAGCTCAAGTGTCTTGCAGATTTCATTGACGGCGTCTGTGTGGCGAGTGGATTCCTGACGGAGATCCAGTTTTACGAGGTAAAAACCAAAGGTTTCAACCAGCCGGACGAGGTCTTTCAGTTGACCATTGGCAATATTGTCATCACCGTGGCCTTTTAATGAGTCACCGATCAGATTGAGGTCATGCAGAAAATCACTTTCATCCTTGTATGTGGACTGGGTATCGGGGAAAACGTTATCAATACGCTGGATGGCTGCATCGAGGTTTTTCTTGAGCTGGTAGCGGATCATGCGCAACTTGCGACGATAAGGTTCGTGTTCAAACTGGTTCGGTTTGTCGGGGAAGGCCTCGGAACAGAATTGAAGCTGTTCCCTGATGCTGTCCGTTAATTTCTTGCCAGGTTTGATCAGCTTGTCCGAGTGCGTCAGAATTTTTCCAAGTGCCTCAACCCGTTTGATATACTCCTGAAGTATCTCCTGGTTGTACATTCGTACAGCCAGTGCCGTTGTCTCCGGTTTGACGAATGGGTTACCATCCCGGTCCCCGCCTATCCATGAGCCGAAATGCAGAACATCCGGCACAGTGACTGCCGTTTCCCCTTTATCATTATGACCATAATTATTATAGATCGCCTTTTCCAGGTACCGGTACACCTGTGGAACTGCTTCAAACAGACATTCACGGAAGTAATGCAGACCGTTACGGATTTCGTCACGAACCTGTGGTTTTGATGCGCGGACTTCATCCGTTTTCCATAGCAGTTGTATTTCGTTTTCCAGTGATTGCCTGACTTCCCTCAGCTCTTCCTTGCCAAGATTTCTGTCTCTCAGTTTCTCACTGGTCAGGAAAATCCGGCGCAGGATTTCCATTATGGTTCTGCGTTTGGATTCGGTAGGGTGGGCGGTAAATACCGGGATATAGGCCATCCGGCACATCAGGGTCTGCAGTTGTTCCGGTGTCACACCATCAATCATAAATGCTGTCAGGGTTTCAGAGAATGATCCTGTCCATAGCGGCCCCCCTGATCTGACACATTGCCTGCGTTGCTGATGCTGGAACGATTCCTCGGCGATATTCACCAGGCTGAAATAAATACTGAATGCGCGCAGAACCTGGCTCAGGTCAGATGGTTTCAGTTGGCGGATAAATTTTCTCAGTTTTCTTCGCAGTTGCGGGTTGTCTTCCTTGCGGAGCTTGATGTATCCCTTGCGGAGTTTTTCCACTGCATCAAGGATGTCATCACCGGCATGTTCACGAATGACATTGCCAAGTAAATTACCAAATAATTTAACGCGGGAACGGAGTTCCTTGTCACGGCTATTTTTTTGTAAATCTTTTATGAACATAGGTATAAGCTGGCTTGTTTCTTACATGTGGCTGCGAATGACTGTCTGCTGACAAAAACCGGTGAATTGTACCTAAATCAGGCTAAAATAGCGATTAACAACCTTATTATGATGTGGTTAACCACCTATAATGATGTTTTAACTGCGTTTTTCTGGCAGGGTGCTATGCTCATGTAATTGATGACCAGCAAGGATAAAAGATGCCTGAACTAACCTTGTCGCCGGCATGGGCGGCCCTTCAACAGCACTGGGATGAGATTTACGATAATCATATACTTGATTTTTTCAGGCAGGATTCATCCCGTTTTAAACGCTATTCACTCCATGCCGCGGATATTTTTCTCGATTATTCCAAGAACCGGCTTAATGACCAGACCCTGAAGTTGTTGATGGATCTGGCACGTGATCGTGATCTGGAATCCTGGCGTGATAAAATGTTTTGTGGAGAGGCCATTAATTCGACGGAAAAAAGGTCCGTACTTCATATTGCATTGCGTAATCGCAGTAACAAGCCCATCAAGGTCAATGGCAGTGATGTGATGCCCGACGTCAATGGTGTGCTGGCACGTATGCGGGAATTTACCGAATCGGTGCGCAATTGTCAGTGGCTGGGTTACACAGGTAAGAGGATCAAGCATATCGTCAATATTGGTATCGGCGGTTCAGACCTCGGGCCAATAATGGTATGCGGTGCATTGAAGCCCTATATACACCCGCATTTGCGTATGCATTTTGTGTCTAATATCGATGGCACACATATGATGGAGACCTGTAGTCGTCTCAATCCGGAAACAACCCTGTTCCTGATTGCGTCAAAAACCTTCACAACCCGGGAAACCATTGCCAATGCACATACGGCCCGTGAATGGTTTCTGAAATCAGGTGCGAGCGAAGGGGATGTTGCCAAACATTTTGTTGCCATGTCGACCAACACCAAAGCCGTAGCAGAGTTCGGCATCGATACCCGCAACATGTTTGAATTCTGGGACTGGGTAGGGGGCCGTTATTCACTGTGGTCATCCATCGGCCTGCCAATCGCACTGGCAATCGGGATGGACCGGTTCGAGGAGCTGCTTGCGGGCGCCAATGTCATGGATGAGCATTTTCGCAGTGCCCCGCTTGAGCAGAATATGCCTGTGCTGATGGCCATGATCGGTATCTGGTATATCGATTTTTATGCGGCCGAGACCCAGGGGGTTATGCCTTATGACCATTATCTATC
>DRJK01000075.1 GCA_011052215.1 Gammaproteobacteria bacterium
TTAATATCATATCGTATCAATTATAATCCCATTCAATATCAATAGATTATACCGATATGGCCCTGAATTTACCCATAGATTTTTCTGAGGAGCCATAAATCATCACTTCCATCCTGTAAACCTGTAAACCTGTAAACCTGTAAACCTGTAAACCTGTAAACCTGTAAACCTGTAAAAAATATAGTTGAAACGTAACCGTCAAGCAGGTTTTGAGCTAAACAGAGTATTGCGGATTTATTTGATTGATGTCAGGCAAGGTCTGCAAACACACCTTCAGCATCGATCAACAAGACTCACGCCACCGACACCGCCGACAAACCTTTAGTAAAATCCAGTTCGTTATCCTTGACATCAACCAGGATAACATCTCCCGCTTTATAGTGTCCGGCCAGTATCTCCTGCGCCAACGGGTTTCCCAACTGTTGCTGAATCGCGCGTTTGAGTGGCCTCGCACCATAGACCGGATCAAAGCCGGCCTCACCCAGAAGATCGATGGCGGCATCGGTCAGCCTGATCTCGATATCCCTGTCAAGCAGCCGCTTGCGCAGATATTCGATCTGGATATGGGTAATGGAGCGTATCTGCTCCCGGCCCAGCGGATGGAATACAACCACTTCATCAATACGGTTTACAAACTCCGGCCTGAAATGTGCGCCCACATTTTCCATGACGGCAATCTTCATGGCATCATAATTATCTTCACCCGACATTTCCTGTATTTGCTGCGAACCCAGATTGGATGTCATGACAATCACCGTATTACGGAAATCCACGGTTCGTCCCTGCCCGTCTGTCAAACGCCCGTCATCAAGCACCTGCAACAGGACATTAAAGACATCGGGGTGCGCCTTTTCGACTTCATCGAGTAAAATAACCGAATAGGGCCTGCGGCGCACGGCCTCGGTCAGGTAACCACCCTCTTCATAACCAACATACCCGGGAGGGGCGCCGATCAACCTGGCGACGGAATGTTTTTCCATGAACTCGGACATATCGATACGCACAATGGCCTCTTCCGTGTCAAACAGAAATGCGGCCAATGCCTTGGTCAGCTCGGTTTTACCAACACCGGTCGGCCCCAGAAACAGAAAGGAGCCATTGGGGCGATCGGGATCAGAAAGCCCGGCCCGTGAACGACGAATCGCGTCACTCACCGCCTTGACTGCCTCATCCTGCCCGACAACACGTTTTGATAATTCAGTTTCCATCTGCAGGAGTTTTTCACGTTCGCCTTCGAGCATCTTGGAAACAGGGATACCGGTCCATCGTGATACAACCTCGGCCACTTCCTCCTCTGTTACCCGGTTGCGCAATAACTGCATCTCCTGTTTTTCTGCTTGTCCGGCCATCTCCAGTGATTTTTCCAGGTCCGGTATCTGTCCGTATTGCAGTTCTGACATACGCGCCAGATCACCGGCTCGTCTGGCGGTTTCCATTTCCTGGCGGGCGCGCTCCAACGCCTCTTTAATATGTGTTGCACCCTGCAGGGTCGCCTTTTCCGCCTTCCAGATTTCCTCAAGATCAGAATATTCACGATCCAGCCTGCCTATTTCGGCCTCAAGCATGCCAAGGCGTTTTTTCGATGCCTCGTCAGATTCTTTTTTCAGGGCCTCGCGTTCGATCTTGAGCTGAATCAGCCTTCGTTCCAGCCTGTCCATCACTTCAGGTTTGGAATCAATTTCCATGCGAATACGACTGCCCGCCTCATCGATCAGGTCGATGGCCTTGTCAGGTAATTTCCGGTCGCTAATATACCTATGTGACAATGTTGCGGCAGCGACAATGGCCGGGTCGGTTATATCGACACCGTGATGCACTTCATATTTTTCTTTCAGGCCGCGCAGTATCGCTATGGTGTCTTCAACCGTTGGCTCATCCACCAGCACTTTCTGGAAACGGCGTTCCAGGGCTGCATCTTTTTCGACATACTGACGATATTCATCCAGTGTCGTGGCACCAACACAATGCAGCTCCCCGCGTGCCAGTGCAGGTTTCAGCATATTACCTGCATCCATCGCGCCCTCGGCCTTGCCGGCACCCACCATGGTATGAATTTCATCAATAAATAGAATAATCTGGCCTTCCTGTTTGGCCATGTCATTCAATACGGCCTTCAGACGTTCCTCAAATTCCCCCCGATACTTGGCTCCGGCCAGCAAGGCGCCCAGATCAAGCGACAAAATACGTTTGTTTTTCAGCCCCTCGGGAACTTCGCTGTTAACAATGCGTTGTGCCAACCCTTCGAGAATAGCTGTTTTACCCACCCCGGGCTCACCAATCAGAACCGGGTTATTTTTAGTGCGCCGTTGCAACACCTGAATCGTACGCCTGATTTCATCATCACGACCGATAACGGGGTCGAGCTTACCCTGCTCGGCACGCTCGGTTAAATCGATGGTATACTTTTCCAGTGCCTGGCGCTGGTCTTCGGCATTGGGATCATCAACACTCTGCCCACCTCGCATTTGTTCAATTGCTGTTTCCAGAGTGGCTTTACTGGCCCCGGCATCCAGCAACAATTTACCCAACTGTCCCTTGTCATCGAGTGCGGCCAGCACAAACAACTCACTTGAGATATAGTTATCATCACGTTTTTGTGCAAATTTGTCGGTCAAATTCAACAACCGCCCCAGGTCATTGGACAAGTGTATATCGCCTGCAGCGCCCTCTACTGATGGAAGACGATCAAGCATTTCACCGAGCTGCGAGCGTAACTTGTTGACGTTCACATCGGCCTGCGTCAACAGATGACGTATACTGCCACCATCCTGATCAAGCAGTGCAATCATCAAATGTGCCGGCTCTATAAATTGATGATCACGCCCAACGGCAAGGCTCTGGGCATCTGCCAGAGCAAGCTGAAACTTGCTGGTTAATTTGTCCATTCTCATCACAAACTGCCTCTTTTATCGGATTTTCTTCAATTATCGTATAAATGCAGTCAAATTCCGGGATTTTCAACCCTTTTTATATGAAATATGTGCCAATACCCGTATTTCTTCTTCCAGGTTCCTGCTGATAATAATACAGTGAACCTTGAGTATTCCTGATGTAGATCATAATATTACATTCAGCACACACAATGATGTCAGAAATCAATCTGACAGATTAACAACGGATTAATACTATGAAGGGCATCATTCTCGCAGGGGGATCAGGTACACGTCTTTATCCCCTGACAATCCCGGTTAGTAAACAGTTAATGCCCGTTTACGACAAGCCAATGATTTATTATCCCCTGACCACCCTGATGCTGGCCGGTATTCGTGAAATACTGATAATTACCACCCCCCAGGATCAACAGCAATTCCAGACCCTGTTAGGTGATGGTTCCCAGTGGGGCTTGAATATCCAGTATGCCGGGCAACAAAAACCCGAAGGCATTGCCCAGGCATTCATTATTGGCGAGTCCTTTACAGGTAACGACACGGTATGCCTCATCCTCGGTGATAATATTTTTTACGGTGGCGGGTTTGCCGAAATGCTGACCAGGATGGCCCGACTGCAAAACGGGGCAACCATACTGGCATATTATGTCAGTGAACCTGAAAAATACGGTGTCGTTGAATTTGATTCAAGCAACAAGCCCATCGCTATTACCGAAAAACCTGAACACCCCCGATCCAGCTATGCGGTTACCGGCCTCTATTTTTATGACAACCGTGTGGCATCCATGGCCAGATCGATCAAGCCTTCCCAACGTGGTGAACTTGAAATTACCGACATCAATCAACTCTATCTTGAGCAGGATTTGCTCACTGTTAAAATTCTTGGTCGTGGCATGGCGTGGCTGGATACCGGTACACACGAGTCACTATTACAGGCCACTAACTTCATTGAGGTCATTGAATCAAGACAGGGACTCAAAATAGCCTGCCCGGAAGAAATAGCCTATCGAATGAACTACATCGATGCCAGACAATTAAAGAGTCTGGCCGGAAAGTTAAGTCAAAACAGTTATGGGCAATACCTGATGAATATCCTGGACAGGAAATGATTTTGAAAATAGAGCGGAATGATGATATCACCGAAATACTGGAGATCACGCCTGAAGTATTTCATGACCGGCGAGGATTCTACATGGAAACCTGGCATGCAAACAAGTTCAGCAATTCAGGAATAGATGCGCACTTCGTGCAGGACAACCACAGTAAATCATCAAAAAATATCCTGCGGGGCCTTCACTACCAGATTAAACAACCACAGGGTAAACTGGCCCGTGTCATAAACGGTGAGGTCTTTGATGTCAGCGTAGACCTGAGAAAACATTCTCCAACCTTTGGCAAATGGGCAGGGGTAATACTCAGCGAAGACAACAGAAAAATGCTGTGGATACCCCCGGGCTTTGCTCACGGGTTTTATGTCATATCAGATGAAGCCGAATTTTTATATAAGTGTACTGATTTTTACGCACCACAATATGAACGATGTATTCGCTGGGACGACCCGGACCTTGCCATTTTCTGGCCAGTACCCGCAGGACAGACCCCGGAATTATCCGAAAAAGATTCATGCGCTTTATCCTTTCATGATGCAGAAAAATACAAGTGAGCCATCAGCATAGCCAAAAAAAGATATTACTCATCGGCAGTAAAGGCCAATTGGGACAGGAATTATGCAGAACGGCCCATGCCGATCTCGATCTGTACGGTACAGATATTGACGAGCTTGATATCACGGACAAAAAAGCAGTGCTGGAATTTATCAGTAAACACAAACCGGACTGGATAATCAATGCGGCCGCCTATACAAATGTTGACCGCGCCGAACAGGAAAGGGATCTGGCATTCAGCATCAACCGCGACGGGGCATTGTTTCTTGCCCGGGCTGCAAGGGAAAACAATGCCCGGCTGATACAGATATCCACCGACTATATTTTTAATGGCAAAAAAAATACCCCCTACACCACAGAAGATATAGCCGATCCCTTAAGTGTATACGGAGCAAGCAAATATGCCGGCGAAATAGCTGTACTAAAGGAATTGGGAAATCGATCAACCATTGTAAGGACTGCATGGCTATACTCGGTATATGGGCGTAATTTTGTCAAGACCATATTGCATGCTATAAAAGTAAAGGATGAAATCCAGGTTATTGACGATCAAACCGGGACACCTACATGGGCATATGGTTTGGCAAATACACTCTGGAAAATGGTCGAAAAAGGTTCAAGTGGTATATACAATTGGACAGACGGAGGTGCCACCACCTGGTATGACCTTGCTGTTGCCATACAGCAAGAAACCACGGAACCGGGGTTGCATGCATCAGCAAATACATGCAACATCAGGCCCGTACGAACACAGGATTATCCTGCATCTGCAACCAGACCGGGCTATAGTGTTCTGGATAAAACCGGAACATTTAAAGAGCTTGGAGTAGAGGCCCCTCACTGGCGCAAGGCACTACGAGAAATGTTGTCCGGGCTTAAACTGAATACTTGACCCGCACTTTATGAAAAACAATAACAATATACATAACCCCCAAAACCTCCTTGTTACCGGCGGTGCCGGATTCATCGGCACCAATTTTGTCAAGTACTGGATCAAACAATACCCGGATACAAACATCATTGTTCTGGATGCATTAACCTATGCCGGCAATCACACTAACCTGGATTCACTTTCCGGAAAATCAGGTTATCGGTTTATCCATGGGGATATCCTCGATCAGAAGCTGACAGAAAAAATATTACGGGAAAACACCATTGATACAATTGTTCACTTTGCGGCCGAGTCACACGTAGACCGGTCTATCCATGGCCCGGATGCCTTTCTACAGACCAATATAATCGGCACCCACTCATTATTAAAGGCCGCGAAATCAGTCTGGCTCGATACGGATAGCCCTTTAAAACACCGTTTTCATCATGTTTCAACAGACGAGGTCTATGGCAGTCTGAAACCGGATGATCCCGCATTTTCGGAAACGACACCCTATGCGCCCAATTCACCCTACGCGGCCAGTAAGGCATCTTCCGACCACATTGTTCGTGCTTACCATGAAACATACGGCTTAAATGTTACCACCAGTAATTGTTCCAACAATTACGGCCCTTACCAGTTTCCCGAAAAACTCATCCCGCTGATTATTACCAACATCCTGTGCGGTAAAACATTACCTGTCTACGGTGATGGCCTGCAAATAAGAGACTGGCTCTATGTCGATGATCATAACCGGGGAGTTGATCTTGTTATTCACAAAGGTCACGCCAATGAAACCTATAACATTGGTGGTCATAATGAATGGACCAACCTGGAAATTGTCAGGCTGGTGTGTAATTTAATTGATGATAAATTTTCAAATGAAACATCCTTGTCACAACGGTTCCCGCATGCACCCCAAATAAAAAATAACAGGTCAGACAGCCTTATCCGATTTGTCAGCGATCGGCCCGGCCATGATCGACGGTACGCGATCAATGCATTAAAAATTACCAGGGAACTTGAATACGAGCCTGTCGAGTCTTTTGAAAGTGGTATCAAGAAAACAATTGACTGGTATCTGCACAACGAAAAATGGTGGCGGGATGTGATGGATGGCAGTTATCAGGACTGGATCAACAGGCATTACCGCACTGGTCAGGAGTAACTGCACCGGCCCATCAGTGACTGCCGGTTTTAACCGGCGCTGAAAACAAGGCTATAAAGGCGGCTTTGTACATGGACGTACTTATGCCGCGAGCACATGGATGTGCAGGAGCGGCTTTGTACATGGACGTACTTATGCCGCAGGCACATGGATGTGCAGGAGCGGCTTTGTACATGGATGTACCCATGACCGTCAGGCTATCATTTCGGATGATTGGCCCTTTGGCCGCGAAAGCCGTGCAAAATAATCCTTCGCGGCCATGGGGCCATTGTTTATACTCCGGATGAATGGCCCTTTGGCAACTCCTGCTGTTTTCGTTGTGCATTCCAGGAGTCTGTCGGACCTGGTCAGACAGACTCCTGGCCTGTAACCCGTTCTACTGTTGAATATGATACTTTTTTCAGTACCTCCACCAACCTGACTGCATCAACCGGCTTAGTCAGGTAATCAAAAAAACCTTCATTTTCCGCCCTTTTATAAAAATCAGACATGGCGTGGGCACTAAATGCGACGACAGGTATGGAGGACGTTGTCGAATCTCCGGCCAGTATTCTCTTGACTTCAAAACCATCCATGCCCGGTAAGTTGATATCCATCAAAACCAGGTCGGGTTGCTGCTCCCGAACAAGTCTTATGCCTGCTTCGGCACTATCGGCCAGCAGCAACTCACATCCGGTCAATCGGGATATCAGTTTCTGCAGGACCTTCTGGTTGGACTTCTTGTCTTCTATATAGACAATCTTCAATCTCAAGGACTGACCATCCGTTAACTCATCCTGCCTCTCCACGGATTTGATCTCCTCCACCACATCGGCCCGGGGCAGTTCAATCCAGAAAGTACTGCCTTGACCATGTACACTTTCAAAACCGATTTTTCCTCCCATCAACTCTACCAGCATTTTTGAAATTGTCAGGCCTATACCACTACCCTCTATCTCGGCAGTCCAGTCCGAGCCGCGCAAGAATGGATCAAACAGGCGACCCTGGTCTTCCGGTAAAACGCCACGTCCATCATCCATGACTTTTATACACAAATATCCTTCTTCACCGGGCTGAACCTGGATGCTGGCATGGCCTCCAGGTTTATTGTATTTAATTGCATTGGACAATAGATTCACCAGTATCTGCCTCAAACGCTGGCAGTCTGCCTTCACCCAGATATCAGTCTCGGGAATATCAAGCGTTACCGAGTTCTTCGATGCCAGTGGCTGCGTTAGTAAAACAGCGGCCCCGATAACTTCATCCAGGAATACCGACTCAATAGTGATATCAATTTTGCCTGCATCTACCCTGGCAATATCCAGCACTTCATTTATCAGGCTGAGCAAATGATCCCCTGCATTGAGGATATGCCTTACTCCATCCCTTTGATCCTCATTCATATCCTCGCCTTCCAGTTCCAGCAATTGCCCGAACCCGAGAATAGCGTTCATCGGTGTTCGCAGCTCATGGCTCATACGTGCCAGGAATTCGGATTTTGCCTTGTTGGCGGTTTCGGCCTCCAGCTTGGCTTTTCTGAGTTTGTCTTCGGCCTGTTTTTGTTCGGTGATGTCATGAAAATGAACCAGCATGCCATCCTTCGTCGGCAGACTTTGCACCTCAAGGTGCTTCATGGTTGGCTCATATAACACTGTTGTTTTTTGCAACGTTCTGTTAACCAATGTCGCCTGTAGCATGTTGTAAAACATATCGGCCATGTCCGGGATATCCTCCCGCAGATTGGCACCCACCAACGCTTCGGGTTTCAAGCCGAGCAGGAACTCTGACCTTGGATTGGCATAGGTAATTTGCCAGTTTCTGTCTATTGTCAGGTAGACATCATCGGTGTTATCAAGAATACTGCCGAGTTTTTCCTTTTGTTGAGTTAATTGCTCCCTGACAAGTTTACGTTCACTGATGTCTCTCACGACCCCGGTAAATATTTGCTTGCCATCAAAAAAAGTATCACTGAGCGCAATATCGACCGGAAAATGTGAGCCATCCTTTCGGCGACCTTCAATCTCCCGTCCGATACCGATCACGTGTGTCTGCCCGGTATCGTGATAGCGTTTAATATGTGTATTGTGATCGCCGGCCTCTGCTTCCGGTATGAGTATACTGACGTTTTGACCGATAACTTCATCGGCACTGTAACCGAATATTTTTTCCGCAGCCAGGTTGAAAGACTCAATGACACCACGCTCATTGATGGTGATGAAGCCATCAACCATGGTATCGACCAGTAGACGTTGTCTCGCTTCACTTTCAGTCGCCCATACAACTGCCTGCTGAAGTTCGTGGTTTGTAACCTGAATGTCGAGACGCATTCGTGTAAATGCCTCGGTCAATTTTCCTATTTCATCATTGGATGGCCTGGGTAATTCTGTTTTGTAGTCACCCCTGATCAGACATTCGGCTGCATCCGACAATCGATTCAGTGGAATACGTATCCACTGATTTTGCCAGATCATGACACCCAGAATAACAAAACCAAATATCAGCAGACCCCATATTTCCTTCTCGATAATACGCAGACGTAACAACTGATATTCCGATTTCCAATCAATATCTATAAACAGCTTGCCCAGGGTCTCTCCGTCCCAGATAATTGAATGTTCTATTTTCAGGATGTACGGACCACTGATTTTACGGGGAATGGTCAGCGGGAAAATCTGTTTGCCATCCGGCAGTAACAGGACAGCCTGTGCCCAGTGATGGGGAAGATCGGAATTATCCGGGTTAAACGTGGCATCGTGCTGATGCTTGAAGCCCCCGCTTAACTGCTGTTTCAGCACGAGGTAAAGTTCAGAAAAATCACCTGTTTTGATGGATTTGACCAGGGATACGTCCATGCCCTGTAATACCCTGTGCTCTCCATAGACAATTTGTTCGCGTTCACGATTAATCAATTCAGGCAACAAAATAAAATGACTGACCCCGGCCAGAGAAACAAAGATCAACGCCACGGGTAGAAGCAGTTTTAGTCGGATACCCAAGAAATCAGCCCTTCCTGCTTTATCCTGCCCAGGTTTATATCGGCCAATGGCTGATAGTCTGTTACGCTTGCCATTGTGCCTCCAGCACCCGTTAAAATTGGAATAAAATCAATATTCTGATCAAGTTTGTCAGGATCCCAGACCACCAGTATAGCCCATGGGTTCTAAATAGACATTTTTACTGCGGCTTTTTTTTATAGACCTTTCGCTTGAACAGGTCGTTTCGCCTGCTCACCAGGCGATCCAGAAACAACATGCCATTCAAATGGTCGATTTCGTGTTGTACCGCCCTGGCCTCATAGCCTTCGCATTCATACTCAA
>DRJK01000076.1 GCA_011052215.1 Gammaproteobacteria bacterium
ATTAGCGCCCTGATGATCCCCAATAGCTCAGTTGGTAGAGCAACGGACTGTTAATCCGTTTGTCCCTGGTTCGAGTCCAGGTTGGGGAGCCATTTCAATGCCCCCCTCAATCATCGAGTGTTTCTACAAATTCCTTCAGATAGAGCCTGAAATCATCCCCCAGGTCCCTGTGATTGATGCCATATTCAACTGTAGCCGCCAGATAACCCAGTTTGCTGCCACAATCATAGCGTTTACCCTTGTATGCGTATGAATAAACGTCCTGTGATTGCATGAGGGCGGCAATACCATCAGTCAACTGGATCTCACCACCCGAACCTTTTGGCAGGTTTTCCAGTAAATCAAAAATCTCCGGCATCAGGATATAACGCCCGACAACGGCCAGATTTGAGGGTGCATTTTCCGGCAGGGGTTTTTCAACGATATCTCCGAGCTTGCCAACCCGGTCATTCTGTAATTCTGTCTTGACAATACCGTATTTATGCGTCTCTGTTGGATCCACTTCCTCAACCGCGATTATGCTGCTTTGTACCTCGTCAAATACATCACACATTTGCTTCAACACCGGGTTCTTTCCGCCGTATATCATATCGTCCGCCAGTAGCACCGCAAATGGTTCATTGCCAATCACTTTTCTTGCACAATACACTGCGTGCCCCAGTCCCAACGGACGTGGCTGCCTGATTGCTACCGCCGTCACGTGATCAGGCATGATGTCCCTGACCTCTTCCAGGACGTCGTATTTTCCTGCTGCCTCCAGCTGGCTTTCCAGTTCATAAGAGACATCAAAGTGGTCTTCTATTGCCCGTTTTCCCCGCCCCGTAACGAAAATAATTTCGTCGCATCCGGCATCGATCGCCTCTTTTACCGCATACTGAATAAGTGGTTTATCGACTACAGGTAACATCTCCTTCGGGCTTGCCTTGGTCGCTGGTAAAAAACGTGTTCCTAGTCCCCCCACAGGGAATACAGCTTTTTTGATCTTCATATTTAATCTCTTTTTCCCGTTATTCTGGCCTGAAATCACAGACGTGTGTTTTACAAGTATAATACATTGCCGGAGCTATAGCCCAAGCGATTGCGACACCAGGCTGATCGGATGCAAAACCTTGACTCGCTTTAATGACCGGACCTTTTTTCTGAATTGAAGTGCACATCCTATGTTACTGGTGATAATTACATCATAATTTTCATGATCGATTGGCTGCAATGCCATGCTGGCGAGTTTGTCCGACCAGTCAGGGTAGTCCAGACTAAAGACCCCTGCCGCGCCGCAACATTTTATGCCAATCGGCATTTTTGCTATATCCAGTTCCGGTATCCGTGAAAGCAATTTATCCAGAACATCTGTATTGCGTAGAGAATTTTTTTGTGTACACGGATAATGCAATATTATTTTTTTGTTCACACTTCCCAGGCTCCGGTTTTCAAACCAGTGTATTTTTTCCAGGTAGTCCATCAAGTCGGACACTTGAAGAGCTGATTGATCCTTGCCGCTGCTATCAGCGTTGCCGGTACTACCACACATCACATGCTCACCCAGGGTTACTGTACAGGCAGATGAGAGGCTGACCACTTCATCAATATCCGGTATACCAAATGCATTTTTATTGGCATTGAATAATTTTCTGGCAGTCCCGGATTTACCGGCGTGTGAATGTATGGCACCGCAACATTGCTGCTCTGCAGGTACTGTTACTGAAACACCCAGTTTATTAAGAACCCTGATTGCATCGGACAGACTGTCGGAATCAAAATACTCCTGCAGACAGCCAAGGAACAATGCCACCTTGTGCTTTTCATCACCTTCCGCCGGGTAATATTCCTGCCAGTGTGGTGCCTTTTTGATCAGGGTGGCAAACTGGACATACCTGGATAAACCTCCCATCCTGATCGGGGAAAACAAATTCAGAACCCTGGCCAAATGTAATCCTGTAAACACCCTCATCAACCGCTGCATCTTACAGCGGTCGGCAACCAAGCTGAACAACACACGCTTCCATACCGGCCGTATTTTTTTATGCGCATGGATACCTTCCTTCATCTCATCCATGATTTTGACGAACGGGATACCAACAGGGCAAACGCTTTCACACGAATGGCATAACAGGCAATGATCAAGGTGGGTTATCATACTGTCGTCTATAACAAGATCCCGTGTCAGGGCAGCCCGAATTAATGACAACCGCCCACGGGGAGATTCTGACTCCTGTCTGGCAAGCTGATATGTCGGACAATGAGGAAGACACATACCACAGGAAACACACATGTCGGTGTTTTTTAGCTGTATCGCTTGCCTGGCACCCAGGGGAGCTTGTGAATAATCGTTCAATTTATCAGGCCGGAATAGTGTAAGTTGAAATAATTCCTCTATTGCTGCAGTTTACACGACATTGTGTTGACCGGTGGTAAAAAAAGAGATATTTCAGGCAAAAAATAACCATGCAACGCATGGTTATTTTTATTTACCGGAAAATGTTACTTTATTTCTTTTGCGTATCCAATAGAATATTTTTACGATTGGCCTCCAGGGTTTTCCTGCCGATTCCTTTTACTTTCAACAAATCATCCATTGATTTGAAAAGTCCGTTTTTTTTGCGATAAACCACGATCGCCTTTGCCTTTTTCTTACCTATGCCCTTCAGGTTTTTTTCCAGAGTCTGGGCATCTGCCAGATTCACATCTACTGGTCCGGCCAGCGTTATCATTGAACTGAGTGTAAGGATCAGGGTAAGTAGTAAGGTGTGTATTAATTTCATTTTTATAATCTCCATGTATCCGTGCCTGTGATGACACTGTTTGTCCTTTTTTAACTATAGTCAGTATTAACTACGGCGCTGCACATTATACAAAATATTTTCCTGTTAAGCCCCTAATTCTTTATTCATTTCAGCCAGCACGGCTACCGGATCAACCGCCTGAATTATCGGGCGACCGATGACAAGATAATGACTGCCCGTTTGTATTGCCTGAAGTGGCGTCATGATCCGCTTCTGATCACCGCTATCACTGCCCGTCGGCCTGATACCGGGTGTGATCAGTAAAAAATCATCCCCCATTTCCTTTTTCAGGCCGGCAACTTCCAGTGGGGAACAGACGACGCCATCCAGGCCACAATCCCGGCTCAACAATGCCAGACGCTGTACCTGTTGTTGCGGTGTTACGTCGATACCAACTTCTGACAGGTCCTCCTGACCCATACTGGTCAGTACCGTTACGGCAATCAGTAACGGCCTGTCTGTGCCTTTTTTTGCAAGTGCCTCGTGTGCGGCCTCAAGCATTTTTCTGCCACCGGACGCATGTACATTCATCATCCACACGCCGAGATCCGCGGCAGCAGCACAGGCCTTTGCAACAGTATTGGGGATATCGTGAAATTTCAGATCAAGAAATACATCAAACCCCCTGTTGACCAGCTCCCTGACCAGTTCCGGTCCGGCACGGGTAAACAGCTCCTTGCCAATTTTTAATCGACATGAATCTGCCGGTAATCGATCGACAAGCTTCAGGGCCTGGCCTGTGCTGGAAAAATCGAGCGCAACGATAATGGGGGATTTTAGTTTTGAAGACATAGATAATTATTACCCTTATATGTGAAACTCATGGCCTTGCCTGACAATAATTCTATAAAAATGAATTGGAAATCCATGCCACCGATACAACACGCATAATTATTTCTATTAAAAATCTGAATTTAATCTCACCGCTGTCCCGTTAACCTGTAATAAATATAGTTGAAACGTAAACGGCAAGTCGGTTTTGAGCTAAACAAGGCATTGCGGACATGAAACCGGCATAGCCAAATCAAGACACGCAAAAAATGCCATCCATGGCCGCTCGGCTGCCGCTTCCCTGCGGCAGACGGTCTTTATCTGGCTATGCCGATTCCATGTCCTCACATTGATGCTCGCTTCAAAAATTAACGGGATAGCAGTGATTTAAACTAACTAATCGTTCAGGCAATAATTCTCATATAATACTACGGGCATATTAATATATATGTCTGAAGGCCCCACTCTATTCTGCCTGAACCCCTTTTATGGGTTTTACACAGTTCCACTGTTTACAACCCGGGCACTGCCAGTGCATTGATTTCCCCGAAAACCCGCATTGAAGACACTCATATACCGGCTTGTCATCGAGCAACGTGGCGACCAGATCCCTCAGGATATTCAGGTTTTCCCTGGCCTTCCCTTCACTCCTGTTAAGGCTTTGTTCAACAAGCCACTTCAGCCCTTTCACCGATGGCTTATGACGCAATTGTTCAACCATAAATTCCATGGCCTGCCTGCCATGCCCTTGTCCGAGTAGCTGCTCTGCCTTGTACAGAATGGGGGTGATGCCATCATACAAGGTCAGGATTTTATCCAGTAATCTGTCCATTTCTTCCGGCCTGGCCAGTTTCAGGTAACACTCACGGATTTCGTCTATTACTTCTGGCAGGTAATCAATATCCTGACTGATCACCTTCTCATAGTTTTGTATTGCCTTGTCGTACTGACCTTCTCTCTGATCTTTTTGTCCTTGCAGGATACTGGCACGAACACAGTTTTTATCATGCCTGAAGGCCTGCTCAATACAGGCATGTAACTTTAACTGGTCGCCTTCATGCATTGCCTTTTCACCCATCTCACAACAATATTGGGCAACAATTTCACCACAACTCTTGCCTGTGATCTTTTCGTACTGGCTACAGGTTTCTATCGCCTTTTCCCACTCCTGTTCCTGCTGGTAGATATCAATCAGATTGCGCAAGGCATCGGGCAAATGTGAGTTCAGTTCAAGCAGCTCCTGGAATAAATTTTCCGCACGATCCAGCAACCCGGCCTTCATATAATCCTCACCCAGCTCCAGCAAGGCATGGGATCTTTGCTCACTGTTCAGGGTCGGTCTTGCTATCAGGTTCTGATGTATCCTGATTGCCCGATCCACCTCTCCCCTGCGTCTGAACAGGCTACCCAGCGCCAGGTGAGTTTCAACCGTATCATTATCGACTTCAACCATCTTGATAAAGACTTCGATGGCCTTGTCTGGTTGCTCGTTCAAGAGGTAGTTCAGGCCCTTGAAATATTCTGAACTGACATCAAACCCGGAGCGCTTACCCTCCCGCCTGAAACTGCTTCGGGCCGCCATCCATCCTGAGGCCGCGGCAACGGGCAGTAATAACCAGATCAATTCAGTCATCAATCAATATCCCTGAGTGGTAGCCGGCGGAGATTGATAACCTCCTGTTCAACCACCTTGGTATCCTTTTTCAATTTAACATTCTCTTTCTTGAGCCTCAGTATCAAACCCAGGCTGGCTATGACCCCGAGAACAGCGCCAACAACCAGTGTAATGACCAGCACCAGAGACAGTGGAAGACGCACGCTTGTATAATAAAAATCAAGCGAAACCTCTGCTGAATTCAGCACTGTGAACATGACAGTGACAAGCACAGCAAACGAGATAACCAGTACAAATAACAATTTCATAGCACTTTTTCGTTCGTCAATACATCAATGGAACCCGGTATGATCCACATAAAAAAACCGCCTTGTAGCAGGCGGCTTTAATAATATCAGTATTTGCGTTATTTCACATTGCTATCATAAACAGACGGGTACCTGATGATGTGGAGCTGTTTCAGTTGGCTTCAACCAGGGGATGCTCATTCTTGCTTGTGTCCACACGCTCTCTCAGCTCTTTACCAGGCTTGAAATGCGGAACATGCTTTCCCGGCAAGGTAACGGAATCTCCTGTCTTGGGGTTTCTGCCAATGCGAGGTGGCCGGAAATGCAATGAAAAGCTGCCGAAGCCCCTGATTTCAATACGATTACCCGTTGATAAGGACTGGCTCATTTGTTCAAGAAGGCTTTTGATAGCCAGCTCTACGTCTTTATAGGCCAAATGACTCTGTTTTCTTGCCAGTGATTCAATTAATTCAGATTTTGTCATTGTTCTTTCCTGTAATACTGGGAGACCGTCCATGGCCTCTCGTTTTTCCGATTATTTTCAATTGCTTAACTATATTTAGAGAAAAATCGAAGAAAAGTCAATACCTTATTCTGATTTATTGTCCATTTGTTCCTTCAAAATATCACCCAGGGTGGTTGCAGCGCCATTATCAGCCGATCTACTATAGTCCTCAATGGCCTTGGCCTCGTCTTCATTGTCCTTGGCCTTGATGGAAAGCATGATTGTTCTGTTTTTGCGATCGACACCCATAAATTTGGCCTCAATTTTATCGCCCGCCTTGAGCAGGGTTCTGGCATCCTCAACGCGGTCACGCGTGAGCTCAGAGGCTCTCAGTATACCTTCAATGCCCTCTCCCAGGTCAACTATAGCGGCCTTTGCATCTACCTCTTTAACCATTCCCTTGACGATGGAACCCTTGCTGTGTTCTCCGACAAAATTCGAGTAGGGGTCTTTGTCTATTTGTTTCAGACCCAGCGAAATACGTTCACGTTCCGGGTCAATCGCCAGGATAACGGCCTCGATCTCATCGCCTTTCTTATAGTTTCTGATGGCCTCTTCACCCGTAGAATTCCACGAAATATCAGATAGATGGATCAAACCATCGATACTTCCATCCAGCCCGACAAAGACACCAAAATCGGTGATTGACTTGATGATCCCGCTAATCTTGTCACCCTTGCTGTGCTGGCTGGAGAAGTCTTCCCAGGGATTGGCCTTGCACTGCTTCATGCCCAGGGAGATGCGACGGCGTTCTTCATCGATATCAAGAACCATGACTTCTGTTTCCTGGCCTAAATGTACTACCTTGGCAGGATTAACGTTTTTGTTGGTCCAGTCCATTTCAGACACATGCACCAGCCCTTCAACACCTTCTTCCAGCTCGACAAAACAACCGTAGTCGGCGATATTGGTCACCTTGCCAATCAGGGTCTTGTTCTCGGGATAACGACTTTCAATTCCCTTCCACGGGTCATCACCCATTTGCTTGAGGCCCAGTGAAACACGGTTCTTTTCCTTGTCAAAACGCAGGATCTTGACATCAATTTCATCACCGACATTGACAATTTCTGATGGGTGTTTGACCCGTTTCCACGCCATATCGGTAATATGCAACAGGCCATCTATACCGCCCAGATCAACAAATGCTCCGTAATCAGTCAGGTTCTTGATAACACCCTTGGTAACACTGCCTTCCTCGAGGTTTTGCAGCAATGTGTCCCGTTCTTCGCTGTATTCTTTTTCAACCACTGCACGACGCGAAACAACAACATTGTTGCGCTGCTTGTCCAGCTTGATAACCTTGAATTCGAGTTCCTTGCCTTCAAGATAGGTTGCATCCCTGACAGGACGAACATCAACCAGTGATCCGGGCAGGAATGCACGGATATTATGGACTTCAACAGTGAAACCGCCCTTGACCTTGCCACTGATGACACCGGTAACAATGTCTTCGTTATTCTGTGCTTCTTCAAGGAATTTCCAGGCCTGGGCCCGCTTGGCTTTTTCACGGGAAAGCTTCGTTTCTCCGTAACCATCTTCCAATGACTCGAGTGCAACTTCCACTTCATCGCCAATATTGGCTTCCAGTTCACCACTTTCACTGTAGAATTGATCTATTGGTATACAGCCTTCCGACTTGAGACCCGCGTTGACGACAACGACATCGTTTCGTATGTCGACAATCAATCCGTTCAGGATCGTACCCTGGCGCATGTCATTGGTGGCAAGGCTTTCTTCAAATAATTCTGCAAAACTTTCGGTCATTGGTTTACTAATCCCAAGCCAGCTAGTGGCTTTGTTCATCAAAGTTAAATCCGCGCTGTTTACTGCTGGCAATTCACGGTTTGTTCATCAAAAATCACAAACAGTATTGCTATCCTGTCATGATCCATAAAAAAATTTCTGCTAATCAGGTATATTTTTCCAGCAGGATATTTACCCTGTCGACAACCTCATCAACACCGATATCCGACGTATCGATTATCTCGGCGTCGGTTGCGGGCTTCAGTGGTGCAACCTTGCGCGAGGCATCTCTATCATCCCGCTCGGATATCTCCCGGGAAAGGTCGAGGAGGTTAACATTTAATCCTTTTTCTTTCAACTGTTTATGGCGTCTTTTAGCCCTTTCTTCGGCACTGGCCGTAAGGTAAATTTTCAGGCAGGCATCGGGAAATATCACCGTCCCCATATCGCGTCCATCTGCCACCAGACCCGGCCGTACTCGGAAGGCATGCTGTCTGTCGACCAGGGCTGCCCTGACTTCGCCAAGGGCGGCCACTTTTGAGGCATTGTTACCCGCCTCTTCTGTCCTGATAGATGGGCTAACCTCTTCACCATCAAGAAAAATTTCTGTTTCCCCATTTTTAGTGGGCATAAATTGCACATCCAGACCGGATGCCAGCTTTACCAGTTCTGAAACATTATCCAGTGCAATTGATCGGGTCTGTGCCGCCAGGGCCAGCAGCCGGTATAATGCCCCGCTATCCAGCAGGTTCCAGCCCAGCCTGTCCGCAACAATTCTGGCGATTGTCCCCTTACCGGTACCACTGGGCCCGTCAATCGTCACCACCGGGACCGATTCAGTCTGGTGCCCTTTCATGGGTTAATCGCTGACCTCGCTTGATACAGCCAGACCCAGGCCTGTCGCCAGTTCTGTAAAGCCGGGAAATGACGTATTCACATTGGCGCAATCCTCGATAACAACCGGGGCAGTACATTTAAGTGCAGCCATGGCAAACGACATGGATATCCTGTGGTCACCATGACTCACCACGGTACCACCGGTCATCTGGCCACCCTGGATGACGATGCCATCTGCCGTCGGTTCGGCATCAATACCCATGACCTTGAGTCCGTCTGCCATAACCTGGATGCGATCACTCTCCTTGACACGGAGTTCCCTCGCACCCGTCAGAATTGTCGTTCCCCGGGCACAGGCGGCCGCAACAAACAGCACCGGGAACTCATCAATGGCCAACGGAACCAGTTCTTCCGGGATCGTAATCCCTTTCAACTGCCTGGACCGGATATGTATATCGGCGACGGGCTCGCCACCGGCTTCACTTTCATTACTCAGCTCAATACTGGCACCCATCAGCTTGAGGATATCGATAACACCCGTGCGTGTAGGATTGATGCCAACATGCTCGAGAACCAGGTCAGAACCCTCGGCGATACTGGCACCGACCATGAAAAAGGCCGCCGAGGAAATATCGGCCGGTACATCGATCGAGGTTGATTGAAGCCTGTCACCACCGCGAAGGCAGACGGTGGAACCTTTACGCATGACCTCATAACCAAAACCCTGCAACATCCGCTCCGTGTGGTCGCGGGTCGGGGCCGGCTCGGTTACACAGGTCTTGCCTTGCGCATACAGACCTGCCAGCAACAGACAGGATTTGACCTGGGCACTGGCAACCGGCAGGGTATATTCAATGCCTTCAAGTTTTTTACCCCCGATTATCTTCAGGGGCGACGTTCCGTTCTGTGCCGCTGATATACCCACATTCATTTGCAGCAGCGGATCAATGATCCGCCGCATGGGACGACCGGACAGGGATTTGTCACCTGTCAGCACTGTATTGAACGACTGGCCCGCCAACAGTCCACTCATCAGGCGCATGGACGTTCCCGAGTTACCAAGGTACAGATCATCGTCCGGTTTCTGAAGACCGTGCAGCCCGACACCGTTGATGGTAACCTTGCCGTTTTCCGGGCCGTCAATCTTTACGCCCATGGATTTGAATGCATTCAGGGTTGCCAGACTGTCTTCACCTTCAAGAAATCCTGACACCTTTGTCACACCTTCTGCCAGTGAACCCAGCATAATAGAACGGTGTGATATGGATTTATCTCCAGGTACACGCGCCCTGCCTGCAAGTTTACCGCCTGACTTGACTGTAAAAATGACATTTTGTTGCGAATGAGTACTCATAAGCGAATTCTTCAGGAGGAATATTTTTGTGTGTATTTGTCACGTGCATCCTTGGCACGACTGAATATTTTTTGCAGCATTTCCAGGTCACTTTTTGAAATAACCTCCCTGAGGTTTTCAAGATCACTCATATAACGGTCGAGTATTTTCAGAATGGCGTCACGGTTTTCCATGCAGATGTCGCGCCACATAACCGGGTCACTCGATGCAATGCGGGTAAAATCCCGAAAGCCCCCGGCAGCATACTGAAAGACCTCGTCACTGTCGCCCATGTGTGAAAGTGTATCAACCAGTGCAAAGGCAAGTACATGCGGCAGATGGCTGGTCTCGGCCAGCACCTCGTCATGATGGGCCGCCGTCATTTGTTGAACATTTGCACCTGTGGCTTCCCACATTGCCTTTACACGCCCGATTGTTTCCCTGGTATTTTCCTCCAGTGGCGTCAGAATAACCTTGTGTCCCTGGTACAGTTCTGCAAATGATGCCTCAACACCACTGTTTTCAGTGCCTGCAATCGGGTGACCGGGAACAAACCGGTCAAGGCTTCCTGAAAGCGTTTTTCTTGCAGCCGTTTCCACACAGGCCTTGGCGCTGCCGACATCGGTTAACACCGCATCGACGGGGACATGGGGATCGATCTGTTCAAAAACAGATTGCATCGCACGTAATGGAACGGATACCACGATCATATCGGCACCCTGTACTGCGTTTGCCGGGTCGGTGCTGTATTCATTAATAACCCCAAGCTGGCGGGCACGCTGCAGATGCCTTTCATCACGGCCACAGCCGATTACATGTCGACAAAATCCTTTTTCACGCAAGGCCCTTGAGAGTGATCCCCCGATCAATCCAACACCGATGATGCATAAACGATTGATCATTTTCCTGACCCTGTAATCACTTTCAGTGCATGCAGAAAGCGGTCATTCTGCTCAGTGGAACCAATCGTTACCCGCAGGTAATCAGCCAGACCATAGTTACTGACGGGGCGAATAATAATGCCTTGCCGGAGTAATTTTTCATAGACCTCATCTCCCGGCAGCGCTGTCGTGAAACTGATGAAATTACCGACCGATGGAATATACTCCAGACCCATGTCGTCAAAGGCACGACAAATCCGGGCCATCCCCGTTGAATTCGATTCAATGCTTTTTTTGACATGATCCGGGTCCCCCAGAGATGCCAGTGCTGCTGCCTGGGCCATGGCATTGGTATTGAAAGGCTGCCTGACCCGGTTAAGAAGATCCGTAATTTCCGGGTGCGAAAAAGCATAGCCGATCCGCAACCCTGCCAGCCCATGTACCTTGGAAAATGTCCGGGTAATAACCAGATTGGGGTATTTTTGCAGCCATGGAATCGAATCGGGATAATCTTCTTCTGTCACATATTCAACATAGGCCTCATCAACAACCACGATGACGTGCGGCGGTACATCCGCAATAAATGCCTCCAGTGAATCTGCATCAATCCAGGTGCCTGTCGGATTATTCGGGTTGGCAATAAATATAACCCGTGTATCCCTGTCTACAAGGCTGCGCATGGCCGCCAGGTCATGACCGTACGGCATGGCATGGTCTCTTGTGTTGGGCCGGGCAATATTCAGCCTTGCGCCGGCCGCCATGCTCACTAGTGGATAAACTGCAAAGGCATGCTCGGAAAATACTGCGTTTAAACCCGGCGCCAGGAATACCCTGGCAATAAATTCCAGAATATCATTTGAGCCATTGCCCAGGGTGATACGGTTCATATCCAGACTATACTGTTCGGCCAGCGTCTGCTTCAGTGCAAAACCGTTTCCGTCCGGATACAATTCCAGTTCATCCAGGCAAGCCTGACATGCCTTGATGGCTTCAGCACTGGGGCCGAGTGGATTCTCGTTGGATGCCAGTTTGATGATATTACTGACCCCGTATTCCCGCTCCAGCTCAGCAACGGGTTTACCGGGTGCATAGGGTTGCAGGGAACGGATACCTTCCACGGCCAGTGCGCCAAAGTGTTCGCGTAGGTCAGCCATGGGAATATTTACAAAACTGCACAGGGATAGGAGCCCAGAACCTTGAACAGGGCCGCTTTCTGCTCCAGCTCCTGCAAGGCAATGGAAATTTCGGGACTGGTTTCATGACCTTCTATATCAATAAAAAAGACATAGTCCCACATTCCTTTTCTAGAGGGTCGCGACTCGATACGGGTCATACTGATATTATGTTTTACCAGTGGTGCCAGTAATCCGTGTAATGCCCCGGAACTGTTATTGGTCGATAACAGCAGGGATGTCTTGTCGCGCGCACTGACACCAACCGGCTGCTTTCCGATGATCAGAAAACGGGTCGTGTTATCCGGCTCGTCTTCAATATTGGGCTGAAGGATTTTCAGTTTGTATATCTCTGCCGATGCATCACTGGCGATGGCCGCACTCGACGGTTCGGAAGCCGCCAGCCTCGCCGCTTCCGAATTACTGCTGACGGCCACCCGTTCCGCCTGTGATAAATTAGCATCCAGCCATTCACGGCACTGGCCCAGTGACTGCTGGTGTGAGTAAACCTTTTTGATGGATGTCTTGTTCTGCTCGTTCGACAGTAAACAATGGTGAACACGGAGTTCCACCTCCCCGCAAATTTTCATGTTTGTACGCAGGAACATGTCCAGGGTATGGCTGATCACCCCTTCTGTCGAGTTTTCCACGGGCACCACCCCGTAATGCGCAGAACCGGATTCCACTTCCCTGAATACTGTGTCAATGGCAGGTAATGGCATGGTTTCTACCGCATGACCAAAGTGTTTGAGCGCGGCTGACTGGGTGAATGTCCCTTCAGGGCCGAGATAGGCAATTTTGAGAACCTCTTCAAGTGCCAGACAGGTGGATATTATCTCGCGAAACAGGCGGGCCATTTCCTCATTGCTTAGTGGCCCCTGGTTTCTTGATTGCACCTTTCGCAGGATATCCGCCTCCCTTTCAGGGCGGTAGAAAATGACTTCTTCATTCGATTGCTGTTTGACTTCCGCTACTTCCCCTGCGCATCTGGCGCGCTCGGTAATGAGCTCCTGAATCTGCTCATCGATCAGGTCGATGCGGTTTCGTATCTCAGCCAGTTTGTCGTTATTACTCATATGAGCACCCTATGAAACTGCCTATAATGTCCGTACAGACAGAACACCTTCGATGTCAGCAATTTCCTTTACAGATTCCTTTGAAATTTCAGAGTCAACATCAATCAGGGTGTATGCGATGTCTCCCTTTGACTTGTTTAACATATCAAGAATGTTAAGTCCCGCATCGGCGAGTTTCGTTGATATCTGACCCAGCATATTCGGGGTATTTGCGTTCGAGATTGCCAACCGGTATCCACCTGTGCGCGGCATGTCGACCCGGGGGAAATTGACGGAGTTGAGAATATTGCCGTTTTCAAGGTAATCACGTACCTGGTCTGCAACCATGATCGCGCAGTTATCTTCCGCTTCCTGTGTTGAGGCGCCCAGGTGCGGTAACGTGATAACACGTGGATGGTCCTTTAACAGGTTACTGGGAAAATCGCAGACATAGGCATAGGCCTTGCCGTCATCAAGTGCCTGCACCATGGCCTCGTCATCGACAATTCCATTCCTGGCAAAATTCAGGATAACAATATTATCCTTCATGATTTTCAGGCGCTCGGCGTTAATCAGGTTCCGGGTCGCTTCAATCAGGGGTACATGAAAGGTAACAAAGTCTGATTTTGACAACAGATCATCAACACTGGATGCCTGCTTTACAGTTGAAGACAACTGCCATGCGCCCTGCACTGTAATTTCGGGATCATAACCGATCACTTCCATCCCCAGGTCCAGCGCGGCATTGGCTACACGAATACCGATGGCACCCAGACCGACAACCCCCAGAGTACGGCCGGGTAATTCAAAGCCGACAAAATTCTTTTTGCCGGACTCAACATTTTTATTGATAGTTGCGTCATCACCCTCCAGGCTGCGTGCAAATTTCCAGGACTGGCCGATATTCCTGCAAGCCATCAGCATGCCGGCGATAACCAGCTCCTTTACCGCATTGGAGTTTGCACCCGGGGCATTAAAAACAGGGATTCCTCTGGCACTCATTTTGTCCACCGGGATATTGTTTACACCGGCACCGGCGCGACCAACGGCCTTGAGAGAATCCGGAATTTCAATGTCATGCATTTTGAAGGAGCGCAGCAGTATTGCATCCGGATTCTGTATTTCAGATGCAACCTCATATTGTTCCCTGGGCAATCTTTCCAGGCCCTTCACAGCGATATTATTCAGTGTCAGAATCTTGTTCATATTTTCCTGTCATTAGATCATATTTAGTAACATTATTAGATTTCCCCGCCACAAGCAACGGGATACCAGCCCGCAGGAACGGATTTATCCGCGAAGCATTCCTGGCAAACGCCGGAAAACAAAACCCATAGCAATTCAAACTATCCATGAGCCTTTTCAAATTCATGCATGAAGTTTATCAGGGAATCAACGCCCTCTTCCGGCATGGCATTGTAAATACTGGCCCTCATACCGCCAACCGAACGGTGGCCTTTCAGCGTCACCAGACCCTGCGATGTTGCCTGTTCAAGAAAAACAGTGTCCAGCCCGGGGTCGGCAAGGGTAAAAGGAACATTCATCCAGGATCTCGAACGTATCTCAACCGGGTTTTGATAAAAACCGGAATTATCGATGGCCGAGTACAATCTGGCCGCCTTACGTTCATTGATTTCTCCCATGGCCGCAAGTCCGCCTTTTTTCAGTAACCATTCAAATACCAGCCCGGCCAGGTACATACCATAGGTCGGTGGCGTGTTATACATGGAATCATTTTCTGCATGTGTGCAGTACTTGAACATGGCCGGTGCTGAATCACGTGGGCCACTCAACAGTTCATCGCGGATAATGACGACGGTCAACCCGGCGGGGCCTATGTTCTTCTGTGCGCCCGCATAGATGATGCCGTATCGGGAAACATCGATCGGTCGTGACAGAATGGTTGACGACATGTCTGCTACCAGGGGCACATCTCCGCTATCGGGGATAGCGGGAAACTCAACACCACCAATTGTTTCGTTAGGGGTATAGTGGACATAGGCCGCCTCCGGATCCAGCTGGTATCCGCCCGCATCAGGTGCGCCGGTAAATTTGGCCTCTTCACCAGACCAGACAACATTGACCTTGCAGTAACGGCTGGCCTCGGCAACGGCCTTTTTGGACCACGCGCCGGTATTAAAATAGTCCGCCTTGTCATGCTGTGCTGTCAGGTTCAGGGGTACCATCGCAAACTGGCTACTGGCACCACCTTGCAGGAACAGTACCCTGTAGTTTTCAGGAATAGCCATCAATGTTCGCAGATCGGCCTCTGTTTTTGTGGCAATCGACATGAACTCCTTGCCACGATGACTCATTTCCATGACAGACATGCCGCTGCCCTGCCAGTCGAGCATTTCTTCTTTTGCCTGTGTTAAAACTGCCTCGGGTAACATGGCAGGACCCGGACTGAAATTATAAATTCGTGACATCGGCACTACTCCTGATCTGAAAATTAATCTTCTTTTTTGTCCTGTGGTTCTTCACTGTCCAGGCTGGCAACGCGTTCGACTCCAACCAGCTTTTCATCCTTGCTGATTGATATCAGACGAACACCCTGGGTATTTCTGCCCATCACTGATATTTCCTGGATACGCGTTCTGACCAGTGTTCCACCATTGCTGATCAACATGATTTCGTCCTGCTCACATACCTGGACTGCACCGACAACATCACCATTTCGATCATTAACAGTGATAGCGATGACACCCTGGCCACCTCTGCCATGCACCGGATAATCTTCAATTCTGGTTCGTTTCCCGTAACCATTTTCCGTTACTGCCAGTATTTCTCCATGACTGACTATGATAAGGGCAATGACGGACTGGCCTTGCACCAGACGAACCCCGCGAACGCCACAGGCCGTACGTCCCATGGGACGAACATCATTTTCGCTGAAGCGAATGGCCTTGCCGATATTGGTAAACAGCATGACATCCTGTTGACCATCGGTAATGGCAACATCGACCAGACGATCATTTCCACGCAGTTCAACTGCAATAATCCCGTTGGAACGTGGCCGTGAAAAATGTGACAACGGCGTTTTCTTTACTGTACCACTGGTCGTTGCCATGAATATAAACTGGTCTTCACTGAATTCAGTCACTGGCAGAATGGCAGTAATGCGCTCATCCTGTTGCAAGGGCAACAGGTTGACTATCGGTTTGCCACGGGCCATCCGACTCGCCTGGGGCAGTTCGTAAACCTTAAGCCAGTAGGCCTTGCCCAGACTGGAAAAACACAGGATCGTATCGTGGGTGTTGGCAACAAAAAGCTTGTCAACAAAGTCCTCTTCCCTGACCCTTGTTGCCGCCTTGCCCTTGCCACCACGGCGTTGTGCCGTATAGACACTGACCGGCTGGGATTTGGCATAACCGGCATGTGACAATGTTACAACAACATCTTCAGGGCTGATCAGATCTTCCAGGTTCAGGTCAGACTGCATACTGATAATTTCGGTGCGACGTTCATCACCATACTGTTCAATGATTTCCTGAAACTCGTCCTTGATTACCTGTTTCAACCGGTCCGGATTACCCAGGATATTCAGCAAGGCATCAATCTTTTCCAGCAGCTCCTTGAATTCATTTACGATCTTGTCCTGCTCCAGACCGGTCAACCGCTGTAATCGCAACTCCAGTATTGCCTGGGCCTGCGCCTCTGACAGTCGATAGCCTTCACTCTGTAACCCGTACTCGGCAGACAGATCTTCAGGCCTGGATGCCTCGGCACCTGTACGTTGCAACATTTCCGAGACGATTCCGGACTGCCACACCCTGGCCATCAACCCGGACTTGGCCTCGGCCGGTCCCGCAGATGATCGGATCAGGGCAATCACGTCGTCGATATTGGCCAGGGCCACCGCCAGCCCCTCAAGTACATGTGCCCTCTCCCTGGCCTTGCGCAGATCGAACATGGTTCGACGGGTAACGACTTCGCGCCGATGACGAATAAAACACTCAAGGATCTGTTTCAGATTCAGCAGTCTTGGCTGGCCATCGACGAGGGCAACCATATTGATACCAAAAACCGTCTGCATCTGGGTATGCTGATAGAGGTTATTCAGAACAACCTCGGTCACCTCGCCACGACGCAGCTCGATAACCATGCGCATACCGTCCTTGTCGGACTCATCGCGCAGCTCCGAAATGCCCTCAATTTTCTTATCTTTAACCAGCTCGGCTATTTTTTCGAGTAAACGGGCCTTATTAACCTGGTATGGCAATTCTGTAACAATGATACGTTCACGATTATTACCATATTCCTCGACCTCGGTGCGTGAACGAACCTGTATACGGCCTCTGCCCGTTTTGTAGGCCTCGTGGATGCCACGTGCGCCGTTGATGAAGGCGGCCGTGGGGAAATCCGGGCCGGGAATAATCTCCATCAGTTCCTGGACAGATAATTCCGGGTTATCCATCAGCGCGATGCAGGCATTGATGACCTCGGTGAGGTTATGCGGTGGAATATTGGTTGCCATGCCGACCGCAATGCCGGCCGAACCATTAACCAGCAGACTTGGAACCCTTGCCGGAAAAACAACCGGCTCTTTTTCGGACTCGTCGTAGTTGGATACGAAATCGACTGTATCCTTGTCCAGGTCTGCCAGTAACTCATGGGCGATCTTCGACATGCGCACTTCGGTGTAACGCATCGCGGCCGGGGCATCGCCATCTACCGAACCGAAATTTCCCTGGCCGTCAACCAGCATATAACGAAGTGAAAAAGGTTGGGCCATGCGAACAATGGTGTCGTAGACGGCAGTGTCTCCATGTGGATGGTACTTGCCGATCACATCACCGACGATACGGGCGGATTTTTTATATGACTTGTTCCAGTCATTCCCCAGCACATTCATCGCGTAAAGAACACGCCTGTGTACCGGTTTCAGACCATCCCGGACATCGGGTAAGGCTCGACCCACGATAACGCTCATGGCGTAATCGAGGTAGGATTGTTTCATCTCGTCTTCAAGATTGACAGACAGGACTTCTTTGGCAAAATCAGCCATCAGTTTTCTATTTTTTTCCCGTGGATATCATTCAATACCTGATTCAGAATGTGAAAATCCTGATTCAGGCCACTTATCAATGGAATTGTAACATAAGCACTAACCTGCTTCATTATAAAAAAAGACGCTTAAATCGGCTCTGAGCGTCTCTGGTGATAAATTGGTTCTGTAATTCTCCGGGTTTTCCTGTTGACCGGAGGCTTTATAACAACAAATATTATAACGTTATAGGGGGTAAAGGTAACAATCCACCCCGGGGCCTGTCGGGCCCAGGATGATGCTACTGCGGCGGCGGGAAATAAAACGCGTAACGATTTAATTTGTTGTCATGAGCCTTTCCATCTTGTCCCTGTCCGGTTGCAAAACCACTCCCCGTTCGGTGACGATGGCATCCACCAGCTCGGCCGGGGTGACATCAAAGACCGGGTTCCAGCCATGACAACCGGTTGCCGCTACAGGTGTATCAGAAAATCGCAACAGCTCATCCGTATTTCGTGTTTCTATCGGTATCTGATCACCGTTTTCCAGGCTCATGTCGATCGTTGAGGTCGGGGCAACAACCATGAATTTTACGCCATGATAGCGTGCATTGACGGCTGTGGAATAGGTGCCGATCTTGTTGGCCACGTCTCCATTGGCCGCAATGCGATCAGAACCAACAATGACCCAGCCGACCTTGCCCTGATTCATCAGGTAGGCCGCTGCCGAGTCGGCAATCAATGATACCGGGATCCTGTCCTTGACCAGTTCCCACGCGGTCAGGCGAGCACCCTGTAACCACGGCCGGGTTTCGTCCGCATAAACCTGCTCGATCAAACCCGCCTGATATGCACTGCGAATCACGCCCAGTGCGGTGCCATACCCGCCAGTTGCCAGCGCCCCGGCATTACAGTGTGTCAGAACACCCACCTTTTCCTTTATCAGCTCTGCACCGTTTTCACCCATCATCTTGTTCGCTTCGATGTCCTGCTGATGTATTGAACGTGCCTTTTCCAGCAACACAGGTACCGGATCACCACCCTTGTACCTTGAAATTAATTTTCGCATTTCATTGATGGCCCAGTCCAGATTAACTGCGGTCGGCCTGGCATCCGAGAGCTTCCTCAAACCCGGTTCCATTTCATTAATCCACTGGTCACCATGCCTGCCGTACAAATCCCTGGCCATCAGGACAATACCGTAGGCCGCTGTAATGCCGATTGCAGGTGCACCCCTGACGACCATTTCGAATATGGCGACAATCGCATCATCAAGACTGTTGCAAATAAAATCCTGCTCACGTTGTGGTAAATAACGCTGATCGAGCAGGACCATTGAATCGTCCTGCCATTTGATAGGTCGAATTGTATCTAGTAACATTTTTCTGCCTGAACTGCCTGTATTAACGGATCAGGTGCCTCACATTCAGCACCCCCTTTTATCGCGTCGGTAACCGTACTGATTATATCTCGCCGGGGTTCCATCCATCTTTACCGGTCACTGTTATCTGCCATTCATGCTGACCGACAATATCGATTTTCTGTGATTATAATGACATAAGCGATTATTTAACCATATAATACACGATATGTATTGCTGATATTTATGAATATAAAATAGAATTTATGCAGGAAATAGATACCCTTCTTGAAGCGGCATGGATACTGCCCGTCGAGCCCGATGATTCACTGCTTGAGAACCATGCTATTGCAATCCATAATGGCAGGATTCTGGAAATTCTGCCTGCTGTCGATGCCCGAAATAGATATCAGGCAAATTCAAGCCTGCGCCTTCCGTCCCACATACTGACACCCGGTTTCATCAATGCCCACACCCATGCCTCCATGAGCCTGCTACGTGGGCTGGCCGATGATCTGCCACTGATGGACTGGCTGCAAAATCATATCTGGCCTGTTGAAAGCAGGTTTATCGGCCCGGAATTTATCAAGGATGGCACCCGACTTGCGATTGCAGAGATGATTCGAAGCGGCACCACCTGTTTTAATGATATGTATTTTTTCCCGGAAGTGACGGCACAAGTCGCTATCGAAGCCGGTATCCGGGCCGTCGTTGGCCTGATTGTTCTGGACTTCCCGAGTGCCTGGGCTACCGATGCAGATGATTACATCAACAAGGGGCTTGAAGTCAACGATCGTTTCCGGGATGAATCACTTGTTACCACGGCATTTGCCCCGCATGCCCCTTACACGGTTTCAGATCAGCCATTACAACGTGTCCAGGTATTGGTCAATGAGCTGGAAATACCCATACACATGCATGTTCATGAAACCGTAGATGAAATCAACCAGAGCATTGAAAATTTTGGAATGCGTCCGATAGAAAGACTGAAACAGCTGGGACTGTTAACCCCCGGTCTACTGGCCGTTCACATGACACAATTAACGGATTCTGAAATAAGTGATGTCGCAGAGTCCGGCGCACATGTGGTTCATTGCCCGGAGTCCAATTTAAAACTGGCGAGTGGTTTTTGCCCCGTTGGAAAACTGCTTCAGGCCGGGGTCAATGTCGCGCTGGGGACCGATGGCACGGCCAGTAACAATGACCTTGATATGTGCGGGGAAATGAAGACGGCGGCCTTGCTGGCCAAGGCAGTGGCCGGCAATGCGCGTACCCTGCCTGCCATGCAGGCCATAGAGATGGTTACCATCAACGCCGCCCGTGCCCTCGGTATAGAGCATGAGACCGGTAGCCTGCTGGCAGGAAAGTCGGCCGATATCGTTGCCTTCAATCTCGACAGCATTGAGACCCGCCCCCTGTATTGCCCGATATCACAACTGGTCTATGCCGGCGGTCGGGACAAGGTGACAGATGTCTGGATCAATGGACAACACCTGCTCAACCGGGGAGAATTGACCCGCATGGATCTAAAAGAGATTCTGGAAAGAACACACGGCTGGCAACAGCGTATCAAAAGGTCTGATGATGATGTCAAACAGTAAAAAAAATATTGATCCCCGGGAAATAAACAAATTTGAGCAGCTCGCTTCACGCTGGTGGGACCCGAACAGTGAGTTCAAACCATTACACGAAATTAACCCGCTCCGGCTGGACTACATAGATCAACGTGCCGATCTTGCCGGTAAAAGGGTTCTGGATGTAGGCTGTGGTGGTGGCATTCTGTCTGAAGGCATGGCCACCAGAGGGGCCAATGTAACGGGTATTGATATGGGCGAAGCACCG
>DRJK01000077.1 GCA_011052215.1 Gammaproteobacteria bacterium
AACCGGCAAGCCTGATCAAGACACGCAAAACATGCCATCCATGGCGGCTCGGCTGCCGCGTCCGTGCGGCAGACGGTCTTGATCAGGCTTGCCGGTTCCATGTCCTCACATTTATATGCGGTTACACTTCTGTTCTGTTAACCCATGACGAATATAGTTGAAATGTAAGCGGCAAGTGCGTTTTGGGCTAAACTGGGCAATCCGGATATGAAACCGGTAAGCCTGATCAAGACGCGCAAAACATGCCATCCATATCGGCTCGGCTGCCGCATCCGTGCGGCAGACGGTCTTGATCAGGCTTGCCGGTTCCATATCCTCACATTTATATGCGGTTACACCTCTGTTCTGTTAACCCATGACAAATATAGTTGAAATGTAAGCGGCAAGTGCGTTTCGGGCTAAATTGGGCAATCCGGACATGAAACCGGTAAGTCTGATCAAGACGCGCAAAACAGGCTATCCATAGCGGCTCGGCTGCCGCGTTCGTGCGGCAGACGGTCTTGATCAGGCTTACCGGTTCCATGTCCTCACATCGTTATGTGCTTCATAAAGTTAACGGGACATTAGCAGTGACATTATGTATTGAAAATATCAATGTAACTGGATATTGTCTATATATTACATTTTTTATAGCGAAATAGTTCTTGATATCAGTAAACCTGGCAGAAATCAGAGAATGAGTACTTCCCTGTTTAAAAACATCCGTTTTCGGGCCGTTATTGTCGGAGTATTTATCGTGTCGTTTATACTCGTCCTCAATGTCCGATCAATCAATGATTCAGGCAGCAATGGTTTTATTGAAAATATTGGCCGGCAATTTGAATGGTTAGGGTATGACCTGAGAATGCGCTGGGGGATAAATCAGAACAAGTTAATAATAGATAATCGTATTGTCATTGTTGATATTGATGAAAAAAGCCTGAAGAAAGAGGGCCATTGGCCATGGCCAAGAAGAAAAATAGCAAACTTGATAGAAGACCTGTTCAATAGCCAGGCCGCTGTTGTTGGTCTGGATATCATGTTCCCTGAGAAAGAGCGAAATCCGGTTGATCTTATTACAGAAAGGCTCGAGCACCATGACACACTGAATAAAAATGAAATATCGCCTGAATTGAAGTCAATCAGAAATCAGTTTGATGGTGACAGGTATCTTGCAAGTATTGTCTCCAGGTATCCGGTGGTTCTTGGATTTACCTTTTCCAACAAGAAAGGTGAATCAACCGGGAAACTGCCGTTACCCATATCTTTTGCAGGATTGAATAAGGAGCTTTTAAACAACATCGAAGAAATGAGGATATTCAAGGCCAACATAGCAGCAATACAGACAGATAAAATTCCGGCAGGCTTTTTCAACGTCGTGCCGGAAAGCGATGGTGTGATAAGAAAATCAGCATTGTTATACAAATATAATGGTGAGGTCTATCCTTCACTGGCCCTTGAGCTTGCACGGCTCTATTTACCTCCTGGTGATATTGTATTATCCGGTGAGTTGGTTGGAGACAGGAATAGCCTGAATAAAATCACCAGTCCTGGCATGGATTCCCATATTGATAGTAAGGCTGATATATACATACCATACAGGGGTAGACAGGGGAGTTACTTGTATTTGTCTGCAACGGATATACTTAAAGGTGATTTTGACAAAAAAATGGTACAGGACAGTATCATTTTAATTGGTACCACAGCGGAAGGTTTATATGATCTCAGATCCACACCCGTTGAAAATATTTATCCCGGTGTGGAGATACATGCCAATGTTTTGTCGGGCCTGCTGGACGGTGTATACCCGGAAAAGCCGACGTTTGTGGACGGTGCATATTTTACAGAACTTGTTGTGCTTGGACTGTTATGCGCATTGCTGTTTCCTTTTTTATCGCCAGTATCGGTTTCGGTTCTTTCCTTAATATTGATCGCTGGCCATATCGGCCTGTCACTCTGGCTATGGCAGTTTCAAAACCTGATTTATCCATTTGTTCATGTGGCATTAATGATTTTTCTGGTGGTCAGCTGGAATCTGATTTATGGTTTTAAATCGGAATTCGCAACACGTAGAAGGCTGGTGAGCAGGTTTGGCCAGTACGTGCCACCCGCTCTGGTTGATGAAATGAATAAGGATCCGCAAGGTGAATTTGGTCTTGACGGAGAAAGCAGGGTAATGACCGTCTTGTTTGCCGATATCAGAAGCTTTACTACCATTTCCGAATCACTCGAAGCCAATGAGCTTAAAAAATTACTGAATTATTTTTTTACGCCCATGACCAGAATCATTTTCAATAAGCGCGGAACCATCGATAAATATGTTGGCGATATGATAATGGCATTTTGGGGAGCGCCACTTAAAGATGAAAATCACCAGTCGAATGCTATTACTGCGGCACTTGAAATGCTGAAAATAGTCAAGGAGATGAAGCCGGAGCTTGATAAGAGAGGATGGCCGGAAATCAATATCGGCATAGGGCTGAATACAGGAAAGATGAATGTGGGGGACATGGGGTCAGAGTTCAGAAGAGCCTATACAGTTATAGGTGATGCCGTTAACCTGGGGTCGCGCCTTGAGGGATTAACCAAGTTTTATGGTGTCAGTCTTATTGTCAGTGATACGACTATGGATGGACAGGACCAGTTTATATTCAGAAAACTGGACAGGGTGCGTGTTAAAGGCAAACATGAGGCGGTCGGGATATATGAGCCTGTTTGTGCAATTAATGAAGGATCAGAGGAACTTGAGAAAAGCCTGAATAAACTGGGAATGGCATACCAGTATTACTACAGTCAAAACTGGGATGAGGCCGAAGAGGTATTCGGGGAATTGCACGAAAGTGACCCGAACAGACTGCTGTATACATTATACATAAATCGCATCGATAAACTGAGATCAGAAGATCTTCCATCAGACTGGGATGGTGTGTTCACCCACACCAGCAAGTAAATAATTTATTATTCACAGCCGTCCCGTTAACTTTATGAAGCGCATATAAATATAAGTGGCAAGTGTGTTTCGGGCCAACCCGCAATCCGGACATGAAACCGGTAAACCTGATCAAGACACGCAAAACATGCCATCCATGGCGGCTCGGCTGCCGCGTCCGTGCGGCAGACGGTCTTGACCAGGCTTACCGATTCCATGTCCTCACATTTATGGATCCGCTGATTAATTCTGGACGAAGCAGGTTGTGCTCGGAAAATACAGATTCAAGGCGTTGAATCGCACGTAATAGCAAGCTATTGCGAAGATTCGCAACACAGAAGCTGGAGTTTCAGGGCGCAAGATGCGAGTTCATGAATTGATCAGAGGTTCCTTATATGCACTTCATAAAGTTAACGGGACGGCTGTGATTACAGGTATTATCAGTCAGCTATACCGAATTCAGTTGCTGCATTAAGGGAGCCGAGATTAAAGTCTCCAAACAGCACATCTCCATTAACATCACGCGCATGAATGCGCCAGGTATAGTAGCCTCCTGGCTCGAGTAATTTCCCTGGGACAGATAACTCTGGTTTATCTATTAATCTGGAAGTAAATATCGTTTTTTTCTCCCAGCCATCTTTAATATAAACAATGTAGTGATCTGCTCCTTTGACATCATTCCAGGACAATTTTTTTGGCGGTTTACTTAATATGACGCCATCGGCAGGATCCATACCCGTTGCGCGCTCCATTCTGCCGATTACAACATAATCTTTTGATCGATATTTCTTTCCATCCTTCATGGTAATGAGGGCGCTGTACCAACCATTTTTGTGGTTATCCGATATTACCAGGTGGGTTAGGAAAACATGTTTTTCAGGACTTCCTTTTTTTTTGATAATTCGATACTTGTTGGTTTTTATATTCCCCAGTTTTTTTCCATCAACATGAAAGATCTCTATTTTAGCGATGTCCTTGTATTGATACGTTGAATAAACTGCCAGGAAAAATAATTCACGATCAGGCCAGTTACATACGTGCAGGTCGAAAAAACCAGCCTGGGTATAATGTGGATCTTCAGATGGGAGTGGAACTATATTATCGGCCATGCATGTATTTGCAGCCGAAATTACCAGCATACTTGTAAATGCGAATAGTACCAGGCATTTCTTCCTGAATGTACCCATATTAACTCTCCCCCGGAGTTGATATGGATTAAGGTTAATACTAAATACTGCCTTTCGCAAGCAGATTTGCATTACGTAGTCTAAGTGATAGACCCTTCAGCATACCCAGACTCAGTTCAGGATAATGAATTGTAAGACCTCTCAAGCGTGATTTTTCCAGTGATAGTAGTCGTGAATCCTCCAGAACATGGGCCGTTGCAGACCGCGGTTGATCATCCAGCAGATTCATTTCACCAAAACAATCACCGGGTTCAAGTATGACAACAAATTTTCTGACGGCAGGACTTGATTCAAGTGATATGCCTATTTTTCCTTCCTGGAGGATATACATGTGATCACCATAGTCATTGATTTCAAAAACGTGATCACCCTTGAAATACTGTTCGTCCTCCAGTTCCAGGGCAACAGTGCGCAAATCTTCTGTGTTCACCTCGCTGAATATGGATGATTTTTTTAATAATAGTATGCGTTCAAACAAGTCTGACATAATATTTACTTATGTGTATGCCTTGAGTGCGTCTTCTGCACATGCCTTTAGCCATGGATCATGTCGCATGGTACACCAGGCAAGAGCACTATGCGTGTCATTAAAGGCATAGCTACGTTCATTTTCAGCATATTCCCCATGTGTGGTTTCTTCCATCAGGTCTGTCAGGATGATAGCCAGATGCTGGTTATCCAGGTTTCGCAGTGCTTCCAGTGCCTGGGTAGTCACCTGCTTGTCCTTGCTTTTCAGACCAGTACGGATAAGGTTAATTGTAGATGGATCTTCGCTTGCATTCATAGCGAGCAATGCCAGATCAATAACCTGTTCAAGCCTTTCCTGTAAGGCATATACAAGCAGCTCTGTAGATCGATTGTCAAGAGATTCCGGATGTTTGTGTAATATCATCAGGACATGTGCAATTGTCTGGGCATCCTCTGCCTTGGCAATGGATATCTGTTCCATGATTTTATTTGGCACACCACTTTTTAATAAGTCGGCAAGAAAGGACTGTTGCGTTCTTGGTGAGCCATGGTTTTCATCTTTAAGCCATTTGATAAATTGTATCTGACTATCGGGGGTACTATTCCTGAAATTTTCTATTGCTGTACCACGTACATCAGGGTGGGCATCTTCCAGTGATGTGAGCAAAATGTTGTGAACTGTTTTTTTGTCGAGGACATGGCAACAATTTGATACCAGTGACCTGATTTGGGGGTCTGTATATTTTGCCACATCTGTTAATGCCTTGTTCAGATGTGTCAGACTGTTTTCGGGCCAGAGTGAAATGGCAGACAGGCATGACTTGCAGATACGTGTATTTTTATGTCTTATTAGTCCTTCTATATTTTCCGTATTTATATGAGGTAAAATTTTCGTTAAATCCAGATCGTCGATTTCCTTGAAGACATCCAGCCCACTTAGAATATGACCGTGATCATCAGAAGCAAGCAATTTGTTCCATTGCCTGTAGACATCCTCATGGTTGGTCTTATTTATCAAGCCACCCAGTATGCCTGCAGAAACAAGTCGGGGGTTATCATCATTGGCCAGATCAGTGATTAATTTGATTGCCTTTGTATCATTTAATTTGAACAGGGATTTAAGGATAGTTGTACGTAAATGAATGTCAGCCGACTTATACTCTTTCCAGAGATAAGTAGCGAGGCCATCCGGATTGAGATTTACCAGTAATTTGAGGATTTGATCACGTAAGGGATTACTGGCATTCTCCAGTCTGGTTATTAAGATGTCACTGGCTGTATCCTGGAATGCAGATGCAAATACCCTGGAGTAGGCCAGACTTATTTGATCATCATCATGTAAAACCCCCTTTTTTAATTCCTCCAGTACATCACTTCCACCGGTTCTGAGGGCCAGCTTTTCCTGTTCGCCGGGTATATAGAGTTTGTTTTTCAGGTGTGTGATTATTTCCTTGACATAGGCGCGGTTCATCTGGACATTAAAGTAAAAATAAAACAGCACGCACACCAGCCCCACAGCCAGAAAGTAGAGCGGGTTTTGCATCCTTTGTACGGCCCAAAGTACACCACCACAGACCAGTAATGCGAGTGGAATGACAATGACGACCGACATGGCGCGCGCACGGCCCTGTATATAGCCGGGCAATATATTGTAAAAAAGGTTTCGCACAGGGTTTCTGAATGCCGGCATAATTGCGTCCTTGTTTATGCTTGTAATAATAGCGGCAGGGAGAGTGAAACTGAGCATCAGTGAGAAAAAACTTATCAGGCTGGTAAGTGGGAAAAGAAGGTTTATTGTCTTGATGCCAAAACGGTGTATTACACGGTTGGATACCAGTAGTTGTAACAGGAGTGCGGCAGAGTTAGTGACAATTGCAAGCAATCCAAAAAATGCGGTCAGGGTTTCTTCTGTTTTGAATGTTCCCGTGTATATTCTGTTTGCCGAATAACAAAGTATGTAAAACAGGATGACCATAAAAAACAGTGCATAAGAGGAGTGTCTTACCAGATTGGACTTTTTCATAAACTTCAGGCCGACAACCACATCCAGCAACGATTGCTTAAACCGGCGTTTATTCCTTGGTGGATGCCTGAAATACAGGGAAACACCACTTTTTCTGTGTCTGAAGATTAACAGGCAGATACTCAAGCCAAGTAACAGGCACCACGCAAGTATCAGGTTTTGAACACCGAATACAGGCGCTGCCGCCACCAGAAACAATCCCCCGAGGATTGAACCGACCTGCGAGCCGGCCAGAATAACAGGGGTCAGTCGTTTTGCCTGAATGCTGTCCAGATTTTTTGCCAGGTAGAGTGACGCATGAATAATCAGTATCTCGGAAGCTATTTCATAGACCAGGAAGTAGACGGGATAAATTTCATTGAAATCAAAGAAGGATATAATGAGCCACGATATAATCAGTAACCCTATCAGCACGCCGTTCAGGATTTTGAAAAATTTCTCTGGTGACAAGCGGTCAGCGAATGCGGCGTAGGCGGTACTGGTGATAAATAGTAATACACTCAGGAATATATACATAACTGGCAGATACTGAATTCCATAGCGCTTGAAAAAAAGGGCGTCTGTGGTCCCTCTGCCAATGGCCATGCCGCTTCCTAGCAAAACAAAGAACAATACAAAATAAAAGACGGTGCTTTTTTCCTCGTCTCTGATCAGCAAATACTTGAATATCCTGTCAATCACTGATTTGTGGTTTTATTTTGTATTGTTCTGAAAGATTGGAAAAGAAATCAACTGTAAGTGTGCCCCGTTGCAACAGATTAGACCTTCTTCGTGTGAATTAGTAAACCTTCAATTGAAATGTGCTATTCAGTAGCATAAAAATAAAACAGCACTGTCGAATTATTTTACATGCATATTATTATTTAACATTGGTGTAAGCGTTTATTTAATATAACTTATTCAGGATACTATTGTCCCGCTTGAAGAAAATCGAGTAATTACTGTTAATATTTGTGACGGAAATATTTACAATTAAATTGACAAAGATCAGTGGACATCTTTAAGTTGTTGATTTACAGTGTATCAAAATATTGGCGTTATTTTTGCAGTAAGAATATAACTAACTGATTAATCAATAAAAGGATAATCACACTTAACCTGTATGTTATTGATTTACAGGTTAAAGAAATAATAATAAAGCTTAGCATTGACAATAATAATGCAAGCACTCTGGCGGTAAATTAAAACAGGAACTGAAACAGGTTTTAATTACTTGGGGGTGATGCTTTGTCAAAAAAGTGCAGGACTAATAATAAGTTGGGTCGGGGGTTTGGGAGACACGTCAGTCAAACCAGGATGCTGGCGCTCGAACCGCGTTTTCTGTTTGATGTAGCGGCACTTGCAACAGGTGTGGATCATCTCACCGATCCTGATGCGATCGATTCCGACTTTTTCTCTATTCAGGATACCGACCAAAATAATTCGGACCCGGTGCTGGATCTTTTCTCTGCCCATGTGCCTCCTTCCGGCGGCAATAACGGTAATAATGAAATAGTATTCGTTGATTCGACAGCTCGCCTGGCAGACACACTGCTTGAACAAATCAATCCCGATATTGAAGTAATTCAGCTTGATAGCAAGCAATCAGGTATCCAGCAAATATCGGATGTATTGAACAACAGGGAAAACATTACAACCGTCCATCTTGTCACCCAAGCATTGAATGACAGTATTCAGCTGGGCAATATTCAGTTATCTGCTGATAATGCTGATGACTATTACACTGAAATACAGGGTTGGTCAAAATCGCTGACATCAACCGCAAATATCAATCTTTATGATGGCAATATTGCCAAAACAGATACAGGTAACAGTCTGATCGAGACATTAGGTAGTTGGACCAGTGCGAATATCTGGACACTCGAAAATGATACCGGGAGTCTTGCAGATGGCAGTGATGTTTCAGATGGCAGTGATATTTCGGATGGCGACCACCTGATAGAATCAAATACGGCAGAGACATCAATCGTTTTTGTTGACAGCAGGGTGCAAGATCCTGAAGTTCTGTTGGCAGGAATTTCAAGTCAAACAGAAATCATATACCTGGATGCAGCCCGTGACGGCATCGATCAAATCAGTGACGTGCTTTCTGGAAGAAACAATGTATCCAGCATTCATATAGTCTCTCATGGTGATGTGGGTAGTGTTCAGCTCGGTAGTACCGAACTGAATCTGGCTAGTCTCGACAGGTATAGCCAGCAATTAAGCGGGTGGGCAAGTTCCCTCACATCAAGTGCCGATATTTTACTCTATGGCTGCCTGGTCGGTGGTAATGAAGCAGGCATTGATTTCGTTGAGAGAATCGCTGAATTAACCGGTGCCGATATTGCGGCATCCGATGATATTACCGGAAATAGTGTATTGGGAGGAGACTGGATCCTCGAAATAAATAAAGGCAATGTTGAAAACACTGCAATTTTTACCCAGTCTGCCATGAACGATTACAAATGGATACTGGCTACTAATACCTGGCAGGGCGGTGTTTCTTCCAACTGGACAGATGCAGGCAACTGGAGTCTGGGTTACGTACCTATTTATTCCAATGACGTTTATATTGGTAAAGGTGCTACTGGTTCGTCTATTAATTTTAATTTCACAGGCACACAAACTATCGACAGTTTGAGAATTGCTAATTCTGACAAACTGAATCTTCAATCGGGTAATTTGACTATAGGTATTTTTAATGGCACAGCAGGCCAGCCACTCGATGGTTTAATTCCAGGTAGTACAGATACTGTAAAGGTAGAAACAGGCTCATATATTTATCAGACTGGTGGCGTGCTCACGGTTGGAAGTTCAGCTACAGGGTTTCCAGGCCGTACGACGGCTGTGGATGCCGGGGCGAACCTTTATTTATACGGGGGGACTACATATTTTCAAGGGGTTACTAATGTCAATGGCAGGTATTATGTAAATGGGACAAACACAACCTATCAAAATGGTAGCTTGGCGATAAATACTGGTGCATCACTTACTGTCAGTAGTGCCAGCAGCAACACAGCCACCCTGACCGGCGATGGATACATCTATGTATATAGTGGAGGTGCGCTGAACTGGAGTGGTGGCACCATCGGTACAACTACAGATGGACGCTATATTTGGAGTAAATCAGGATCGACGGTATCGATTAGTGGTTCATTGGATAAGACCCTGGATACCCGTGACTGGTATACCGACTCAAAAACAACATGGTCAGGCAGTGGAAACCTTGGTTTACAGAATGGCGCCTTTATAAAAAACGGGCTTACCACATCTCGTAGCGGGGCGTTTGATATCACGGCCACCGGCAGCCTGTATTCCCTGGGTGGTACAAATTCATCCAGCACAATTTTCGTTAATGGGAATATCTCGACGCTGAATACCAATGTTGCCTCTGGCAGTGCAGCTTCAATATCTGTTCCATTTGTAAACGATGGAACGCTTAACGTTAATTCCGGAGAGCTCAGCCTGGGTAATAATAATCTTTATCCTGGAACGGCCAATATTGCCAATGGGGCAACATTAAGGCTTGTTAATGGTGCCACTCACGATTTTACCGGGGGTACGATATCTTTAAGTGGAAATATTATTTTTCAACAGGGAGGCGCTGCTACTGTAGATAACTTTACAGACACCGGAACGGGTCGAACAGTCGTTGATACCAATCAGGGAAAAACGGTCGGCTCAGTAAGTTTCCTTAGAACAGAAAACTTCACGAATCTGGATGTACTGAGTGGGACATTGTTTACTCAAGGTTATATAAATATTTCCACAGCCTTTACATGGTCAGGTGGTACGATTAGCGGGGTTAATGGGTATTATATTTATACTCAAAGCGGTTCGAATAACAACATAAGTGGCTCTGGTAACAAATTACTTAGTGATCTTAACTGGTATAACTATGGCACCACAACCTGGTCTGGTAGTGGTGATATACAACTGCAAAACGGTGTGACTATCTATAATGGCAGCTCTGGTAGTATTGCCGGTATATTAGATATGCAGACTACCGGAAGTATTACTGGAATTGATACAGCTGCCTATTCATTTCAGAATAGAACGCCTTCATCACTAACCGGTAATGGTTCAATTGGTATTAACGTCACCAACAATGGTCTGTTGTCACCTGGAGCGTCACCAGGTTCGGGTACGATTAATATTAATTCTAACTACAGTAGTACGGGTGTGATTGATATTGAAATCGGAGGCACTGTTGCAGGACAGTACGATGTGGTTAATATAACAGGTACTGCGACAATCAATGGAACTATTAACGTTAGCCTGATAAATGATTATTTTGTTAATTACGAGCCATTGGTTGGTGACGTCTTCACAATAATGACATATGCCGCAATATCGGGGGCCCCGGTATTTAATGGCCTGCAGGTTTCCCCACATATATATTTACAGGCAAACTTTTCCGGCTCTGTCAGTACACCGGGGGCGTTAACACTAACTGCTCTACAAACCAATAAACCCCCAACAGCAACCAATGTTTTAAGATCATTTACAGAAGACAGTAATAATAACTCGCTTTCTATAACAGCACCGACAGACCCGGATAATGACCCACTAACAATAACGGTTACTTCTTTGCCAAATCCATCTTTGGGAACTGTTACAACCAGCTCTGGTGTGCCCATTACGATTGGCCAAACATTTAGTGTAACTACATTAACCAGTCTTTTGTTTGATACTACACCTGATGCAAATGGAACAGGTGGTTTTTCATATACCGTAGCAGATGCTTTTGGTGGTTCGGTTACAGGCAGCGTATCTGTTACCGTTACTGCCGTGGCAGATACAACTGTAGCTGTGGATGACCCAATTGGGAGCGGTGGTTTTGAAAATGTTGCGGGTGCAACAGGAATATTAACTCAATGGCAACAGGCAGGTAGTGTATCACTTGTCGACAGTACATTTGGGGCAGGGCCTACTCAAGGTACAGCTCAGGCATTATTAAGCACAGCGAACGGCATTGGCCTGCCATCTCTGGAATCCTTTTTTGGTCTGAATCAGGGCGATCTCTCCATTATGCATGATCGTTTTGATGACACATTACTGAATAATTCACAAACAGGTCAGGCAACTGAAGGCGTGGGCATCAAGCAGACAATCACAGTGGCCGCTGGCGATACAATTTCCTTCGACTGGAATTTTCTTACAAATGAGGGGGCGGGTAGTTCATACCGTGATTATGCCTTCGTGGTGCTGGGAGATTTAACCGATGGTGGCCGGGTTCTGGCAGATACGACTTCTGTTCTTGTAACATCGGCAACCGGTTTTTCTAATGAGACAGGTTATCAAACCCTGGCTAATCAGTTTACTCATACCTTTACAAAGGCAGGTACTTATATTCTGGGCATTGGTGTGGTTAACCTTCGTGATGGCACAGCTGACAGTGGGTTGTTAATCGACAATCTTCAGCGAACATCGGCAGCATACACTACAGATGACAATACGGTACTAAGTGTCAATGCGGCGAATGGCATACTGGTGAATGACTTTAATGGCGATGGAAGTACGATATCAGTTGCTGGTTCAAGTCCAACCAGTACACTTGGTGCCACTGTAAATGTCAATGCAGATGGCAGTTTTAGCTACGACCCCACGACGTCATCAACTTTGAATGCACTCGCCCCCGGTGCCAGCTTAACTGATACCTTTACCTATACGACAAATGGTATTGATAGCGCAACCGTGTCAATTGTGGTTAATGGCGCGAATGATGCACC
>DRJK01000078.1 GCA_011052215.1 Gammaproteobacteria bacterium
ATATAAGGTCATCTGGTCAATGATTGCCGAAGGAGACTTGATTTCAATCATCAAGTACATTCATTCCAATAATCCAGTCGCAGCGAAGAACAGTCTAAAAAAGATAAAATCCAAAGCATCAAATCTAAATAGTTTTCCTCAGCGGGGGCGCATTGTTCCAGAGCTTAAAGAAAACGGCATTCTTCAGTATCGAGAGCTTATAGTTGCTCCTTGGAGAATAATCTATCGAATCTCAGACTCCAATGTATATGTACTGTCGGTCATTGACTCACGACGGAATGTTGAAGATATCCTGCTTCACCGACTTGTGAGAGTAAAATAATGCTAACAAAAAGTTCAACCTGACATGTTTTACAACACGCCTTTTTGTGGTTCGCTCCGCTCAGTATTCCACAAAAACACACGTTGTAGAACATGCAGGTTAACTAATCGTTAGGGCGGTCTATAGCTGAGAGAGGTAATCTGATACGGATATGGCAGTAGATGGGAATACGCGCAATATTGTTTTATCTTGAGTCACTAATTTTGTATCAAAATGATGAGCAAGTGCAACAAACTCACAGTCGTATGATGAACAGTTACTTTCATCTATGAGTGTGAGTATCTGTGATGATGAAACGTCATATTCATTTTGAATTATAATTGACTCAGCGGTATCTTGAATCTGCATTGCTTTTTCCAGGCTGATAATCTTCTTTCTAAGGTAAAGCGCCATGACGTTACGAAATTCACTTTTCCAAAGTATGGGGGCTGCCCAATCAGGATCAATTTTATAAAGGCTTTCAACTGAATCTGTATATGAAGTCGGGAGTAGAAGATAAGAAATAATATTAGTATCAGCAATAATCATGGCCTTCCTTCATTTATGGCTTGGTCAATATCTTCTGCTGTAATGGTGTTAGGTTTAATCTGAGAGCGAATAGCTCGAATTGTGCTAAGTCGTTCATCCGGGCTGATTCGCTTAGGAAGTAGAGAACGTTTCAGGCACACGATGACCTCACTATTAATGCTTCTATGATGTTGTTTTGCAATGTTTTTTAGCTCATCGTAGAGATCGTCAGGGATATTCTTTATGGTCAAGGCAGGCATAGTACAGTTCTCCATTAATCAATTACGCATGGTTGCATTATGGTTGCGAAACGCAACTTAGTCAAGTGGCTGTGGCAAATATGCCCTAACAAATGCATCCAAGGGTCTTTCAAACCTGTCGGGGCTTTTGCAAAAAGTAAAAGGGGACGTAACTATTTTATAGGGTGTGGAATAGCCGTTGAATATATATTATGACAGGGAAGCTTTATGCCAAGGAAATCACGCATACTGGAATAAAATAGTTACGTCCCCTTTACCTGTTCTGGATTGCAGGAAGGAAAAAGAAATATGAAAAGAAAAACGCTTATGTCCTGGAGTAGTGGAAAAGACAGCGCGTGGGCGTTACATAAATTACAGCAAAATCCGGAGATTGATTTGGTTGGTCTCTTCTGTACGGTTAATAAAAAATTTGATCGTATAGCCATGCACGGCGTAAGGGTTGAGCTTTTGCAAAAACAGGCAAGGAGTATTGGCCTCCCTCTGGATATTATCGAAATACCCTATCCATGCAGTAATGCCGAATACGAAAAAATAATGGGCCAATTCGTTAAAACAGCGATAAACAACAATATTGAGCATTTTGCGTTTGGTGATTTATTTCTTGAAGATGTGCGTAGCTATAGGGAAGAAAAATTAAAAGGTTCTGGAATAAAACCTGTTTTCCCTGTCTGGGGTATACCGACAGACAAGTTATTAAGAGAAATGATTAGCGGTGGTTTAAGAACAGTGATTACCTGCATCGACCCCAGACAAATTTCGGAAGAATTTGTTGGCAGGGAGCTCGATGAAAATTTCTTGTGCTCCTTGCCAAAAGAAGTGGACCCCTGTGGTGAAAATGGGGAATTCCATAGTTTTGTTTTTGATGGCCCAATGTTTAAAGAGAAAATAGACATTTTTGTAGGTGATGTTGTTCATCGTGATGATTTTATATTTGCTGATATTTTATCCAAAAACATATAGCACATAGAGGGTTCCGGCATGTAAATTAAAAACATGGTGGTATGTTGCAGCAATCGCGCTCTGATCCACTACAGAATATGCCCGCATTCTCCGGAAAAAAAGAAGGGGCCCGAAGGCCCCAAAGGAGGATGGTACTACTAACTTGCTACTGCTTACATCCACGGAGAGTGAATTTGCTACTAAATTTATTAATGTATCTTTCTGTTCGGCTGTTCGGCTGTTTTCTGTGAACCATGAATCATCATAATCAGATTTGCCTCACCCTTACTCAGATTGCAGATGGAGATAAGGTCGTCAATACTGGAACCCTTTTGCACCATGCGGATTGCCTGTTCATATGGACGCTCGCCATTACTGTTGTTTTCCAGCTGTTCCTGTCTTTCAATAATTCTTCGGGTACGGGTTTCCAGTTTATATATTCGCGAATCACCACCCACTGCACCGGAAAACAGTGCGCTCACATCATTTTTTAATGCCTCGGTGATAGTGATTTGCGTTGCTAATGTTCGACGCAACTGCGCAAACTTGACCAGCCCAATGACAATCAGTAATGGCATTAATGCCAGGGCAGTTGTCATTCCCGCCAACACTATTTCTTCAGACATAAACACACCTTCAAACATACTCATCTATTTCGCCGTCATGGTCACTTTGTGGCTGTTTTTTCTGGTCGATCCCGGCTTGCTCTTGTTCACTATCGGTTTCCCGATTACGTTGTTTCGGGTTTTTTTCGTCCGGTCTTTTATGCCATGTAGGTCTAACCGGGTTTATATTCGGTAGATCATCCATAATTCCTTTGATGTATCAAAAACTGTCAAGTTCATTCCATTCTTCGTCGGTTAACAGTTTATTGATGTCGATCAGGATCAACAGGTTGCCATCCAGTGTCGCGACCCCTTCTATATATTTGGAGCTGTCATCATTTCCGACGTTGGGCGAGGTCTCTATCTGGTCTGCCTTCAGGTCTACGACCTCGGCTACACTGTCTACCAGGATACCAACGACATTGTTATCTGATTCAAGGATAACAATACGTGTTGAGTCACTATTCTCGGCCTGTGGCAGTCCGAACCGCGAACGGGTATTGATAACGGTGACAACATTGCCGCGCAGGTTAATAATGCCCATGACATAGTGCGGTGCGCCGGGAACCGGGGCAATTTCTGTAACCCGCAGTACTTCCTGTACCTGCATGACACGTATCCCATAGGTCTCATTATCGAGTTTATATGTAACCCATTGAATTACTGGATCATATTCGCTATCTACGGCCTGGCTCATGTTCCTGCTCCATTGATTTTTCAGTTTTATGGTGCTTTACGAACGGGTTTCGTGAACGCCGTTGTCAATATATGGTCACCATTCGTTATTGATATAAAATAAAGCATAATTCATGCCATTTAATATATTTTGTGGCCTGCCTATGCACCCTTTAATGATAATCAGCCTGGTTCACCTTCAACCAGCATCTCTGCCAGGGCATCGGTATCCAGTAATGCGCACAACCGTTCGGAGACTGTCCCGGCCAGCCAGCATCGCCTGCCTTCAGCAGTGCGCCAGCGAACATCCTTTTGCTTAAGGGTGATCACCTCTCCAATCTCATCACAGGCCAGCCCCCAGCGACCTTCATCCATCAACAGGATCTTCTCAACTCTCTTCTCTGCGGCAGGTGCATTTGCTCGCTGGGCAGGCGGCAGAATAACCTGCGCGGTATCCATCACCTGGACATTTTTATCAAGGTGACGAAGCAGCCCCAGAAATGCAAGGGAGTGTCCCGGCATCGGTGTGAGTTCATGGCTCCACGGTATCACCCCGTTCAAATTCACCAGGGGTACGGCCAGGGTTACACCGGCGACATTGAACAACAGACACTGAAACTCATGTTCTGCCCAGACCGGAATTTGCGGAACTGCGCTCTCATTCTCTGCTTTTTCCCCGGTAACTTCTGCGACTTCACTTTGCATTTCCCCGGCCAGGGGGTCTTCTACCTGTGCTTCCTCTACTGGCTGAGGTAATTCAACTGTTTCCTGATGACATGGAAAGGCTTCAACAATGTTTGAAGGCTTTTCTTCGGCCAGCGTATCGGGCACTTCACTCAACAGGTCTTCAAGATAGGCCATGACGGCCATCTGTTGTTCCATCAATACGGGTTTACGGTTACTCATACGGCTACCACCTGCGGGTTACCCGACTTTCCCTTGATCATATCCTCCAGCAAGGAAGAGTAGGCCCTGGCACCTCGAGTGCTGACGCGAAAATGGCTGATTGGAAGGCCGTTGCTACTGCACTCCCTGAAGAGGGTATCGATCGGGATGACAGACCGCCACAAATGTTCAGTGTAATGCTCACGTAAATATTCGAGGCTGTCTGTTGATGCCCGGGTACGACGATCAAACATGGTCGGAACGATGGTGTAGTTAATGTGGATGGATTTTGCTTTTTCAATCATCTGTATGGTGTTAAGCATCCGCTCCAGACCTTTCATCGCCAGGAACTCCGTCTGCACCGGGATAACCAGATGATCACAGGCGGCCAGTGCATTAACCATCAATACACCCAGCATCGGCGGACAATCAATAAAGACATGTTCGTATTGTTCTGTGATCTGCCTGATTGCATTAATAACCACGAGCCCCATTCCGCTCTTTGTCCCCAACTGTTTATCGAGGGTCGCTATGGCCGTTGATGCCGGTATCAGATCAAGACCTGCCAGTGATGTTTTGTGTATCAGTGAACGGGTAAAACCATGACCGATCTGATCCGCCTGAAAGAGATCATAAAGACTTGGCTGCACACTTTCCGGGTCATAACCAAAATAGGATGTCATTGAACCATGCGGGTCCATGTCAATCAGTAAAGTCCTGGAACCGTGAAGCACACACATTCCTGCCAGTGAAACGGCGGTGGTTGTTTTACCCACCCCTCCCTTCTGGTTTGCGATGCTCCATACTTTCATGGTTGACGCCTTGCCGGTACAGGTGTCGTACCTGCCGGTTGCCCTGCAATATCCGGCTTAGCCGATTTTATTTTTTTATCTCCCGCAATACTATTGCGCACCGATTGATCACTTGATGTCGGTGATGACCTCACCGTTTTCTGTTTGACTTCCTTTCTGGTTGAAAGCGGTGACACCGGATTGGAAAACCTGGATTCACCCACGGGTGAGTCTACCATCCCGGGCACAGACTTTTTGAAGTTGCTGCGGAACCCTTCACGGGCATCTCGCCCTGCCGGTCTGTCGAATGTAATGCCCTTGTCCATCCTTTTGCCAAGCCGATCAATTGCATCCAGCACACGCGCCTTGTCCCTGAATACCGGGATAAAAATGACAACACGCCGATTCTGCTGCCTTCCTTTTTCTGTTGTATTATCCGCCAGCGGACGAAACTCACCAAAACCGGTCGCCGACAAACGGCTGGATTGTATCCCCAGCCTTGCAAATAATTGCACGACACTGGCTGCTCTGGCTGCTGACAGCTCCCAGTTTGAAGGATAGATATTACTCTGGATCGGGATATTGTCTGTGTATCCCTGCACATTGACATCATGCGGAAAAGGTTTCAGAACCCGTGCCAGATTCTCCAGTATGGGTATGGCCTGTTTAGATAACCTTGTTCGCCCACTGTTGAACAGGACACTGGTACTGATTTCTATCTCGACCCCGTATTCGTTGCTCTTGACCTTGATCAACCCTTTATCTGTCAACTCTGCTACCGAGGTACGCATGGCATCAAACAAAATCTTTAAGGGTTTGTCTCCGGCATCCTTGACCTCGCCGCTTCTTGGCTTGATCACGGGACGTGGGATGTCCGAGCGATCAACAACAACAGGGCGCTTGATCAGTTTGTAGTCTTTCGGGTCACCGCTTTTGACAACCTGACCAATCTGAATTGGCTCCAGTGCCCGGGCATGCACACTGAATGCATTGGTCAGGGACTCGGACAGAACCCGGTATTTACCTTCGTTAACAGATGAAACCGCATACATCACGACAAAAAAAGCAAACAACAAGGTAATAAAATCTGCATAGGACACAAGCCATCTGTCATTATTGTTGTGTTCAATATTTTGTTTTCGTTGCTTACGTGACATTTTTTGAATACCCGAACAGACGCACCAGACGTTACAACAAATACCCCTGTAACTTGATTTCAATATTGCGCGGATTTTCACCTTCGGCGATAGAGCTGATGCCATCCATTACCATTTCATAAAATCTGATCTGATTATTGACCAGTGACTTCAGTTTATTTGCGACTGGCAGGAAAAAAAGATTTGCCAGGCCGACACCGTAGATTGTTGCAACAAAGGCGACTGCAATGCCCGCACCCAGGGCACCGGGGTCTGCCAGGTTATTCATGACATGAATCAGGCCCATAACGGCGCCGATAATTCCTATCGTCGGTGAGTAACCACCCATGGCCTCATACACCCTGGCTGCATCAAGTTGTGTATCTTCCTTGCTGTTAATCTCTATTTCGAGGATATTACGAATAGTCGACGGTTCACTGCCATCGACCAGTAACTGCAATGCCTTTTTCGAAAACTCGTCTTTCTCATCATCTACAATGGGCTCAAGCCCCAGTAAACCATCACGGCGCGCCATCTGGCTCCAGCCGACAATTTTTTTAATCATTTTATCAGCATTGACCCGGGGTGGTGAAAAAACCCAGGGAAACATACGCATCGCCATCAGGAATGTAGCCTTCCTTGTCTGAACCAGGATGGCCCCGATGGTTCCTCCGGCAACAATAACAAATGCCGTCAACTGAACCAGTGTTTGTGTTTTACCTCCCTCGAGCCAGTTACCACCAAGAATTGCTGCAACTGCAATCAGCAACCCAAGCATGGTTAAAATGTCGAGCGACTTATACATGACTCACTATTTGCGAACCAATAGTCTGTAGTGGCAAAATCTTGTCAGCCACCCCTGCCTCTGCTACAGCCATGGGCATACCATAGATAACACAGGTCTTCTCATCCTGGGCCCAGATTGTGGAACCACCCCGATTAAGGAGCTTTGCACCTTCCCGTCCGTCTGCACCCATACCCGTCAATATAACCGCCAGGGTATTTGCAGGCATTACTTTTGCTATGGAACTGAAGGTTGTATCAACACAGGGTTTGTAATTTTGCCCGGGTTCACTTTCATGGATGTGAATACGAAGATTGCCTTCCCTTCCTTCAACACTCATTTGCATGCCACCGGGGGCAAGTAGTGCCAGCCCGGGCTTCAGAAGATCGCCATCTTTTGCTTCCCTGATTTCTATTTTGGACAACTGATTCAGTCTTTTGGCAAATGCTTCTGTGAATGATGCCGGCATATGCTGCACAAGAATGATGGGTAGTGGAAAATTGCCTGGTAACTTTGTTAAAACCTCCTGCAATGCAACCGGCCCACCAGTCGAGGCGCCAATGGCCAACAACTTGTATTTACCTGGCCCCGGTGCCCTTGGGGCTGGGGCTGGGGCTGGGGCTGGCCTGACTATAGTTGCAGCTGGTTTGGTTGATGCTAAGCTCGGCTGTTTTAGTACAGGTGATTTTGCCGGTATGGTAACTGCTTTTTTCTTCAGGGAAGCTTTTTGAGAACCAATGGCCCAAACTTGAGAGCAAAGTATTTTTGCCACCTCTTCCCGTTTGTTTGATAACTCGTCAAAATTTTTGGGGAGGTAATCCACGGCGCCGGCATCAAGGGCATCAAAGGTTGACTGTGCCCCTTCGTGAGTAAGTGAGGAAAACATCATAATGGGTGTTGGCTGAATAGCCATGATTCGTCGTACTGCGGTAATGCCATCCATAACTGGCATTTCAATATCCATGGTAATAACGTCGGGCTTCAGCTCCTGTGTTTTCTGGATCGCCTCTTTACCATTTGCTGCATCACCGACAATTTCTATCCGGGCATCGGTCTGAAGCATCTCCTTGACGCGCCTCCGAAAAAACCCCGAATCGTCTACAACTAGTACCTTTACAGTCATTCATTTTTATCCTGGTCATTATCTTTATATTACAGATGTGATCTCATCAATCCTGGCACATCAAGAATCAATGCTATGCGTCCATCGCCTGTAATAGTCGCACCTGCAAAACCTGCCAGACCATGCAGCAAATGCCCCAAAGGTTTTATTACAACTTCTTCCTGGCCCAAAACCTGTGTCACGACAAACCCGATCCGCTGACTACCGAGGTGTGTTACCACTACCTGCTCTTCTTTATTCTCGTCAGGAACCTGATCATCCATAGCCGTTACCAGCCACTTTTCCATATAGAAGAGAGGCATCGCCTTTTCCCTGACCATAACTGTCAGCTGGCCATCAACCATATTGGTCTTGAAATCCTCCAGATGAAATATTTCATTTACACTGGATAAGGGTAACGCAAAATTACGTGATCCTACTTTTACCATCAGTGTTGGCAGGATCGCCAGTGTCAGTGGCAACTGGATGCTCAAGGATGTTCCCTTACCCTGTTGTGAACTAATTTCTATATGACCGTTCAGCTGCGCTATTCTTGTTTTGACGACATCCATACCCACGCCACGCCCGGACACATCTGAAATTTCTGTTTTTGTCGAGAATCCAGGGTGAAAAATCAGCTCATAACATTCCTTGTCATCAAGGCGCGCAGCACTTTCGGTATCCATAACACCTTTTTCAACGGCCTTGCTCCTTAATAACTCCGGATCCATCCCCGCACCATCATCCGTAATCCTTAGCAGGATATGATCTCCTTCCTGTGCCGCCGATAATACAACCTTGCCGATTCGTGGCTTGCCGCTTTTTTCCCTGGCATCCGGCATCTCGATTCCGTGATCAACCGAATTGCGCACCAGATGGACCAGCGGATCTGCCAACGCTTCAACCAGGTTTTTGTCCAGATCGGTTTCCTCACCAACCAGTTCAAGATTGACTTCTTTTTTAAGACTGCGGGCCAGGTCACGCACAACACGCGGGAAGCGCCCGAATACTTTTTTGATTGGCTGCATCCTGGTTTTCATGACTGCTGATTGCAAGTCAGATGTTACGATGTCCAGGTTGGACACGGCCTTTGTTATCTGTTCATCGTTCACGGCCTCTTTAAGGGTATGCAACCTGTTTCGCACAAGCACCAGCTCACCGACCATGTTCATAATATCGTCAAGTCGTTTTGTATCGACGCGCACTGTTGTTTCTGCTGCGGGTTTGGCCGGGGCCTTTGCAGCCGGCGCGGTCTTTCCCTTCACTTCTGAATGGGTCGTAACCTTTTTGACATCCGATGTGCTGTCAGTGTCCGGGGTCTTCTTTTGTTCCGGTTTGGCCACAGGTTCAACCGAAGCCTTTACCGGCCCCTTGCCTTCACCATGCATTTCATCGAGCAGTGTCTCGAACTCCTGATCGGTGATTTTATCTGATCCCGCCTTATTCTCTGGTGCCGGTTCAGTATTGGCCGATTTGCTGTTGTCTTCCGATACTGTTGGCCCCTTGCCTTCACCATGGATCTGGTCAAGCAGGTTATCAAATTCCTCATCGGTAATCTCATCGGGTGCAGCACTAGCAGATTTATCACTATCAGCAGTTTTTTCTGCGGCCGTACCTTTTTGTGGAGATTGACCACTTGCCGCAAGCGTATCCAGCAAGGCATCAAATTCTTCGTCGGTTATATCGCCCTGTGGGCCTTCTGCTGTTACCTCGGCAGGTTGATCGTCTGCTACGGTTTCTTCAACAACCGGCACCTCTGGCTCACTGGCTTCACCAGTAGAATCCACCTGTTCACCTGGTCCTTCGGTGGTCATATTTTCCAACTCGGCCAACAGTTCCGGAGATGCAGGCGTCAGCGGCTCGCCTTCCGAGACCTGTGAAAACTGGTCATTAAGAATATCAAGTACGGCAAGAAAATGATCCATCATGGTAGCGTCCAGGATTTTGTCACCCTGGCGAAGAACGTTGAAGACATCTTCTGACCGGTGGCAGACTGCTACCATGTTCTCCAGTGCCAGGAACCCCGCACCGCCCTTGATGGTATGAAAACCCCTGAAGATGGCGTTGAGCATATCCAGATCTTCCGGATTTTGCTCCAGCTCAACCAGTTGTTCGTTGAGTTGCTCGAGAATTTCTCCTGCTTCTACAAGAAAATCCTGAAGTATTTCATCATCCGCTTCAATTTCCACTGCTTATCCCCTTAAAAACCCAGGCTCGACAAAAGATCGTCCACATCATCCTGGCCATTTACTGTCTCACTTGAATGATCTACCCCTGGCACGACCGGGCCTTCAGCCTCAATATCTCTTGCTCCAGCTCCTTTTTTATTTTCTTCTTCGATCGGTGGGCCTGACATCTTGATGAGTGCGACCAGGCCTTCCTCGACATCATGCACAAGATTGATAACCCGCCTTATAATTTGACCCGTCAGATCCTGAAATCCCTGCGCCATCAGTATTTCATTAAGATTCTTATTTAACAAAACCGTACCAGACGATATTTTTGGAAAGAATTCATCCAGATCCCTGGACAGTTCACGAAATTCATCTGCGCTGAGCTTCCTGTCCTTGAACTTGTCCCAACGTGACTGGAGTTCAAGTGAACAGGCTTTAATGTCATCCGATAATGGCAACGCTTCCTCGACAGCAGTGAGCGTTTTATCGGCTGCCTCTTCTGTCATGCTAATAACGTGATTCAAACGTTCCTTGGCATCCGGAATTTCTGACTCTGCCAGGCCGGCCAGCTTGGTATCCAGTTTAAAACTGGAAAGTGAATCATGAAGCTGTCGGGTCAGTTTGCCCATTTCCTTGAACAGATCCACCTCACGCAGGCTGGATATTTCATCCATAATAACCCGGGCATGTCCGGCATTTCCGGATTCAATGCTTTCAACCAGCTGGCGTGCATGGCCAAGCGCGGTTTCATCAAGTATGGAATCTGTTCCTGCCGCTACTGTATTCTGCTTACTCATCTCTTCTCCTTTTTGAGATTCATGCGCTTTCGAGCCGCTCAAATATCTTGTCCAGTTTTTCTTTCAGCGTGCCAGCAGTAAAGGGTTTTACGATATACCCGTTTACTCCAGCCTGCGCAGCTTCCACTATCTGGTCACGCTTCTGCTCGGCTGTTACCATTAATACAGGCATTGATGCCAGGTCTTTGTCGGCCCTGACAGCCTTGAGTAATTCAATGCCCGTCATGCCCGGCATGTTCCAGTCTGTAACCAGAAAGTCATACCCGCCTGCCTGCAGCATGGGTAGTGCCGTCTTGCCATCATCCGCTTCGGCGGTATTATTAAACCCGAGATCACGTAACAAGTTTTTTATAATGCGTCGCATTGTAGAAAAATCATCAACGACCAGGATTTTCATATTGGTATCCAAAACAACCTCCTTGACTATCCGTTACACCCTTCGTGCAACAAAAGTAAAATAAATAAATTGCTATTCCTTTATTTTAGGAAAAAACTCCGTCATCCTTGCGCGTAATCGAATCAGTGCTTGCCCATGAATCTGACATACCCTCGATTCACTCACTCCTAAAACCTCTCCAATCTCTCTTAAATTCAGCTCTTCGTCATAATAAAGTGACATGACCAGGCGTTCGCGTTCTGGCAGACCTGAAATTGAATCCGATAATTCCCGCTGAAAATCCTCGTTCTGCAACATTTCGACCGGGCCCTGCTGCTTGCCTTCTGTGACCGCCTCACCACCAACACCATCCTCACCAAAAAATCCCGGGTCTTCAAAACTGAGTACCCGACTACCGGCAGCATCCTGCAGGATCTGGTGATAATCATTGATATCCATTTCAAGCAATTCAGCGACCTCGTGGTCACGGGCATCCCGCCCCATATCATTTTCGATTCGCCTGACGGCATCGGCAACCATCCTGACCTTTCGATGAACCGATCTCGGTGTCCAGTCTGAACGTCTGATCTCATCCAGCATGGATCCACGTACACGAATGCCGGCATAGGTCTCGAAACTGGCCCCCTGTTGAGGGTTATAATTTCTGGATGCCTCCAGCAGTCCAATCATCCCGGCCTGGATCAGGTCCTCCACCTGGACGCTGGCTGGCAGCCGGCTCACCAGATGATAGGCAATACGCTTGACCAACCCGGCATGCTTTTCTACCAGATTATGCTGCTCTGTTGGGTCCTTTGTTACAAACATAGCGTATCCATTCATATCCTTGACTCCGATTGACCCTGCTGGGAACGAATGAGTCGCTCCAGAAAAAACTCCAGATGTCCTGCTGCTGCATCGGGTCTAGGCCACTTATCGGCCTTTTGTGCCAAATTCTTGAATGCCATGGCTGATCTACTCCTCGGGTAAGCATCTACGACCGACCTTTGTTTTTTTATGGCCTTCCGCAAGTAGTCATCGTAGGGTACGGTGCCCATGTTTATTAAAGTTGCGTCCAGATAACGGTCTGCTACCGATACAAGCTTGTTGTACAACTCCCTGGCCTCCTGGGCTGTGTGGGTCATATTGCTTAATATCCTGAATTTTTGTACGTTATATTCACTGTTTAACACCTTTATAAGTGCATAGGCATCGGTCAGTGAGGCCGGTTCGTCACAGACAACCACAACAACCTCCTGGGATGCCCTGGCGAAGGCAATAACAGAATCAGAGATTCCAGCCGCGGTATCGACAATCAACACGTCGACATCCTGGCTTAATTCACTGAATGCCCGGATAACACCGGCATTTTCCATCGGTGACAATTCTGCCATCTGTTTTACTCCCGAGGACGCTGGAATAACCTTGATTCCTCCCGGGCCATCAATGATGACTTCCTCAAGAGTGCGTTCGCCATTCAGTACATGGGAAAGGTTATATTTCGGTCTCAGGCCCAACATAATATCGACATTGGCCAGACCCAGATCGGCATCCATCAGCAACACATTCTTGCCGGTGGCAGCAATGGCCAGGGCCATGTTAACCGAGACATTGGTTTTACCCACCCCACCCTTTCCACTTGATACGGCAATGACCCTCACCGGTTTTGGATTAGCCATTCTTCGCAGTCCCAGCGCCTGGTCAACCACCTTTTCAGCCATGAGCATTTGCCATCTTCCTGTTTAAATTCATTTTATTTGGATATTTTCCTGCGATTCCTTCCTGCTGTTGCATCAATGTCACTGCCTTGCTCACCAGGGTGTGTGAGCGCGCAGGATACAGATCCTCCGGCACCCTCTGTCCATCGCTGATATAGGCAAGCGGTAACTGGTAACGGAGAATGGTTGAAATTGCACCGCCCAGGCTGGTGGTCTCGTCCAGCTTGCTCAGAATGCATCCTTTAAGGTTGGATTTTCTGAAGGATCGTATGACTTCGTTTAATGTGCTGGTTTGTGTGTTTGCCGACATCACCAGGTAGGTCTTGATCAGGGATGAACACGCATCCAGGGTCTGCAATTGCTCGGTTAAACGCATATCCCGCTGGCTCATACCCGCGGTATCAATCAGAACCAGTCGCTTGTCGTGCAAATCCTGTAACCGGTCTGATAACTCGCAGGCGTTATTAACTGAATAGGTCGGGACATCAAGGATCCTGCCAAAATTTTGCAACTGTTCCTGCGCACCAATGCGATAACTGTCTGCCGAAATCAGGGCAACCTGACGATTGCCATGACGCAGGCTGAACCGCGCTGCAAGTTTGGCTATGGTGGTTGTCTTGCCAACGCCGGTCGGTCCGACCAATGCAACAACACCACCACGTGACAGAATATCATCACTGGTGACCTGCAATTGATGTGATATGTATCCCAGTGACTGACGCCAGCTGCTTTCCAGGTCCAGCCCGGGATCCAGTTGTGAAATAAATTCATGTGCCAGGTCAACTTCAATCCCCAGTTTTTCCAGACGTCTGAATACTGCGGCATGTTCCGGGTCCCGTCTTTGGGCATCTGACTGGCTCAGGTGGGACAATTGGCTTTCCAGAACATCACGAAGTGTTTTCAGTTCCCCGCTCATCTGTACAAGCATGGGGTCTTCCATCCACTCTACCTGCCTACTCTTTTTACCCGGCCGGGCTGTTTCTGATACTTCTGCATCAGGGTTGGTAAAATTGACCGACTCCGCTTCACTATCCTGAATGTTTCGTCCGGGTTCACGACCGGGGCTGGACCCTGTCATATCGGTAAAGAGTGCCTCATCGTAATCAACAGCAGATACAATTTCGATTCCACCCTCGACCTTTCGATTGGATAATATAACTGCATCGGAACCCAACTCCTCCCGGATGTTCCTGATCGCCTGTCGCATGTCCCTGGCAAAAAAACGCTTTATTTTCATACGACCTTTAACCTCTGTCTGGTAGGGCAAATCAATGCCTGTTATATGATAACGACCACAATTACTGGCTAAGCCGCAGACAAGGCTCCACCCACTGTCGCTATCACTTTAATTTGTTTATCGTCCGGCACTTCGTTATATGAAAGTACATGTAATCCCGGTGTCGAGTACCTGACCATTCTTGCCAGCCAGGGCCGTAACGGGGGGGCAATAATCAACACGGCTGGTTGCCCGGCTATTTCGCGTTGCTGAACATTGTCTTTCAGCGATTGAAACAGCTTCTCTGCCAGGCCGGGTTCAATACCGGCTTCACCATCTTCGGTTCCCTGTATACTTTGTAGCAATAACTGTTCCAGCTCGGGATCCAGTGTCATCACCTGCAATTCCGACTCCAGGCCATTGATATTTTGGACAATTGACTGTTTCAAGGCCGCACGTACATATGCGCTCAACACGACGGGGTCTTGACTCCTGTGTGCATTCGCCGCCAGGGTCTCGACGACCGTACGAATATCCCTTATCGGCACCTTGTCTTCCAGCAGGTTCTGCAAGACCTTTAAAATCACACTCAGGGAGAGTCTGTCGGGGACAAGATCCTCGACCAGCTTGGGTGCTGTTCGTGACAGGCCGTCCATCATCTTCTCGACCTCTTCATGGCCCAGCAACTGGTGGGCCTGGTTCTGGATTATCTGACTCAGGTGTGTTGCCACAACCGTGCTGGGATCGACTACCGTATAACCCAATGTTTGCGCCTGCTCGCGATGGTTGGCATCAATCCAGACTGCCTCCAGCCCAAAGGCAGGATCAACGGTCTTCATTCCTTCAATATCCCCGTAGACTTGTCCCGGGTTGATCGCCATAAACAGGTCCGGGTGTATATCTGCCTCACCCGCTGTCACACCGTTAATCGATATTCGATAAATGTTTGGACTCAAATCCAGGTTGTCCCTGATATGCACGGGTTGCACCAGAAAACCCAACTCTTGCGAAAGCTTTCGCCTGACCCCCTTGATTCTGCCCATCAGCTCACCGTTCTGGTTTCGATCAACCAGTGGTATCAGCCGGTAACCGACTTCCAGCCCGATTACGTCTACCGGTTTAACATCGTCCCAGGTGAGATCACGCAGTTCGGCAGGTTGCTCCTCTTCCACAGGGGCTTCCTCCTGCTCAACGACCGGCTGCTGCTTTTCCTGCATCTGGAAATAAGCCACCCCGGCTATAATGGCCGCAAGACTCAGAAAGGCAACATTCGGCATGCCCGGGATGATGCCCATTGAACCGAGGATGCCACTGGTAAGAAACAGGATTCTCGGTGTACCGAACAGTTGCTTGAGGACCTGTTTGCCTACATCCTGTGTACTGGAAACACGTGTAACAATAATGGCTGCGGCCGATGAAATCAGCAATGATGGAATCTGGGCAACCAGCCCGTCACCAATGGTCAGCAAGGTATAATTCTTGACTGCCTGTTCGAACGGCAACCCATGTTGCACCATGCCGATGCCCAGGCCACCCAGTATATTGATAAATAATATAAGGATGCCCGCTATCGCATCACCACGAACAAACTTGCTGGCACCATCCATGGAACCATAGAAGTCTGCCTCGCTGCGTATTTCTGTACGTCGAATACTGGCCTCTTCCTGCGTAATGGTGCCTGCATTCACATCGGCATCAATCGCCATTTGCTTGCCGGGCAGGGCATCGAGAGTGAAGCGTGCCGTGACTTCCGCTATACGGCCAGCACCCTTTGTGACAACAACAAAGTTGATAATGACGAGGATGGAAAAAACCACCAGGCCCACCGCGTAATTACCACCAATAACAAATTCACCAAAGGACTCAATGACCTTTCCTGCCGCACCTGTACCGGTGTGGCCTTCCAGTAAAACAACCCGGGTTGAGGCGACATTCAGTGCCAGTCGAAACAGCGTTGTGACCAGCAGAACCGACGGAAAAATAGCAAAATCAAGCGGTCGCATAACATACACGGCGACCAGCAAAACAATAAGGGACAATGAAATACTGAAGGTGAAGAAAATATCCAGTGCGATGGGCGGCAGCGGTATGATCATCATGGACAGCAGCACCATGAGCATAACAGGTGCGCCTATCGCTTTTTTACCCGAACCCTGAAGACCAACACTGGTGTCTGCTGCTTCCATTATTTTCCCTTTTAATCAAGTTATAAAAATCATGGGTTTATTGACTGTGATAACAATGATGACGGTTTTTTGTCATATTTTGCACCTTACAGGGGAGGTGCAAAAACTGTACCCGATATCATGGAAAATCACTGACGGATGGAAACTAATTATGTGATCTGGCGCATGGGCACTGACCGGTCATGAAAACATCTGTCCAGGGGAATTCCCGGGCAAAGGTCTTATGTAGCTGGATTGTCTTTTTTATCCGGACCTCTTCCCTTCCACATTTCATCCGGCACATCAAGGTCCTTTGGAAATTCCGGTTTTTTATACCCTCGTTTGGTTGCCTTCCTTAACTGGTAGACATAGGCCAGCACCTGGGCCACTGCGAGGTACAATCTGGCCGGTATTTCATCTTCCAGTTCGGTGGTGTAAAAAATGGCCCGCGCCAACGGCGGGGCTTCAACCAATGGCACATTGTTATCGGCTGCTATTTCACGAATGCGTGCTGCGACAAGCTCGGCACCTTTGGCGACCAGCCTGGGAGCACCCATCTTTCCATCATCATATTTCAGGGCAACGGCAAAGTGTGTCGGGTTTGTAATGACCACATCTGCCTTTGGAACCTCTTCCATCATATGACGCATGGCAGCCTCCATCTGTAATGATCGTATTTTCCCTTTGATCTCGGCATTACCTTCCATATTTTTGCGCTCTTCCTTGACTTCCTGCTTGGTCATTCGCAATTGCTTTTTGTGTTGCCATAGCTGATATGGCGCGTCAATAACAGCTATCAAAATTACAGTTGAACAAACGGCCAGAAGGAACCAGCCCAAAAGACTGCTGGCGCTTACATAGGCTGTTGCAAAATCATAATGCGCAATGCGCATGACATCATCAAACGATGCAATGATAAGTGCGGCGCCTGTACCCCCGACCAGAATAACTTTCAGTATTGATTTGACCAGTTCCATCAGGCCCTGGGTACCGAAAAGTTTTTTTATACCCTTGAGCGGACTCATATTTGAAGGCTTTGGCTTCATCTTGCTGAATGAAAAGGTAAAACCGCCCATCACGATGGGACTGATAAACACGGAAGCCAGTAAAATAATCATGAAGGGAATTAATGTAGAAAATGCATCGGATATAATGCCAACTGCTGATTTTACCATGACAAGCGGTTCGAACATTAATTGTCTTTCAATCGTTAGTGATGACCGAATCAGATCAGCGAGATCGCTACCTATCTTGCTACCCAGCATTAACAGACCCAGTGATCCCGCCAACAAGACCATGGTGGTATTCAACTCACGGGATCGTGGAACCTCTCCCTTCTTTTTAGCGTCCGCAATTTTTTTCGCGGTGGGTTCTTCGGTTTTTTCCGTTCCGTCCTGGTTCTCGGCCATATCAGGCTCCAGCCATTATTTTATGGATCGTATCAAAGGCTTCATACACGATTGTGGTAAATTTTGGTAACAGATTAGGCAGGGTCAGAAAGATAACAAGAAAACCTGCCGCCATGGTAGTTGGAAAGCCTACTGCAAAAATATTCAATTGGGGTGCAGCCCGTGTCATCACACCGAATGTAAGATTGATTAATGTCAGAATAATTATCGCCGGAAGTGCGATCAGGACACCGCCAACGTACATCCTTCCTCCCCACAGTGCCACCTCAAATAAACCGTTTTTCGAAATGCCGATCGGGGCTATGGGTAAACTGGTAAAACTGTCATACAAAACCTGGATCAGGACAAGATGTGCATTGATTGCAAGAAACAACAAGGTTCCCAAAATCGTGAACAGGGAGCTGACAACCGGTACCTGGGTTCCATTCTGAGGGTCAACGATATTGGCGAAACCCAGGCCCATGGGCATGGATATAACCGCACCACTCAACATCAAGGATGCAAACGCTACACGCATAACCAGACCCATCGCCAGGCCCAGTAATAACTGTTGTACGATTACCAGAACACCCATGGCGCTGAAAGGATCAATGAATGCCACCGGTGGAAGCATCGGGGCTATAACACCTGTCACAGCCATGGATAACATGAGCCTGACTTTTTTGGGGATTAGTGCCACCGTACCAAAGAAGGGCGCAACCATAAACAATGTTGTTATTCTGACAAATGGCCAGAAATAGCTGCTTATAAACTGTATCAGCTCGTTACTGGTAAATGACATCTTATCTGCCCCGATTATCCGATCAGGTCGGGGATGCTTTCGAAAAGTTCGAGTGTAAAGTCGGTTATAATGTTAAGCATCCAGGGGCCCAACATTCCCAGCACCAGCGCCAGTATAATTAATTTCGGGATAAAACTTAATGTCATTTCCTGTATGGATGTAACAGTCTGGAACATACCAACAAGCAAGCCGACAATCAGAACAGATATCAGCATGGGGCCCGCAAGGAGTGCTGTCACCTTGAGTGCCTGCTGACCAATTTCCAGAACAGTATCGGGTGTCATTTTATATTATTCCTATAGTGCAAAACTGGAAGCCAGCGTACCCATGATCAATGTCCAGCCATCAACCAGTACGAACAACATCAATTTAAATGGAAGTGAGATCAGCATGGGTGACAACATCATCATGCCCATGGACATCAGGACACTCGCAACCACCAGATCGATTACAACAAAGGGTACGAATATAAGAAAACCGATCTGAAATGCTGTTTTCAGCTCACTGGTAATAAAGGCCGGTACCAGAATGGAAAATGGTACGTCTTCCGGTTTTTCAAAACTGCCTTTGTTGGCAAGGCCGCTAAACAGGGCGAGATCATTTTCCCGCGTTTGTTTCATCATGAAACCCCTAATGGGAATTTCCGCTTTTTTTATAGCAACATCTCCTGATATTTTTTCATCAATATAGGGGGCAACTGCATCAGTGTAGGTTTTCTCAAGAACAGGCGACATAATAAACAAACTCAGAAACAGCGACAGCCCAACAATAATCTGCCCGGAGGGAACCTGTTGTGTGCCCAACGCCTGTTTCAGAATAGTCAGCACTATCAATACCCGTGTAAAAGAGGTCATCATCATGACTGCGGCGGGCAGAAAAGTCAGTGCCGTCATAAAAAGCAGGATCTTGATGGTAACTGAATATTCCTGACCACCCCCTGCCGCGGGTGACGAGGTGACCAGCGTTATCCCCCCTTCCGCCATTACGTTATTACTGAACAGCAATATAAATATTACAAACAGCAGAAAACGCATCATTCCATACGACCCTTTTTCTGGATAATAAATTTCAGCTTGTCTGCAAATCCCTCTGTTGAGGTCTCTGCAGAATTGCATCCCTGTATTGGTTTGTTGAGGACATGTAACGATTGTATACGCCCCGGGGCCACTCCGAGTAATAACTGTTCATCACCCACCTGGATCAGGACGATTCTTTCACGCGCACCCATCGACAACCCGCCGATTACTTTTAGTTCTGAATTGGCCTTGAATGCTGCACCACCCAGCCGCCTCACACTCCATGCCATAAGAAATATGACTGCAATGATCAGGGCAAGCGCCAATGCAACCTCTGTCACACTCTGGCCTCCCTCGATAGCTGACCTTGATGATGCGATTACCTTTTTTGTTTTCTCTTCAGCAGCAAATGCCACAGACATTGTCAGATTAAATAAAACCAGTCCTTTTATACTTGTGACAAAAAAAGATCTGGATAAATTTACAAGGCATGAAAATAATTTACGCATTATTGATGTCTTCATTAACGTAATTTTTTAACGCGTTCCTGAGGGCTGATGATATCAGTCAATCGTATGCCGAATTTTTCGTTTACGACAACGACTTCACCATGAGCCACCAACGTTCCGTTCACCATCACATCCATTGGCTCACCTGCAAGCCGGTCGAGTTCGACAACCGAACCCTGATTCAACTGTAAAAGATTTCTTATACTGATTTCCGTGCGGCCGATCTCCATTGACAGGGTTACCGGGATCTCCATGATGACATCAAGGTTAACGTCATCGGGAGAAGTAACTTCATCTTCAAGTAATGTCTGGATTTCTGCAGCCTCATAATCGTCTGCACTCTTGCCCTCTGCATCTGCCTGTTCGTCCAGGGCTGCTCCCCAGTCATCGGCAGTTGCCTCGTCATTGGTTTCTGCTTCTGTGTTTTCTGTTGCTGTGTTTTCGTTTTCGTCGCTCATTACTTATCTCCAGAATGCGTATTATTCATGCAATACCAGTTTCTCATCGATTTTTATTGCATTATTCCCGCGGGAAACACCAAACTTTCCCCTGAATACCGACAGATTTTCTACACAAAGCACAACCTTTTCAGGCATATCGATAGGAATAATATCTCCCTCCTTGAAATCAAGTACCTGCTGAAGTGACAGTTGTGTCTCGATAAAATTGGATGAGAGTTCTACATACGCCTCTTTCATTTCTTCCTTTAGCGAGTGTGACCAGCGCTCGTCGATATCAGAACGGTCACTCTGCACACCGGCATCCAGCTGCTCCCGAATGGGTTCAATCATTGAATACGGGAAGGCGACATGCAGTTCACCACCTCCGCCTTCCAGCTCCATCTGAAAAGTCGTTACGACAACGACTTCCGTCGGGCTGACAATGTTGGCAAACTGTGGATTGACTTCTGAAGTCTGGTATTCGAAATCCACTGGCATAACGGGTTTCCATGCTTCCTGAAAATCACTAAATGCCTGCTTCAGCAACATCATGATGACCCTGTTCTCGGTAGGCGTGAAATCCCGCCCTTCAATCTTGGTGTGTCGCCCTGAACCACCAAAAAAATTATCCACCAGAATAAAAACAAGTTTCGGGTCGATAACAAAAAGTGCTGTACCGCGTAAGGGGTTGACCTTGACAAGATTCAGGCTGGTTGGCACAAACAGACTATGGATATATTCACCAAATTTCATCATCTGCACGCCACCGACGGCAATTTCCACTGTTCTCCTGAGCATGTTGAACAGACTAATCCTGAAATGGCGCGCAAAGCGTTCATTTATCATTTCCAGTGTCGGCAGGCGTCCCCGGACTATCCTGTCCTGGCTATTAAAATCATATGATGCCGCCGAACCATCATCCGGGATTTCGGACTCGGTTTCGATATCACCATCACCGACACCATGCAGTAATGCGTCTATCTCGTCCTGTGATAATAAATCCGATGATGCCATCTGTTACTGGCCTACAAGACTGTTAAAATACACTGCTTCTACCACCGTCTTGCCCGTTGCTTTCTTAAGGGCGCCTTGTATCACTTTAAGGGCATTGTCTGCCAGTTTTTCCTTTCCTTCACGACTGCGGATATCGTTAAAATCGAGATCACCAAACAATAAATTCAGATTATGTCGTATGACTGGCATGTGTCTTTTCAGAACTTCCAGATCTGTCTCGGCGGCGACCCTGACACTGACCGAAACCTGCAGAAAACGAATATCACTGGTTTCACTACCCTCCAGGTTTACAACAAAGGCAGGCGTCAGATCCAGATAGGCCGATGATTCAGTCGTACCACCTGAAGCCCCGCCCTTTTTATCATGTGCCTGCTCCGTTTTTTCTGCCGAATGTTCGGTTGTATGCCCTTCCGCTGCCGGTGCTGCCTTGTCACCACCCAGTAAAAGCAGGGTAACGGTTACACTCAACCCGATCAGTAAAACCACGATCAATGAGATCACGATGATCATTTTTACATTACTGCCACCCTTCTTCTTGCCGCCCTCTACGTCAAGTTCCAGATCTTCTTCATTAGCCACGATTCATCCCCTTCTTTTAAATCCAAGTCTTCATTACCCAATGGATTTAGCAAGAGCTATGCCATGATTGATTGATTAGTTATTCTCTTTATTTACAAATAGTTATAGATGCGTTTTCAGATAATGACAGAGGTTTGACTCTGACCGGATGTCTTCTGCGACGGATTATTGTCGAATATGACCGTGGGCTTACAGGGCCGAGCTGTTGATAATCATCATTGAGAATGTAATCAGGCGTAAAAATCCACGCCCTGAAGACCTGGCAGAGAGGGTTGATACGAGGAGACAGGTATCCCGACCTGAATATCGTCATCTTGCGTGTGATAAAAAGGATGATCGCGATCATTTCTTTTTGCCATATCATTGGCACCATACCCCGAACCTTGATCGCGGGAGTTATCCGAAACACTGGCATTTTCCAGCTTGACCCCGGAATCCTGCATCATATCGCGCAACCTGGGCAGTGTTGCGTCGATCATATCCTTAACGGCACCTTGATGTGTTGTGAAGGTGATATTTGCATGGTCATTCTGGATGCTGATTTTTACTTCTATGCTGCCAAGGTTTGCAGGGTTCAACCTCAGCGTGGCAGACTGTACCCCGTCACGGGTCATCATCATCATCCTTTCACCAAATTCCTGTTTCCAGCCAGGCTGACTTACATGCTGTTTTAACTGAAATGATTCGGCCGTTTGTTTCAATGAGTCGATACTGCCCCTGACTGCTGAATCCGGGACTTGATGCACCTGACCGGGTACAGACCCCTTGCCAGCGTGAATCACACCTTTGTCAAGCAAGGAGCTGAAATCCGCATTTTTATCGATAACACCGCCAGGTTGTTCACCATTGAACAGGTTGCCGCCGCCCTGGTTATTAAACAGGCTTGATTCCGAACCTGATTTAATCGACAGATTCTCCTGATTACCCTGCAATGCCTGCAGTTGAGCCGAAGACGTCACTGACGTTTTGATCTGGCCGTTATCGGCCCGGTTTTCCCTGACGGCCTGCTGCCCCTGTATGTCTGTGCGAACAGAATCCGTAAACAGGGCCGATGTACGGGCGGGGTCTGTCAGCAGGCCGGGTGAGCGGACAGGGTCCGTAAGCAAGTCTGGCGAGGCCGTTAGCAACGCATCTGCTTCTGATTGCTGTTTTTCTGAATCCCCGACGGCATCGTGTGATTCCTGCTGTGCCAGTAAGCCGTCCAGGTCGGAAGTTTCATCCGATAGCGGTTCTTCTCCTGTTCCATCCGCCTGCCCCCGGGATTGCAGATCATATTCCGACAAGATCGATTGAATACTGCGGGCGGCCTGATTTTCTGAATCTGCCTGTGATTGTGTTGATGTCCTCAAACTGCCGCCCGGAGGCAATTCTTGCCTCATATTTACCAGCGGTGAAACGGGTGGAATTTCCGGTTCGGGCGTCTGTGATTGTCCGACCCCTGAGGGAGGACCCTGGGCAGAAGTAAGATCACTCACAGATTGATTAATAATCTCTGTAAATTCAGATGGTTGTGAGTTTTCCGATGTGCTGGCAGAAGGGTCGGTTGTGACCTGACCAGGCATTGTGACCGTCGGCAGCGTTTGTAATGGCGATTGATTCATGAATACCCGGGTTATTGAAAATGCATTACCTGGTATAGAAAGCAAGGCCTGTGCCAAACCGGCTTAAACTACAGTAGCGCCCCCATGACCGCGAAAACTCCTTGATCGCGCATGGGACCGTTATTTTTCAGCTATCCTTGAATGATGATAGCCCGAGCCGTGCTGCACTCTCGTCCAGCTCTTTTTGCTCCTTTCTCTCCCGAATTTTTATTTCATGGTTCCGGTACTTTTCGACAACCTTGTCGAGTGCCTGCGTGTGGACACGACTGTCCAGCCACTTTTGCTTGAAAAGCTGGCAATCATCGATTGCCAGATCAATATGCTCTCGCTGCTGTACGATGGCCATGTTCAGTTTAATCAGGAAATGCCGGTATTCATTAAGTTGCGGAATAGTCAGGCCCTGATGACCGGTATTTTGAAATTTCTTGGCGTATTCCTCACGATACATCATTAATTCTGCCAGCCGCTGTTTTTGCTGTTCAAGGAATTTGCGTCTCTCCCCTAACAATCTGGCTGCATTGTCTTCCCTGTTTTTGGCCAGCCCAGCAACAGATTGCATTCTTTTTGATCGGGTCATTTGTGTTCTTTCCACGTTACGACTGAGGCATCAGGCCCAGCAACTGGTCCCGACTGTCTTGCAAGCTGATCGGTTGCTGCATATCCTGTTGCAGAAATTCCATCAGCTCGGGGTTCATGCGTACCGCTTCATCTATTCCGGGATCACTGCCTTCCTGATATGCACCGACACTGACAAGATCCTTGTTTTGCTGGAATACAGAATAAATTTTCTTGAAACGTTGTGCTGTTTTTTGCTGGCTTTCTTCTGTTATTGCCGTCATCACACGACTGATCGATGCCTCGATATCAATCGCGGGGTAATGGCCCGCATCGGACAGGTCACGTGACAAGACTATGTGACCGTCAAGAATGGCCCTGGCGGCATCTGCAATGGGGTCATTATGATCATCCCCTTCTACGAGAACCGTATAAAAAGCCGTTATCGAGCCCCCGCCTTTGTCGCCATTACCGGCACGCTCAACCAACTGCGGTATCTTTGCAAAAACCGAGGGCGGGTAGCCCTTGGTGGCAGGTGGCTCGCCAATGGCCAGTGCAATCTCGCGCTGTGCCTGCGCAAACCGTGTAAGGGAGTCCATCAGTAACAGAACCTGCTTGCCCTGATCCCTGAAATGCTCTGCGATACTGGTCGCCATCATGGCTCCGTGCAATCTTAGCAGTGGTGGGGTATCCGCAGGTGTTGCCACGACAACGGCTCGCTCCATACCCTGCTCACCAAGTATATTTTCGACAAATTCCTTCACCTCACGACCACGTTCACCGATCATCCCGACCACGATGACATCGGCTGTCGTGAAACGGGTCATCATGCCGAGCAAGACGCTTTTTCCCACACCACTGCCTGCAAACAAGCCCATGCGCTGACCACGGCCAACAGTCAAGAGTGAATTGATGGCGCGCACGCCGACATCAAGCGGTTCATGAATGGGGTGTCTTTGCAGGGGATTAATCGGACTACCCGTTAACGGTGCCAACGCTGCCGTCTCAAGCGGCCCTTTACCATCAAGGGGCTTGCCTGCACCATCAATCACCCTGCCCAGCAGACCTTCTCCAACCGGTGCATAACTGACGGTATCAACCGGTATAACCCTGGCATTGGGTACGAGCCCGTGGATATTACCCGTTGGCATCAGGTACAACCTTTCACCTGCAAAGCCTACAACCTCGGCTTCGACATTATTGTTATCTGGCCCCGTAATGATGCAGCGCGCACCGATGGCTGCCTGACAACCTACGGCCTCCAGTGTCAGCCCTACCATGCGAGTCAGCTTTCCCTGAACCAGGTGAAGAGGCTTTTGAGTAATTTTATTTTTATATGCCTGGAGTTTGCTAACCCAGGCATCTGATCTTTCTGACTGTGATGTATCAGTGGTATTCATGAATATTTCATATCAGAACTTATTTACATCCTGTTCTGAATCCTGTTGTCTTTCACCGAATACTTCTGCAAAAAGCTGGTTTAATCTTGTTTCCAGAGTAGCATCGACCTGCGACACCGATGTGATAATCTTGCAACCACCTCTGCTGATCAACGGGTCTTCCACTATATCCCATGCCTGCGCCTCTTCGCTGATCTTGTAGAGTTTTTGCACCAGGGCCGCATCCTCTGGATGAAAGCGGAGTTGCAGATCTCTGGATGCAACCGGCAGAGATTCAATGGCCTCACGGACAACAGCCATAATCTGGCCAGGGTCAGACTTTATTTCCCGCCGCACCATTTGCTTGACCAGTGCGATGACCAGGGTCACCAGTTCCTCATCAACCTGCTTGTCCAGGTCCTTGAACGGGGCAGACAGGCCTGTGACAATTGAATTGAACCTTTGTATCTCCTGCTGAATCTCCACTTTTGCAGACTGAAGACCTTCTGCATAGGCCTCTTCATAGGCCTGTTTCTGTAATTCTTCCAGTTGCCTGGCGGTCAGGTTCCCTGCTGGCGGCGCAGAATTACCACTGGCAGCATGTCCCACCGCCGGTAATACCCAGGACTGGCATTCACCTGTTTCTTCTTTTGATAAAATTTTTGTCATCGATTAAATAATGATCTAGATATATTGCTCGGTGCCGCTGCCACCCAGCACAATATCACCACTGTCCGCAAGCTTGCGGGCCACGGCCAGTATTTCTTTCTGTGCCGCTTCAACGTCACTTAACTTGACCGGACCACGCGATTCCAGATCATCACGTAACATCTCGGCGGCACGCTTGGACATATTAGAGAATATTTTTTCCTTGATGGTATCATCCGTACCTTTCAATGCCAGCACCAGTGACTCGGATGATACTTCACGCAACAGGGACTGAATGCCGGCGTTATCCACATCTGCGAGGTTATCAAACACAAACATCAGATCCTGAATCTCATCACCCAGTTCATTGTCTGCCTCACGAATACTTTCCATCAGACTGGCCTCAACGGATGAGTCCATGAAATTAAGAATATCCGCAGTCGATTTCAGGCCGCCCACCGATGATGACTGCAGGTTGGTATTACCAGAAAATTGTTTTTCCATGATTTCATCCAGTTCCTTTAATGCCTGTGGCTGGATGCCATCCAGTTGTGCTATGCGCATCAGGATGTCTGCCTGTGTCCTTTCGGGTAAAACTGTCAGAATATCAGCGGCCTGGTCCGAGTCCAGATAGGCCAGCACGATGGCAATAATTTGCGGGTGCTCCAGCTTTATAATTTCGGCCACGGCCTTGGGATCCATCCACTTCAATGCCTCCAGCCCCTTTGAACTCCTGCCGGTAAACACACGGTCATACATGCTCATTGCCTTGTCTTCACCCAGCGCCGAAACCAGCATACTCTTGATGTATTTCTCACTGCCTATTCCAAGAGCGGTCTGATCATTGACGGAACTCATGAAATCATCCATGACCTCGGTAACCTGCTGCCGGCTCACATTGGACAGTGTCGCCATGACGGTTCCGATTTTTTGCACTTCCTTCGGCCCCATCAGTTTGAGAACTTCTGCGGCCTCGGACTCGCCGAGACTCATTAATAAAATAGCGGCGCGATCCGCACCTGACATACTGCTGGTACCTTCAGCCATTACTCATTTCCCACCCACGTTTTTACCACCTGCGCAACCCGGGCGGGATCTTCTGCTGCCATGCCCTTGGCGGCTGTAATCTGTTGATCAACCTGGCCGGCATGAGGAAGTTGTGCGATGGCTCCACCCTCTCCCGACGCGCCCGACAAGTGCAGGCTATCCTCGGCCATTCCTTCATGTGACGGATTCACCATCTGCATGCTCTTGATTATTTCCCCCTTTTCAGCAAGGCCTCGCAAGACAGGTCGCAAGACACCAAATATCATGAGAATAACGATAAGAACACCTACGCCCTGTTTGATCAGATCCATGACCCATGCCTGTTCAAACAGACCCGGCTCGGGCAGCGCCTCCGGCTTTTCGGGTACATAAAAAGAGGCATTGATCACATTGACACTGTCACCTCGACTCGCGTCAAAGCCTACCGTTTCCTTCACCAGGGTGACCAGACGGGTAATGGCAGCCTCTTTGAGCGGGGAACGGGTGATGGTTCCGTCATCTTCAACTTTTTTCAGATCATCAACCAGTACAGCAACCGACAGATGGCGGATCATGCCCGCGGGTGAACGTGTATGACTGATCGTTTTATCCAGCTCGTAGTTACGTGTAACCTTGCTGTTGCTGATTTTGGGTGTGGCCTTTTCTGTAGCACCCTCACTGCCGGTAGCACCCCCACTGGTTTGTTCGGTTGTACCGCCGGTGGGTGGCTGGTTACTGAGGGCACCCGGGGTTCCTGATGCACCCATGCCGGCATTACTGGTTTCAGTCATGGTCTGCTCACTGCGCAAGGCCGGCATATCGGGGTTAAAGCTTTCCCTGGTTTTTTCTGTCGAAGTAAAATCAATATCCGCCATAACCTGTGCCCTGACACGGCCCGGGCCGATAATGGGTGAAAGTAAATCTTCTATGCGTTTTTTATAAACACCCTCCAGTTGACGTGTGAACTCAAACTGCCCGGACGTTGCGGACAACAGGTCATTTTGCCTGACCCTGGACAACAAATTACCGGCCTGATCGACAACCGTTATATGCTCGGGTTTCAGGCCTGGCACACTGGATGCAACCATGTTTACAATCGATCCGGTCTGCCCCGCATCAATATTATGACCGGCAAACAAGTCCAGGACCACCGAGGCTGTGGGGTATTCCTTTTTGCGTATAAATACAGATTTTTTGGGTATGGCCAAATGAACGCGGGCTGTCCTGACACTGCGCATGGTCATAATAGACCGGGCCAGCTCTATCTCGATGGCATGCTGATAGCGGGCCTGCTCGATAAATTTGCTTGTACCCATGTCCTGTTCTTTATTAAACAATTCGAACCCGACGCCGTTACCCCTGGGCAGTCCCTCCGATGCCAGCTTCAATCGCGCCTTATGCACCTGATCACTCTGTACCATGATGGCACCACTGGAATCATCAACCTTGTAGGGAATATTGGATTTTTGCAATGAATCCAGAACCTGGCTGGAATCCATTCCTGACAAGTTTCCATACAGTAATGTATAGGATGGTTCCTGTGACCAAAGGACCACGGCAACACCCAGGGCGACACTGCCTGCCAGGCCAATCATGAGCCCTAACTGTCTGAGTACAGGGAGTCCTGAAAAACCATATGCTGATTCCGCTTTTATCAATGCCATTTGTCATTTTCCTGATTAATATTATTCAAAACACTGTTTATTAATTATTTAAAGAACTAAACGCTCATGCGCATGATTTCCTGGTAGGCATCAACCAGCTTGTTCCTGACCTGCTTCATTGCCTCGAATGACACACTGGCCTTTTGCAGGGAGACCATGACCTGGGCTATATCCACATCTGGATTACCGACCTGAAAGGCCTCGGTCAGCTTGCCTGCGCTCATCTGGGTTTTACTGACAGACTCGACCGATGTCTTGAGGATATTTGCAAAATCAACCCCTTCAGTTGACTGCGTTTCCACCTTGGGTACGCCCTGTGCCTGGACTGCCATGGCACGCATCTGGTTTAATACCTGCGAAATATCTACTTCACTCATATCGCCTCCGAAACTCTGTCATTTTGAATTTATCCATGTGGATGGTAACTAATAAAAACCATGCATTATTCACGCCGGTACTTCTATGCCCATTTCGCGCAAACGGGCCAGCTTGTACCGTAATGTCCTTGGGCTGATACCCAGTTTCTCTGCCGCCGCCTTGCGACTTCCCTTGACTGACTCCAGCACCTCGACAATAACCCTTTGTTCCCTGCTTTTGAGGTCATCACATAACAGTGATGAGTCGTTTTCAGTCCGGAAATCTGTCAGGGGCTCATGATGGTTTACGTTGGGTATTTCTGTCTCGAAACAGATATTCTCTTCATTGATTATGTCGCCTGGCATCAGAATCAAGGCACGCTGGATAACATTATCGAGTTCACGAACATTGCCCGGCCATGCATAGCCCAGCAGTTTATCCCTGGCCTGTTCAGATAAAACCGGAACAGGCTTGCGCCCACGTGACCCTCGCAGGATCAATCTTTCTGCTATGGGAATAATGTCTTCCTTTCTTGCACACAATGGTGATAAATGTAACGGGAAAACACATAGACGATAAAACAGGTCTTCACGAAAACGATTATTCATCACTTCTTCACGCAGGTTACGATTTGATGTTGCCAGAACACGCACATCCAGCTGAATCACTTTTTTACCACCCAGTCGTTCCACTTCCCTTTCCTGCAGGACACGCAATAGTTTTGCCTGAAGTGACAAGCTCATTTCCGATATCTCATCGAGCAATAATGTGCCGCCATTGGCCTGTTCAAATTTACCCGGACTGGCGCTATAGGCGCCGGTAAAGGCACCTTTTTCATAACCAAAAATTATTGCCTCGAGCATATTTTCCGGGATGGCCGCACAATTTATTGCAATAAATGGTCCGGCATTTCTGTCTGATTTTTCATGTATAAAACGGGCAAAAACCTCCTTGCCACTGCCACTCTCTCCGGTAATCATGACAGTTGCATCACTACCGGCCACTTTTCGGGCCAGCTCAACCAGTCGACGTGTTTGCGGGTCTTGTGCTATCAATTGTGAATCGTCATTGGTACTCGTTGCGGAAAAGTGGTTTACCAGATTAACCAGTGCATCTGATTCAAAGGGTTTCACCAGATAATCGGAGGCACCTTCGCGCATTGCCTGAACCGCTTTCTCGATTGTCCCGTAGGCCGTCATCAATACGACGGGTAAATCCGGATGACTGGATTTCAGTTTTTTCAACAAACTGAAGCCATCCATGGGTTCCATTTGCACATCACTTACAACCAGACTGATTTCACTGCTGTCAAGCAGTGAAAGTGCGGCATTTCCGTCTGTCGCTGATACAACCGGATACCCGGCCAGTTTCAGGGTGTCGCACAATGCCTCACGCAGAGACATATCATCTTCGACTACCAGAACAGAACCTTGTGACATATATTATTTCCTCTCACACAATGACTGTGTGTGTTTGCTTGTTTTCATAATTTTCCGACTTCCCCATGCCACTCGTCAGGACAGGGCCAGGCCCTGTCAAAGGAAGGGTGATTTCAAACACCGCTCCACCATCACTGCTGTTTAATAATTTAATCTCGCCCCTGTTTGCGATAATGCTTGACTGGACTATGGCCAGTCCCAGACCTGTTCCTTCAGGGCGGGTTGTGAAAAACGGCGAGAAAATTCTGCCTCTGATTTCTTTATTAATTCCCTGACCATTGTCACTGAACAGAATCCGGACAAAGCCATTACTGACCTGGATTAATTCGAGAATTATGTGACTATGTTGGCCCGACGACTGAATGGCATTACTGGCCAGATTCAAAAAGGCTCCCAGCAAGTCTTTCCGGTCTCCCTGGATTTGTATATCCTCTATTATTGAAGGCAATATCAATGATCCATCCAGCTCAAACAGCTGTGGCTCAATAACCTGTCTGAATTCCTCCAGCAAATCCTTAAGCGCAAATGTTTCTGTGGTCGACTTGCCACCACGGGTAAACCTGAGCATGTCATTGACCATTTGTTCCAGATGTTTGAGACATTCAAGAACCTTTCCTGCCATACGCTGTCGTTCGGCAGGCAAGACTTTTTCATTATTAAAACTGGTTACATAAAGCATCGCCGTTGCCAGCGGGGTACGTATCTGGTGTGCCAGACTGGCGGACATCTCCCCCATCTCTGCCAGACGGTCCTGGCGGTTCAATAATTCCTTAAGCTCATGCTCATCACTGACATCCATCAGCAATACGACCTGGCCAGGCTCGGCACCCGGATCACTCATTGAAATACTGACGTGCCGGCCACTGATCAGGGTCACCTCACCACGCTCACCAAAGTCCGGATTGAAGTGATCTTTCATGACATCAAACCATTGTTTTCCTTCAAGACCCGGTTCCAGTAACTCTTCCGCCATGGGATTGACCTGGGTAATGCATCCCTCACCATCCAGCACCAGTACGGCCCCCGGCAGCAATTCAAGCAGACGCCCGAGACGGATGGCCAGGATCTCTTTTTCGGCAAGGGTTTTTAGTCGTTCACTGCGTGAGGCCGCCAGCTCGCGATTCAGGACCGACATCTGGTTTTCGAGATCACGGTAGGAGGATTCCAGTTGTACCGACATGCGGTTAAAGACACCGAACGCCTCTTCCAGGTATTGCGCCTGCTCCGCTTGTTTGACCGGCATTGTTTTCCCCTGACAAAATAAAATAGCACTGCCAGATAAATAGCAAAAACTATGCCTGAAATTGAACCCTAATGATTACAACAAGATAGAAAACTGAATTATTGAAAAGTCAATATTACGACGCATCAAGCGTACGATTAAGCCCGTGTTTGCGTAATTTTTCGACGAGCGTGGTACGTCTCATGTTCAACAGCTTGGCTGCATGCGCCACAACCCCGTCGGCCTCTGTCAGGGCCTGCCTGATCAGGCTGACCTCGAGACTGTTCAGATGCTCCTTAAGATCCAGTCCATCACGAGGCAAACGTGCATCATGGGAAGCGGCTTCCTGAATGTCGGGCATAACCGGAACTGAATCGGCATAGACGGGATGTGCCGTCCGGCCTTTCTCCGATTGATATTTCTCGGGCAAGTCGTGGGCATCCACCAGACCAAACGGATGCAGTATGGCCAGACGTTCAATCAGGTTGGCAAGCTCCCTGACATTACCTGCCCACTGATACTGGCACAGGGCCATCACCGATGCCGTGGTCAATCGCACTGAACCTCTTTTCTCATGTTCAATCCGGGAAATCAGTTCATTGATCAGTAGCGGGATGTCCTCAACGCGTGCGTGCAGTGGCGGCATTTCGATTGGAAAGACATTCAACCGATAATACAGATCTTCACGAAACTTGTTTTCCCTGATATGCTCTTCAAGATTGCGATGTGTTGCGGCGACGACACGCACATCGATTTTCATGCTTTTACTGCTCCCCACCCGCTCGATAACACGTTCCTGCAATACCCTGAGCAGTTTCACCTGCATCGGCAATGGCATGTCACCGATTTCATCAAGGAATAAAGTGCCACCTTCGGCCATTTCAAAGCGACCCTGGCGTGCCGTAATGGCACCGGTAAATGCACCCTTCTCATGACCAAAAAGCTCACTTTCCAACAGATCCGGGGGTATGGCACCGCAATTAATGGGGACAAAGGGCTTGTCTCTTCGTTTCGAGTAATAATGGATATTGCGTGCAACCACTTCCTTGCCGGTACCGGACTCGCCCAGTATCAGAACAGTGGCTTCAGAAGGGGAAACCTGTTCTACCAGTTTACGTACCTCATTGATTTTTCTGCTACTTCCGATCAGGCTACGAAACAGCTCAACCGGGCGCCGGTTCCCTGGTTTTTCCTTGCTTTCACGAAATACCTGGGCCTTGTGCAACGCGATATTGATGTTCGTGTGTTTGAAGGGTTGGCTGATAACGCCAATAACTGATTGTTCATCCATCTGCTCCGCTGCTTCACTGGCAGAATCAGATAGAATAAATATGGGCAGTGATCCATCTATTTTATTGATTTCACTGATTATTTTTATTCTATCCTCGGAAGAGCCAAACTGGCCAAGCATCAGCGTATCGATAGGCTGAAGTTGTTTAAGCTTCTCCTGCGAATAATCTTCACTGGATAATACACTTGTTTCATAATCAATAAATGACAGGACATCTTTCAGTTGCCTGGCCCTGTCAAGATTCGAATCAATCACCAAAACCTTATTATTCTGCATATGCCTTTATCCAACTCTTTTAAAAACCGGAATTATTTCTATAACTATCTGTTTTTATAAATTAATACAGAAAACAGCACATAGTTTAAGTAAAACACTACTTTGGCAATATGTCAAAATTTTGTCGTTATTTTTTCAGTCGATTTCAGGAAATGAATAAAAAATAAGGGTTGGTTGCTTAAGGCTTGTTTGATGAATAAATACTGACAGCCTTCGAGCCTGTCCTGATGGTGGAAAGCCGACTGGATAAACCTTTCATGCGTTGCTTGCCAAGCGAAAAGATTTCCTTGTCAATTTCCAGTATTTCATGGATCCCGTTCGCAATATCCTGACTTTCTTCATGGGACAGTGGCTTGCTGAAGAAGGCTAACAGTATCTGCTGGCGCTCCGACTCTCTTTCCATTACCTTCTGCCACTCCCCCAACCGCGCCTCTTGCCGCATGCTGCGTGCCAGATGAAGAATAGACAACCATTGCCCATCACGGGGTAATGCACACGATTGCGCCGTTGATGCGGTAGAAATCACAGATATACCTACGCAGGCCGTTGATCCATGGGCGGACGTATATTTTTAGCGCTCTCCGGAATCTGGTCCCAGGCACCCTTGATTTCCAGCATCAGCGAAGTTATTTCATCCAGAATAGTCACATCATTGCTTACATTTGCCTGCATAAGACGACGGCTCATATAATCGTACAATGCTTCCAGATTCTGGGCTATATCACCACCTGCTTCCTTGTCCAGACTGATACGCAAGCCATCAATGATTGAAATGGCCCATGTCAGGTTCTGTGCCTTTTTACCGAGATTGCCTTCCGTCATATGGGCCTTGGCAATGGCTATTTTCCCCAATGCGCCGTCCATCAGCATCTGAATTAATCTATGTGGACTGGCTGATTCAATTTCAGTCGAAATCCCCATTTTTTTGTATTGCTGAACGGCATTTATGGCGCCTGCGTGATTCATGGTTATACCTCTTTATAGTTTACCCGGGGTAATGAAACATTATTGCTGCATCACCATTGTCTATTAATATATCGTCCGTATTGACAGAAATATTTAATCTTTTTTCTCAACCATTTTGCTTTAATAATTGTTTGACAATTCAAAATTATTGTAAATTACCTTTATCTTCTGCTGGATCTAACCGAGATTTTTGGCAGATTGGCCAGTTGCTGTGTCAGGAAACTACTGGTTGTCTGTAACTGCGCGACCAACTGATCCATTGCAATAAACTGTGAGCGGATTCTCTGTTCAATGCTTGCCATCCGGATATCCAGATTTTCACGATCCACTCCAATCCTTTTTACCTCAGACTCGGCACCTTTTATTTTACCGTCAATACTGCCCTTGCTATCCAGATAATTGCCCAGAAAACTGTGAATTCGATCCGCTACACCACGTGTAAAATTAATAGTGCCATGATCCCCTGTGCTGCTATCCAGTATTTTAACGGCCAGATCGGCAGTTGTTGCACTGCCTGTCAGCACCTGGCCGGAACCCGTTGCAAACTGCCCGCCAATTGTGCCCGCTACGTTCAGTCCTGTAGTTGCAGTAGTGCCAATCAAACCAAAATTATTGCCTGCACTCGACGTCACTATAACCTTGGACGCATCACCATAACGTGCTGAAGTAATGATGAAGTGCTCATTGCTGGTACTGGTTTCATCGAAAGTAACCGTTACAGAAACGCCCTGACTGCTTAAGGCAGAGGAGCCATTGATCCGTGTTTGTAATTCGACGGCCAGTTGCGCGCCTGTATAATTGGCCTTCGTTAGAGTCAAGGTACCTGTATCAACCCCGTCCACCTTGAACGCCAGGCTCTTGTTTGTATCATCAATCGTGATCGGGGTGGCCGAATCATAGCCGAAGTCGATGCCGGTCAAATCACCCTGTGTCGCGGCCTGGGTAATGTCTATCTTGTAGTCGCCTGGCTGTGAATTATTACCTGATGATACAAATTCAACCTGAGTACTGCTTACCTTGCCTGCCGCTGCAAACAGGAAGGATATAGAACCCGGATTATTTTTTATGGCCGTGTCCAGTTTGCCGTCATCGACCTTCAGGGTTCCATCCCTCTCCGTTACCACGCCAATTTCAGCAAGACTGGTGAGTGACCCTGTCAGGCCAACCGTCTTGTCATTCAGGACCTTTCTTAACTGGCTGACTATGTTGCGCACTGTGCTGTCGCTCGTCAGGATACTCCCCTTCTGTGTACCTGTATTGTAGGCCGATAATTCATTTATGGTTGTCAATAAGGCATTGTAGTCCTGGACAAAATTACGAACTACATTTGCGGTTGTGTCGACATCATTGGCCACAGTCAGTTTTACGGTCTGGGTTGCATCGGCCTTGATCAAGTCCAGTGTGACACCGGTCAGGGCATCACTGAACTTGTTCGTTTTGCTGGTAACGGCCAAACCATTAATGGTCAGGCTGGCATCTGCTGCTACCACCGTCTGGGTCAGATTAACCGCAGAGGCATTAAAGGCCAGTTGCGATAAACCGCTGGTATCCGTGTCACTGGCATCAGATAAGTCAGCCACTGTTATTTCAAGACTGTTGGCCGCCCCCGATTCCCCCGACGAAAAGACCAGCTGATTGGTTGTGCCATTATTAATAATGCTGGCAGTAACACCAATATTGGCCGTATTTACCGCGTTCCGTATCCCTTCCAGGGTGTTATTGGTTGAATCAATTGTGACAGTTTGTGTCGCCTTGTTGGCATTCTGTACGAAGCCGGTATAAGTGAACGGGCCGGTTGTAAAAGAGGTTGTACCAAATTTGAATGTCAGGGTACCCACACCGACCACATCGGTTGTATTGGTAAATCCGGTTGATGCCACTGAATGGGCGTCCGCCAGGCTGGAGACGACGATATTATAGACCCCGTCTACGGCCTTCGAATTTGCAGTTGCCGTGAGTATAGTGGTATCACTGGATGTCGCATTGACGGCCTGGAAGGTACTTTGTAGTGATTGTAAAACCAGTGCGCTGGAAAAAGTCGAGATGGCACTTTTTAATGTACCGTAAGCCGATATCTCGGCCTGGGCTGTTGCCTCCTTGAAATTCAGGAGATTTTCCTTTGGCCCTCTTTCGGCGGCAACCAGTTGGGAAACCAGACTATTGATGTCCAGCCCTGATCCGATGCCCGGTGATGTAATAGCTGCCATAGTGTCTCTCTGTATTCAGAATACCTGACAACAAATCCAGTATTTGCTACTCAGGGTCTCGTATTGATATAAAGCAAAATACAGGCCAACTCTTGTTTAAGCCTCATCCTGAATAAGTAAACCACCGCCTATAACTTCTTGCTGATTCTTTATCGCCCGGGCGATTGCGATCACCTCTTCGGAGGGTATTTGACGTATAACTTCTTCCGTTTCACGGTCAATCACCTTGATTATGGTCTGACCCAGGTCATCATCCTGGGTGAATTCCAGCTCCCTGTTTACGGTCTGAACGTAATCATTAATAGAGGCAACTGCCTGGGATACGACCTCTTTCTTTGGTTGTTCGGAAGCCTTTTTGCCTTCTTCCTGCGGCACTGTATTGCCGGAGGTGACAGCAATTTGCCGATTATCCTGTGGTTCGGTGGTGGGCGCCGGGGATACAACAGCAAGCTTTTTAACAGACGCCTGACCCGTTCTGTCGATTACCGGCTGAACCGGGCTATTTGTATCGATAAGCATAATAACTACCTCTACTAAAGATTTTCAGGATTTGCGCCTGGAGAAACTCCCCCAGGCGCATTCCCGAACCTTTTACTACTGTAGTAACGATAATGCCAGTTGTGGCAGTGAGTTTGCCTGTGAAAGAATCGCAACACCTGCTTGCTGCAGTATTTGCGCCCGGGTCAGTTTGGCGGTTTCTGCCGCATAGTCTGCGTCCAGGATTCGTGAACGTGCAGCCGTCAGATTCTCTGCTGTCGAGGTGTTACTGGTAACCGTAGATTCAAAACGGTTGGCCACCGCACCCAGATCCGCACGGATACTGTTCACCTGGTCCAACGCACCATCAAGACGTGCAATCGCGGCATTCGCACCTGCAACGGTGGAAATATTGACATTATTAATCGTTTGCTGAGTTGCCGTAGCTGAACCCAGGCCGGCCTTCGCTGCATTGTTACCCGTAATAATAAAGGTAGTCGATGAACTCAGCTCGATTGTTCCCGCATTCTTGTTGCCGCCGGAGGTGTAGGTACCATTGGCGCCGTTCGTGCCCTGGGCACCTGTAATACCTGCGGTCGGTAATGTGCTGTCCAGCACATCGGCATCACCGGTGTCACCATAATTTTCAGCCGTTAACAACACCCTGCCTGCGTTGCTATTCGTTGCCACTACATTGGTAGCGACCGCAGTATAGCGACCCGTAATTGCGGTGAAGAGCGATGTTGCCTGAATTGTTGCACTGGCACCCAGGTCCACCTGGGTATTGCCTGTAGTAGCGGTTCCACCTGAGAATGTAAACTCATAAGACACACCGCCTACAGTCAGGGTATCACCCACGGCCAGGCCGGTGCCTGTTGTGGAATAGGTGCTGGTTGCCGTACCACCTGAAATGGTGGCATCCGTATGAGTAACCGTACTTGATAATACAGATGATGTTATACGAATTTTTGTATTGCTCGTAGAGGAAGCGGTTACATTTGCAGAACCACTTGAGATAGCTGCCGCCGCATTAGTGGTGGTTACCGTAGTAGTACCACCAATCGTAATTTTGGTGTTACCCGAACCTGTTACGGCTGTAGCAGTGATCTGAAACTCATACGTTACACCCCCTACAACAATGGTATCTCCAGCCAGGGCGGCTGTGTCACCTCCATTCAGGCCTATATCGTTCACGCCAGCCACACCGCCAAAGGTGTAGTCATAAGTACCTTTTGTCTGACCAGTTGATATCTCGATACCGGCCGCATTTTCCAGTCGGGCCGCACCGGCATCACTATTGGTTGTTGTGATGTTAATGTCCTTACCGGTAGCAGACGACAATGTCAGCGCACCCGTTGACAGGTCAGATGTTGCAGTTATGCCTGTGCTGCTAGTGACATTATTGACCGCGGCAGCGAGACTGGCACCTTGTGTGGCAATATTGTTATTGCCTGCGACAGCACCGACATTCACGCCGTTGAGCACAAGATCACCCGACTGCAGGGTCTGGTTACGGCTCAGTGTGATCGTACTTGTATAGGAAGTACTGGCCGTTGCAGTCACGCCGGTTGTAGATTTGACACTGTTGATAGCAGCGGTCTTGGCTTCAGCAGAAGATGAGGTAGTTGAACCCACATCTACACTGTTTATCAGTAGATCGCCACCAGCCAGGTTGGCTGTTGTCACGGCACTGGCAGATGAACCCACCTGGTATGCACCCAGGGCCTCTGTTGATGCATTACCAATGTTAACCGTAATAATCTGGTTGGCGTTTGCACCTACCTGGAACTGTGCCCCGGTGAAAGTACCATCGATGATGTTCTGTCCGTTAAACTGTGTGGTTGCTGAAACACGCGACAACTCTGACAGTAGCTGTGAGGCCTCACTGTTCAGTGCGGTACGGTCTGAGGAAGAGTTGGTACTGTTCGCAGACTGCAGGGCCAACTCACGAATACGTTGCAGGATGTTTCCGTACTCACTCAGTGCGCCTTCAGCCGTCTGTGACAGTGAAATCGCGTCATTCGCGTTTCGTGATGCCTGGTTCAAACCACGAATCTGTGCTGTAAAACGTTCAGAAATCGCCAGACCCGCAGCATCATCTTTTGCAGAGTTGATACGCAAACCGGAAGACAAACGTTGCAGGGATGTCGCTAATGCACTTTGAGATTTACTGAGGTTACGCTGCGCATTCAACGACGCAATGTTACTATTAATGGATAAAGCCATGATTTTTCTCTCCATATCTCCCGCGTTATCAATAAGATAGAGGCAAGAGTCTGGTTAAACCTTAACGGATATACTTCATCAGTTTGCGAAGTATTTACCGTTCCCGATCCAATATATCGGCCGCTGAAAATGGATCTTGAATGTTATTGCAATAAAATAATTATGTTATGTTCGTATATTAACTATTTTATTAGGGCTATTACGTTGATAGCGTAGATTAGACTGAACACCCTTTGTGAAGCCCGACAGAGTCCCGGGCCAGGTCAACACTAAAGTCAATGC
>DRJK01000079.1 GCA_011052215.1 Gammaproteobacteria bacterium
GGCTCCTGTCCGAAGTGCGGCATGACCCTGGAACCCCGTGAGACACAAAATACACATCACGATCACGCCGGCATGAGCCATGGTGATATGGGCCATAATGACATGGCATTCATGTCGATGATTGATGTGACCATGGACCTGCCTCGTAGCAGTGATGGTTTGCCAATGGACTGGATTGACGTTCCATTCGGGCCCTTTTTCCCGGGTTTACCGGGCGGTCTGTTGCTGACGCTGACACTCGATGGTGACACGGTAGCAGGCTCCCGTGCCGGTACGATGACTGGAAATGAGCCGTTACTGTTACAGTCTGCAATGGATATCAACAAATTTACCGAACGGCTCGCAAAACTGGAGCCCCTGGCACCGGTTTGCTATCAAGTCCTCGCCTGTTTAGCCATCGAAAATGCTGGTGGGCTGGATATCGATACGGAGATTGCCAGGGCACGTGCCATTGCTGTGGAGCGGGAACGTATCGTGAGTCATCTGGGTTGGCTGGCATTGTTCGGACGACAAACCGGCTTCGACTGGTTGCTGCGTCGTGCCACTTCATTACAACAGGACTTTCTGCATGCGGACATAAAACAGATTGTGGCTTTGAAGGCCGCTATATTGGACCTGTCCGGACGATTGCAACACACGCCATTATTAAAATCCCGCACGACGGGCATTGGCAGGCTGGGTGCCGATACCGACAAGATATTGTTTGGTCCCGTGGCTCGTGCCTCAGGGATTAATAATGATGTGCGTAATAATGATAAAATATATGGCGACCTCGGCTTCACGCCAGCCGGTGGAAAAGATGGTGATGTTCGGGCGCGTTTGCAACTTCGTGTAGACGAAATCGGCCATAGCCTTGCACTTATTGAAAAGGCAGGCATTACGATCGACTCGGCAATGAGTGCCTGTCATGTTTTTGCAACAAACAATATCGACGAGGCAAGCGGAGACGGGGAAGCGGTGATCGAGACCCCCCGTGGACTGGCCCGTTTGCAACTGGGCCTGGAGAATGGCCGGGTAAAAACAGTGCAACTGGCAACACCGTCGACATTTCATCTCGGTCTGATCGAAAAACTGACCGCACAACAGGAACTGGGTGATGCGCTGGTTACTGTCGGCTCCCTGGATCTGTCACCCTGGGAGATACGGTTATGACCACTCTCCTTGTTTTACTTTTGTTGATAGCGGGCGCTTACTTTGTTGCAGTACTCGAGGCATGGATCAGCAACGGACGTTTTCGGCTGGCGGCACCATTGTATGCCACCATCGCCTTGCTGGGGCGGGAATCCATTGTGCCACGCAAACCCGATCGGATTTTCTTTGAGGTCGGCCCGGTATTATTGCTGTTATCAGCGTTGCTGGCCGCAACCGTTATACCGCTAACCCCCGATCTGATTATTACCGAACTTGCCACGGGTGCATTGTTCATCAATGCTGCACTGGTGTATGTGCTGGTCGCTTTGCTGATGGCAGGCTGGGGCCCGGACGGTGCTTATGCCATGATTGGCGGCTGGCGTTTTCTGGGCCAGCTTATTGCTTATGCCATGTTAATCGTGATGCCGATCACTGCAGTTGCGATGCGCGCCGAGTCATTACTGTCGACACAGATTGTGGTTTCGCAGCTTGGCCTGTGGAACATTATTTACCAGCCATTGGGTTTTGTGTTGTTTTTCGTCGCCTCCATGGCGCTGGCATTTCTGCCGCCATTCGATATGATGATTGCCAAAGGTGAACTGGCCGGAGGCGTGGAAGCAGAGTATACCGGCGCACGGCTGGCGGTGTTTCGATTGGGGCGGCTGGTATTGATTATTACACTGGCATCCGCCACGGCTATCTTTTATCTGGGTGGATGGCAGGGGCCATGGCTGCCACCCTGGGCGTGGAGTGCGATTAAAATACTGGTGGTTACTGCAACCATGTTACTGGCCGGACGTTACATGCCACGTATCCGTGAGGCACATTTACTTTCCTGGTGCTGGATGTTGGGCATACCGCTGGCGCTGATAAATATTTTAATAGTCGGCATTCTGGTGCTGGAGTTTCCATGATGACGGCACAAATGTTCTTTATTGCTTTTTTCGGACTCGCGGCAGTGTGGTTCGGTATCGTGGTATTCCGTACTTTTTCGATGGTGCGTTCTGCGTTAGCACTGCTATTTTCACAGACGGCACTCGGTGCGATGTTTCTCAGCATGCAGGCAGAATTCCTGGGTGTATTGCAAATCATGATGATGGCCACTGAAATGAGCATCATGGCCATTTTCATGGTGATGTTCATGATGGATCCCGGCGGGCTGGGTGAAATGGAAATGACCCACCAGAAGCGCCTGTCATTAGTAACGGGTTTTGTTTCATTTGTGGCTGCCGTGATGATCGCGGTGTTCGTTGACTGGGGGCCCATGGCAAATACGTTTCCTGATGCAGCACAACAGACTGTAGACCTTGGTCTGGAGCTGCTGGGTCGTTCGATGCTGATCTTTGAAATGGCGGGCATTACTATCCTGACCGCGATGATTGCCGCCACGGCGGTTGCGATTCAACCGGCTAAAAAAGTGAGTCAATAATGGGCCCTGAACTGGTCATTGCATTGATTGCTGGCGCTGCCCTGTTTGGCGTTGGCATTTACGGTGCATTATCACAGACCAATCTGGTCATGATCATGATGGGTGTGGAACTGGTTCTGGCCGGAGCCATGGTCAATATGTTAGCGTTCTGGCGGTACCTGCACCCGGATAACCCGGCCGGGCAAATGTTCGTGTTGATCATAATGACGGTGATGGCCATCGAGATGTCCGTGGGGTTTGGAGTCGCCATCGCCCGCTTCCGGGCGAAAGGCTCGGTGGAAATGGAAGAAGCAGCGGAATTGAAGGGATGAATCTCATCGCCATTGCCATTCTCGCGCCCCTTTCTATGGCACTGCTGACCATGTTGCTGCGTCGGCAACCCGCTGCTCTGGCGCTATTGGGTGCCGCCGCCGGTTTGCTTGCCAGCCTGGGGTTACTGACAGATGCCTTTAATGGCCGAGGTAGTGAATTAATTTTGCCCGGGCTGCCGGATATGCCGCTGCGCCTGGTTGCCACACCCTTGACGGCTCTGCTTTCAACCCTGGTCGCCGTGGTCTGTAGCCTGGTAATGGTTTATGCAGTTGGTTACATGAAAAAGGACAATGAGAAGGTACGTTTCTTTGCCACCCTGTTGTTGTTTGCCTCAGCCATGCAGACACTGGTGCTGGCCGGTGACTGGATATTGCTGTTGTCAGCATGGGAACTCATTGGCCTGAGCAGTTATTTGTTAATTGGCTTCTGGTACAGCAAACCTGGCGTCAAAACGGCCGCCACTCGCGCCTTTCTGGTTACCCGTAGCGCTGATTTGGGGCTTTACATTGCAACATTTATTCTTGTAACCAGTGCAGGTAGCACTGATATTGCGGCCACACTGGACACCCGCGGGGGGTTAGCCGTTGCTGCCGGCTTACTGTTGTTGATTGCAGCGATGGGTAAATCCGCTCAGACACCTCTGCATGACTGGTTGCAACGTGCGATGGCAGGTCCGACGCCGGTATCGGCATTGTTGCACTCGGCCACGCTGGTTGCGGCAGGTGCGATTCTGCTGATTCGTACTGCACCGATGTTGCCACCCGAGACATTACTGGTAATCGGAATCGTAGGTGGCGTTACCACCGTCGTGACCGGCCTGATGGCACTGGGCGAATCAGATCTCAAACGCATGCTGGCAGCATCCACCTCCAGTCAGTATGGCTTGATGCTGGTTGCCGTGGGGGCGGGTGTGCCCATGGCCGCATTGCTGCATCTCATTGCACATGCAGCAATAAAAAGCAGTTTATTTCTTGGCGCAGGAGTGTTTCAGCACAGCCGCGACAGCACGGTGCTGGATAAACTGCGAGGGATTGGACGTGACCGGCCAAAGATATTTTCCGGTTTCGTGCTGGCAGCACTGGCATTGGCGGGTGTCCCGCCGTTGAGCGGCTTTTTCTCCAAAGATGCCATCATTGCGGCCTCCATGAACTCGGCCAATATCTGGATATTGTTACCATTCGCGCTGGCCGGTACCTTGCTAACCGGAAGTTATATGGCCAGGGCGCTGCGACTCCTTTGGCAAGGGAACGGAAAAAGCCGGTCTGTGGATGGTCTTGCCTGGATGGGCGCGGGACTGGCCGGGCTGGTTTTTCTGGCCATTATTCTGGGGGCCGCCTTTCCTGCTGTAGAGTCATTACTGGGTGCCCGGCTACCCGAAAATAGCCAGGTTCAGTTTCTCCCCGTGGTACTCGGGCTAAGCGCGGCCTTATGCGGCCTGGCGCTCGGCTGGTTCGTTCCTGTACACCGTTTGCTCGGCCCGCTGCTACCCTGGTCTAGGCAAGGCTTTGCGATAGCCGGTGGTTTCGATAACTTGATTATTCGTCCAGTGTTTTTTATTGCCCGCACTTGCGAAAAACTGGAACGTCTTCTGTATGAAAGTGTGCTCGCAACAGGTCGGGCGGGGCTCAGGCTTGGCCAGGCCGTGCGCCTAAATGATGAACAGGGTATCGATGGAATAATATTTTCTTTTGTGCGTTGCATGGTCAATCTTGGTGGTAAGGCCCGCACGCTGCAAAGCGGTCTGATACACAAGGAACTGGCCATCAGCATAGTCGCCAGTGCGATGATCCTGGTGTTCATGTTGATCACTTTGCTGGTTTATCAATAAGGGGGCCTGTTAAGTGTATCCAATCGTATCTATCACTGTTTTTCTACCGCTACTCGGGGCGCTGTTTGTTTTATTCATACGCAAGGCACCGGCGCAAGCTGTACACGGTATCGGTATTGTTACCAGTGGACTGACACTGCTGGGAGCCATTTTGATGTGGTCGCGTGGTGTTAATGAAACCGGATTTGCCCAGTTCGAACAAATAAACTGGATGCCATCCATTGGCGCGGCATACCGTGTCGGCGTGGATGGCATCAGTTTGCCTCTGGTGTTGCTAACGGCAATATTGTTCTTCGTAACCTTCATTTATTCCGCCAGGGTGCGCAAACAATCTCATGCCTTTGTCGCATTGATGCTGTTGCTGGAGACGGCCTCAATTGGTGCCTTCACTGCGCTGGACGCCATTCTATTCTACGTTTTTTTTGAAGTGTCACTGGTTTCCATGTACTTCATGATTGCGCAATGGGGGCATGAAGATCGTCAACGCGCAGCACTGATGTTTTTTATATACACTTTTCTCGGCAGCCTGCCGTTACTGCTCGCCATTCTTGGCCTGTACCTCGGCAGTGATCCGCATACCTTCGATATGCGAGTCTGGATCAGCAATCCACCATTGGAGGGCATTGCAGCCATGCTTGCACTGGTGGCGATGCTGATTACTTTTGCAGTCAAGACACCTGTGTTCCCGTTCCACACCTGGCTGCCTGCGGCCCATGTTCAGGCACCGGCTGCAGGTAGCGTGATCCTCGCCGGGGTGATGTTAAAATTCGGTACCTATGGCCTGGTGCGTTTCGCCTTGCAGATGACACCGGATGCCTTTCGCGAGGCGGGGTTAGTCATTCTGGTATTTGGTGTCATCGCAGCACTTTATGGTGCCTTTGCCGCGTTGGCACAAAGTGATCTCAAACGCATGGTTGCCTATACCTCGATCAACCACATGGGTTATATCATCGTCGGGGTGGCGATTGCGGCATTGGCAACCGAGCCGGCAATTCGAGCCACCGCACTGGACGGCTCGGTCTTGCAAATGGTCAGCCACGGGCTGGTCACCGGGGCGCTGTTCCTTCTGGTCGGCATGTTACAGGACCGCGCTCATACCCGGGAAATGGGTCAGTTCGGAGGTTTACTGAAGGTCGTACCCATGCTCGGCTGGTCGTTCGTGCTTGCTGCATTCGCCTCACTGGGATTACCAGGACTGGCACACTTTCCGGCCGAGTTCCAGATTTTCCTCGCCACACTACAAGTTGAACCCGTTGCTATCATTGTCATTCTTGGCATTGTGATTACGGCCGGTCTGTATCTTCGTGCCATCGCCCGTGTTTTTCTGGGTGAGACGGGTGAGAAATGGACAACGGCAACCATGTCTGACCTGAATTATCGCGAACTGCTCGCTCTTGGCCCACTGCTGGTACTTATCATTGTGCTGGGCATTGCCCCGGCCTGGGTACTTGATATTATTCACAAGACCACCTCGGCATTACAGCTCTGATGGGACATGATCTTGCCCTGCTGATCCCCGAGATCATTATACTGTTAACGGTGGTGGTGGCACTGATAGCCGAAATGCTGCGTTTTCCCCGTACCGTATTGACGGTGACGATCATTGGTCTGCTGCTCGCCACCGCTCAGACCTTGCCTTTGCTTGGCGTGGACACGGGTGTATTCGGCGGTACATTTCGTGTCGATATGCTCAGTGTCTGGGCCAAACTTATCCTGCTGCCAGCAACCGTGTTGTCTCTGTTGCTGGCTCGGTCAGAACTCGCCGGAAGCGATCGTGAAGGCACTGTTTATATTCTGGTTTGTCTGGTGAGTCTGGCTTCGGTATTACTGGCCGGTGCTGGTGACAGCATGTTACTGGTGTTGGGTATTTTGTTGTCCGGCCTGGCATCCTTTGCATTGGTTGCCTGTCCACGCAATGATATTGCAACCGAAGCCGCCATGAAATTTTTTGTATTCGCATCTGTCACCACCAGTGTGATGATTTTTGGGCTCAGTTACTGGTTCGGTGGCACGGGTTCTACACTTTTTAGTGAGCTGGCAACCCTTCAGACAAAACCGGTTATCGCTGTTATTGGCCTGATGGCCGTCATTATAGGTCTGGGTTACAAGGCATCGCTGGTACCCTTTCATTTCTGGGCGCCGGATGCCTACGAAGGTGCCCCCTTATCCATTGCAGCCTACCTGTCGGTGGTTCCAAAAATTGGCGCCATCATGGCTTTTGCACAAATCGTTCGGGATATACCCATGGTGACGGCCTGGTCTCTGATCATCGCAGTGGTCGCGGTATTGACCATGACCTATGGTTATCTTGCGGCACTGGTACAAAACAATGTAGTGCGGTTGCTGGCCTATTCATCAATCGCCCAGGCGGGGTATTTTCTGCTGGGTGTGGTCGCGGTAGGTGCGAGTCCTTTAGCACTGAAATCCCTGATTGTTTTTGCAGCCGCCTATGCCGCGATGAACCTGGGGGCCTTTGCAGTTGTGATGCAAGCCGGCCGTACCCTTGAGACATTTTACGGCATCGGGCGAAAAAACCCTGCATTGGGCGTGGCGATGGTGGTGTTTCTTTTGTCACTGGCCGGTATTCCGCCACTGGCTGGCTTCGTGGGCAAGTTTTTGTTGTTTGGTGCTGCCATTGATGCCGGTTTTTTGTGGCTGACGGTTGTGGCTATTCTTAATAGTGTGCTGTCACTGGCAGTTTATCTGCGCATCGTGGTTCCGATGTATCAACGGCGCCGCGATAGTGGTCTGTCTGCCGCTGCTGCTGATATCAAGTCAATAAATGACCCGGTGACTGCACCGGCACCGTTGATCACACTGGTGTGGATCATTGCGCTGTTATCCACACTCGGGATCGGTCTGGCAGCACAACTCTTGCTTGGACAACTCGGCTAGGTTCCTTTGATTATACTGTCAAGACTGATCTTTATTTTTTAATTGCGACCCGGTTCACAAGCCTGCCAATTGGCGCCCGACAAGGCAGCTTGCAGCGGGTTTTTGGCCCGGTATTCAATCCTCGCGCTTACATTCCCCGTCGATGACCCTGCTGCTCGGGGGGGTATCATCGTCATCCGGCGGTTTTTGTGTGTGGGTGGCAACGGTGGTAAAACGTGACAAACCCATGACTTTTCCTATCATCAGACGTCGCAACGGTGTAATCAGGAAAAAAATCCCCAGGGTGTCGGTAATCAGACCCGGCACCAGCAACAGGATGGCTGCGGCAAATATAAAGACACTCTCGAACATTGCCATGGCCGGAATTTCACCCCTTTCCATGCTTTTTCGTATCCGGGACAGGCTATAGGTTCCCTGGTGTTTAAGCAGCAATGCACCTAAAACACCTGTAAAAACAATGATAAAGATGACCGGTATCGCCCCGATGGCGGAACCGGCCTCGATCAGCAGGTATATCTCGAGCAACGGTAGACCGATAAACAACAGAAAAATGAAGATTCGAAGATCCATACAGACACTCTAAATCACGTGATAACACAGTGACAAGCCTTTTCCCAGCAGTTAGGCTATGTCCATCATTAATTAATACTATATGAATGTGCAGACAGAATATCAGATTATCCTCAATACCTGCCCCGACCAGGAAAGTGCCACCGGGCTTGCCAATGCGCTGATTGACGAAGGCCTGGCCGCCTGCGTCAATATCGTGGCGGGCCTGACGTCGATTTATCAATGGCAAGGCAAGCGGGAGACCGCAACCGAGGTCCTTTTATTGATAAAAACGCGGTCTGATCTGTACTCCAGGGTGGAAGCGAGAATCAAATCCCTGCACCCCTATGAACTTCCCGAGATAATATCAGTCCCAATATCTGGTGGTCTCAGTGACTATCTGGACTGGATCGACAACTCCACAGGTAAACTATAATGAAAAAACTGTTAGCGTCCCTTTTTGCCCTGTTACTGCTATTGCCCGGAACCCTGCTGGCCGAGGAAGAACCCCTCTTGCCGGCACAGGCATTCCCGGTAACAGCCAAGGCCAAAGATGCTAATACCCTGCTGGTTGAGTGGAATGTCGTCAAGGACTATTACCTGTATCACGACAAATTTTCCTTCCGTACCGATACAAAAGGCGTTGAGCTGGGCACCCCGGTGATACCGGCAGGCAAGATCAAAAAAGACCCCTACTTCGGCGAAGTTGAAACCCATCGTGGCAAACTTGTGATCAAGGTTCCCTATACCGTCAGTGGACAGGTAACCGGGATGAAGCTGATCACCCGTTCACAGGGGTGTGCCGATCTTGGCATCTGCTATCCACCCTATGAGCAAACAATAAAGATCAAGCTGCCCGCAGTGTCGGCCAGGGCCAACCCCCTGCAGGCGATTACCGATCTTGGCAAGAACATGGGCCTGGAGGAAGAGCAGTTCCTTGAGCCCGACAAGGCCTTTATTCTGAGTACACGGACAGGTAACAACCAGACCCTGGTTGCACACTGGATAATCGCCGATACCTACTACATGTACCGTGACAAGATGCGGTTTAGCCTGAAAAATGCACCCGAGGGCATCAGTCTGGGCAAGGTTATTCTGCCTGACGGTGAGACCAAACATGACGAATACTTCGGGGACATCAAGGTATTCCATAAGGAGGTTACGGCACAGATTCCTGTCATCGGCAACCTGAAAGGTAAACCGGTCGAAATAGAACTGGTCTACCAGGGCTGTGCAGAGGCCGGTCTGTGTTACCCGCCTATCTTTAAAAAGGTAAGCTTTGACCCGACAGCAACCAGCAGCACGATCACCACGTCATCCCCGGTTGCCCCGGTGGCGGTTGCAACGCGTGACGATGACGACCATCTCAGTGAAGAAGAAAAACTGGTACACCTTTTCAGGGATGGAAACCTGCTTGTCATTGTGTCCAGCCTGCTTGGCTTTGGACTGCTGCTCGCCTTTACCGCCTGCATGTATCCGATGATCCCGATTGTTTCCAGCATCATTGTCGGGCACGGGCACAAAGTCACTGCGACCAAGGGTTTCATGCTGTCGCTTGTCTACATTGAAGCCATGGCGCTCACGTTCGGTGTTATCGGTGCCATATTCGGCTATACCGGCGAGGCCAGCAATATTACGGCACAGATGCAGAAACCCTGGGTACTGGCAGGTTTCTCCGGCCTGTTTGTCTTGCTGGCATTGTCGATGTTCGGTTTCTACAACATCCAGATACCCAGCGTGTTACAGTCCAAACTGAACGAGATCAGCAACAAACAAAAAGGGGGTTCCCTGATCGGTGTTGCTGTCATGGGCGTGCTATCCGCCCTGATTGTTGGCCCCTGTGGTGGCCCCGTCCTGATCGCTACCATCGCCGGTGCCGCCGCATCACATGACCCGGGGCTGGGTTTCCTCTACATGTTTGCCCTCGCCAATGGTATGGGCGCCCCCCTGCTCGTTGTCGGCGCGGGAGGAGGCAAACTACTGCCTCACGCCGGAACATGGATGGATAACGTCAAGGGCGCCGCCGGTATTATCCTGCTGGCTGTCGCGATTGTATTCCTTGAGCGCATCCTGGACAGTGTCGTCTTCATGAGCCTGTGGGCCATCCTGTTTATGGTCACCGCCGTTTACATGGGGGCATTCGAACAGATCAAGGAAGGGGCCTCGGGCTGGCGCAAACTGTTCAAGGGCCTCGGGCTGGTTTTATTTGTCTATGGTATCCTTGTTTTACTGGGCGGTCTGACCGGTGCACGTAACTTTGATGACCCGCTACATGGATCAAAACTCATGGGAGGTGGAACCACCGTTATCCAGTCGGCCGGTAACGGTTCACAGGCCGCCTATGTAAGATTTGCAAAGGGTAAAAAATCTGTTGTCAAAGGCGGTCTCACCTTTATCAAGATCAAGACCGTTGCCGATTTTAAACGCGAATTAAAGGCGGCCAATGCCATGGGTAATACAGTCATGCTGGATTTCTACGCAGACTGGTGTACCTATTGCAAACAGTTTGATGACTATGTCTTCTCTGAACCAAAGGTGCAACGGGCCTTATCCAACACGGTATTATTGCAGGCCGATATCACTCTGCAGGATGATGAAGACAAGGCCGTATTAAAACACGTCAACGTTATCACCGCACCTGCGATCCTGTTTTACAATACCAAGGGACAGGAAGCGAGAAAACAACGGGTATTGGGCCTGATAAAGGCCGATGAATTTTTACGGCGTGTGAACAGGTCATTTAACCAGGGACCAGGATAATAAAGCGTAGCGAACTACCATGAAAAAGAATTTACCTGTCATACTATTGGCCATTGCCAGCCTTGCCGCCGGTTTTGCTGTTTATCATTACACCAATGAACAACCGGTAAAAAATGCCAGCGCCAACATAAAACAACCCGTGGTTAAAAAATCTATTTCCATCGTTGGCACAAAACGGGCCGACTTCAGTCTGTTTGACCTGGAAGGAAAAAAACGCCATATCCGCGAATGGGATGGCAGGGTTATCCTGCTTAATTTCTGGGCGACATGGTGCCCCCCCTGTCGTCGGGAGCTGCCTGCCTTTATTAAACTACAGGAACAATACGGGGCCAGGGGGTTTCAGGTTCTCGGTGTTGCCATAGACGAGAAGCAAGCCGTCATCGACTATATCGATGGACTGGGGGGAAACTATCCGATCATGATCGGTGGTAAAGAAGTTCTCGCAATCAGCGCGGCCTATGGAAACCGCTTCGGTCAGCTACCCTATAGCCTGGTCATTGACCGAAAAGGCATCATTCGCTTTATCGGCAAACATGAACTTTCTTTCAAGGATATCGAAAAACAGATACAGCCCCTGCTTTAGCCATTATCATGTCCATATATAATAATTTCATGATATTGCGCCTATCTTCGCCGATCTGTCCTGAAATTGCATTATTATTGGACAATCCAGCCTGTTTCGGGCAAAATTGCGCCAAGTCACTGAAATGTCTACCCTGGCCTGAAATTGCAGACATCTTCAGTATATTGGCGCTATCCTGCCTTTATCTACCCGGATTCGAGATTAACTAATGGCTAAAATTCTTGTTGTGAACGGTCCCAACCTCAACCTGCTGGGTAGTCGTGAGCCGGATCTTTACGGTAACGATAAACTGGCCGACATCATGGACAATCTCGTCAGCAAGGCCGAATCCGAAGGCCATAGCCTGGATTCTTTTCAGGACAATGCGGAACATGCCCTGGTCGACAGGATTCACAAGGCCAAAGATGAAGGCGTCGATTTTATCATTATCAATCCCGCTGCATTCACCCATACCAGTGTTGCACTGCGCGATGCCCTGCTCGGGGTCGCTATTCCCTTTATCGAAATTCATCTCTCAAATGTCAGCAAACGGGAAGAGTTCAGGAAACATTCCTATTTTTCCGATATCGCCGTCGGTGTCATCAGCGGTCTCGGCGCCCAGGGTTATGATCTTGCCATGCAAGCGGCCCTGAATTACCTAAATAAATAATTTAAGCGGGAAGTAACATGGATATTCGCAAGATAAAAAAACTGATCGAGCTTCTGGATGAATCCGGAATTGCTGAAATAGAAATCAAGGAGGGTGAGGAATCAGTGCGCATCAGCCGTGGTGGACCAATGGCAATCGCACCACCCGTTATGCCTGCACCGGTCGCCCCACCCCCGCCCGTCGAGACGCCGACAACCACTGGCACGCCAGAACCGGAAGAAAAAGAGATACCCCCGGGTCACACCGTTAATTCACCCATGGTCGGAACATTCTATCGGTCGCCATCACCCAGCACTCCTCAATTTACCGAGGTCGGCCAAACGGTCAGTGTCGGCGACACCTTGTGTATTATCGAGGCCATGAAGATGTTCAACCAGATAGAGGCGGATAAAAGTGGTGTCGTCACCGCCATCCTGGTCGAGAATGGTGAGCCAGTTGAATTTGGCCAGCCGCTGGTTGTAATTGATTAATAAAATACCTGGAAAAATAATTTAAGAGTGATCCTGATTTATGTTGGACAAGATTGTTATCGCCAATCGTGGTGAAATTGCATTGCGTATTTTGCGCGCCTGCTCCGAACTGGGTATAAAAACCGTTGCTGCACATTCCACTGTCGACCGCGAATTAAAACATGTGTTACTGGCAGATGAAGCCGTTTGCATCGGCCCCGGACCTTCCGCTGAAAGCTATCTGAATATACCTGCGCTGATCAGTGCCGCCGAGGTTACCGATGCAGTTGCCATCCACCCCGGTTATGGCTTCCTGTCGGAAAATGCAGACTTTGCCGAACGCGTGGAACAAAGCGGGTTTACCTTTATCGGCCCGAAGGCCGAGACCATTCGCCTGATGGGTGACAAGGTTTCAGCAATCAAGGCAATGAAAAAAGCAGGCGTTCCTTGTGTCCCGGGTAGTGATGGCCCACTGGATGATGACGCCAACAATAATATCGAGATCGCCAGGAAGGTAGGCTACCCGATCATTATCAAGGCGTCTGGGGGCGGTGGCGGTCGTGGCATGCGCGTCGTACACAGTGAATCCAACCTGCTGAATGCAATTTCGCTGACAAAAAGCGAAGCCGCAGCTGCGTTTGGCAATGACGTTGTGTATATAGAGAAATATCTCGAAACACCCCGCCATGTCGAGTTTCAGGTGCTGTCCGATACCCATGGTAATGCCATCCATCTGGGTGAACGTGACTGTTCCATGCAGCGACGCCATCAGAAGGTTATTGAGGAGGCCCCGGCACCAGGCATTACCCAAAAGATCAGAAACAAAATGGGCAAGGTCTGTGCCGAAGCCTGCCGCAAGATAGGTTATCGCGGTGCAGGTACATTCGAGTTTCTGTATCAGGATGGTAAATTCTACTTCATTGAAATGAACACCCGCGTACAGGTCGAACACCCGGTAACCGAAATGATCACCGGTGTCGACATAATCCGCGAGCAACTACTGATTGCGGCGGGTGAACCCCTGTCAATGAAGCAGGATGACATAAAAATAAATGGCCATGCAATTGAATGCCGCATCAATGCGGAAGACCCTGAAACATTTATGCCATGCCCGGGAAGAATTACGGAGTTCCACGCGCCTGGTGGCCCGGGGATTCGTATGGATACACACATCTATGATAACTACATGGTCCCTCCCCATTATGATTCAATGATCGGCAAGCTGATTGCCCACGGTAATACACGGGAGAGCGCATTAAAACGCATGCGCACGGCACTGCTTGAAATCTATATCGAAGGCATCAAGACAAACATTCCATTACAGCAAAAACTGATTGATGACAGCGCCTTCCAGACAGGCGGCACGAATATTCATTATCTGGAAAGAAAACTGGGGCTGTAGGCGGAAGGTACAGCCCGGTATTGCAACTGTTGTCCGGGGTCTGTTATTAACACAGCATTTTATTATTTACCAATAATCCGGCTTCTGTATTGATTACTTCTGATTACTGTTGTCCCGTTAACTTCATGAAACACATATAAATGTGAGGACATGGAATCGGTAAGCCTGATCAAGACCGTCTACCGCACGGATGCGGCTGCCGAGCCGCCATGGATGGCATGTTTTGTGTGTTTTGATCAGGCTTACCGGGTTCATATCCGGGTTGCGGGTTAGCCCAAAACGTACTTGTCGCTTGCATTTCAACTACATTCGTCACGGGTTAACAGGACAACAGCGACATCTGATTAATAATAAATACAATCCTGAACCTGAACCAATCAGTTAAACCGTAAACGACTATGCCCTGGATCCTGCTCTCCCTTAAAACAGATTCCGACCACGCCCGGCAAGTGGAGGATGCACTAACAGATAATGGTGCCTTATCGGTAACTGCCATCGATGCGGCCGATCAGCCCCTGCTCGAGCCCGGCCCCGGCGAGACCCCTCTCTGGGATCAACTGATTCTCACCGGGCTGTTTTCAGATGATAGCGATATGGACCAGGTTCAATCCGGATTAAAATATTCACTCAAGCTCGATGAACTCCCGGGTATCCGCATCCAGCCGCTGGAAGACCGGCAGTGGACGCGCACCTGGATGGAACATTTTAAACCCATGAAATTTGGCGACCGGCTGTGGGTATGCCCCGAAGGCTTTGCAACACCCGACCCCGGGGCCGTCAATATCCGGCTGGATCCGGGGCTGGCATTTGGAACCGGTACGCACCCGACAACGGCACTTTGCCTGGAGTGGCTGGATTCACAGGATTTACATGGCGCAAAGGTGCTGGACTACGGTTGTGGCTCGGGAATACTGGCCATTGCAGCGCTGCTGCTGGATTCGGAAAATGTATGGGCAGTCGATAATGACCCGCAGGCACTGATAGCAACCATGGACAATGCCATAAAAAACAGGGTGGCCGGCCGGATTATCTCCTGCCTGCCCGATGCCCTGCCAACTGCTCAGGCCGATGTCTGTATGGCCAATATCCTCGCTGGCCCGTTGACCTCACTCGCACCCACACTTGCCAGACAAACCAGGGCAAAGGGTAAACTCATACTCTCCGGAATCCTTTGTGAACAGGCCGCTGAGGTCAATCAATGTTACGGGCAATGGTTTGACATGCATGAACCCGTGATCAAAGAGGGATGGGTGCGCCTGGAAGGGTTTAAAAAGCAGTAAACTGTCACATCACGGGCCGCCAAATTTATTTCCCTGTGGCAAGCGGCTCTGGTAACCTGCGGTTATGCATACTACCTGCCCGGAGTGTTCCAGCGTATTCAGGGTTACACCTGAACAATTAAACATGGCCCATGGGAAGGTGCGCTGTGGTTATTGCCAGCATGTATTTGACGCCCTGAAATTTCTTGAGGAAGACTGGCAGGACCAGCAGGATGAGGGCGCGGAACCGCCTGAAGAAACCCGACAGGAACACCATATTGTGGTAACCGACGCAACCCCTGAATTTGGTGGTGAGCCTGTGGAACAATCAGGACCGCCCAAGGTCTATCAGGACGACGAAGAGCTGCCACTGGACGAAATCCTGTCACAACCTGATCCTGACCCGGGGCCGGGCCAGGATGAGAAACATGAAACCTCGGCCTTGTCCGAGCTGGCCAGGGAGGGCAAACCATCGGTCTTGCCCAGTCTCACCGTTGTTGGCCCGGAAGAAGATCTCTCTGCAACCTCCCCTGGACCGGCGCAGGATGAACCAGACACGGGGAAAGACACCATACTGGAAAACCTGTTTGATGACCTGGCAGAACCCACACCGGAAACAGTGGAAGATTCATGGCCTGACCCGGAGACAGCTGAACAGCCTGGGCCTGCCCCTGAACAAAACATTGACATGGCTCATTCTTCTCCAGCGGGAAACGAGCTGCCTGATGAGTCCATGTTCGATGACGCACCCGGTATTCTGCGGGAGGAACTGGCCGCTGTGACAGGCAGGCAGACGGGTAGCAACACACGGCTCTGGAGCACCGGCATTATTCTCCTTACCCTGACGTTACTGCTCCAGGGTATGTACAGTTTCCGCAACAGTCTGGCGCAAAATGAACAGATGCGTGGCATTATTATCGGTATGTGTGTTTTACTGAAATGCGAGATACCGCTTAGAAATGATGCATCCAGGGGTATTAAAACGATAAAAATGCTTAACCACGCAATATTATCTGTACCACAAGAACCCGACCAGTTACGGATTAAAACCATTTTTACCAACACGGCCACTTATGCACAGGTCTACCCGGTGCTGTCTATCAAGCTGTCTGATGAGTCCGGTGACGTAACAGCAATGCGAAGGTTTTTACCAAATGAATACCTGGCAAAGCACATTAATATCAAGGAAGGCCTGCCTGCAAAGACCGCAGTAGAAGTATTTGTTGATGTCATCAAGCCGAAGCACCCGGTTGTTTCATATCAATTCGATTTTCTTTAATAATAAAGGAACCTCTGATCAATTCATGAACTCGCATCTTGCGCTCAAAAAATTCAGCTTCTGTGTTGCGGACCTTCGCAATAACTTGCTATTACGTGCGATTCGACGCCTTGAATCTGTATTTTCCGAGTACAATCTGCTTCGTCCGGAATTAATCAGAGGCTCCATAATTATTACGGCAAATTTGCCGGCATTCCAGCAGTGTGAAAAAGTCAAGCCTGTATAACTCGCTGATATTTTAAGTTAAAAAAATAAACTTTATCCTGCCTCGAATTAGCGGTATCATTTTCGACCCTGCTAAAGAAAAAAAGTAAAAAAATTAGTTACCAATTTATCACCGGAATGATTTATTAATTTTTTTTATTAAAATGCGCATCGGAAAATATACACTCAAAAATAACCTTGTTCTTGCACCTATGGCAGGTGTCACTGACAGGCCGTTTCGCCAGCTATGCAAAAAACTGGGGGCCGGTATGACCGTTTCTGAAATGGTGTCCTCAAACAGTCTCTTGTGGGGGAGTGAAAAAACCCGACGCCGTGCAAACCACGAAGGTGAGACCGAACCCAGGTCAGTGCAGATCGCCGGGGCCGAGGCAAAAATGATGGCAGAAGCCGCCAGGCACAATGAGGGCAATGGCGCCCAGATTATTGATATTAATATGGGCTGTCCGGCAAAAAAGGTCTGTCATGTCATGGCGGGTTCCGCACTGTTGCAGAACGAGACCCTGGTCGGCGAAATACTCGAGGCTGTCGTCAAGGCCGTCGATATCCCGGTCACCCTGAAGATCCGCACAGGATGGGACAAGGAAAACCGTAATGCATTGAATATTGCACGTATTGCCGAGGAGTCCGGCATACAGGCGCTGGCAATACACGGCCGTACCCGCGCCTGCCATTACAAGGGTGAAGCGGAATATGACACCATTCGTGAAATCAAGGCGATGAGCCGGCTCCCCATTATTGCCAATGGTGATATCACAACCCCCGAAAAGGCAAGACATGTGCTGCAATACACGGGGGCTGATGCCATCATGATTGGACGCGCCGCTCAGGGCCGCCCCTGGATTTTTCGAGAAATTGAACATTACCTGAATACCGGCGAGAAAATGCCTGGGCCTTCCGTGCAGGAAATACGTGCCATCATGCTGGATCATCTGGATAACCTTTACTCTTTCTACGGAGAGTTCACCGGGGTACGTGTCGCACGAAAACACATTTCATGGTACAGCAAGGGACAGCCCAATGGCGCCAGCTTCCGAAATACTGTTAATCGTGTGGAAACCATAAAACAACAATTAGCCATGACGCACGAATTCTTCGCGCAACTGGCACAAAAAAAGGAGGGGTTGGCTGCATGAGTATTTACGGTGTACAGGAATCTCACGGCAAACAAAAAGAAAGCCATCTGAGTATTAGCAGGGTATCCCTGGCAAAACAGGTAAAGGCTGCGATGGAGTTTTATTTTCAGGACATTGAAGGGCAAACACCTTCCGGCCTGTACAAAATGGTACTCAACGAAGTAGAGAAACCGCTACTGGAAAGTGTCATGAAACAGGTACGTGGCAACCAGACACGTGCAGCCGAAATGCTGGGCCTGAACCGCAGTACCTTGCGAAAAAAACTTCAGCTATACAATCTCTGACCTGCGCGGGTCAGACACTACACAGGTTACCCTGCAGCTATCGTCCATCTGTAGTCACTCCACAAAAGTTAATTTTATATAGAGGTTGATATGAGTCGCATCCAGCGAGCCCTGATTAGTGTTTCTGATAAAACCGGTATTGTCGAATTTGCACGCAGCCTGCAGGCCATGAATATTGAAATACTGTCAACCGGCGGCACCGCCAAACTGCTGTCGGAAAATAATATTGATGTAACCGAGGTATCAGATTACACCGGTTTCCCTGAAATGATGGCTGGCAGGGTAAAAACACTGCACCCGAAAATCCATGGCGGACTACTCGGTCGACGGGGTATCGATGACAAGGTCATGCAGGAAAACGATATCCCGCCCATTGATATGGTGGTTGTCAACCTGTACCCGTTTGAGCAAACGATAGCCCGACCGGATTGTGACCTGCCACTGGCCATTGAGAATATTGATATTGGCGGCCCGACCCTGTTGCGAGCTGCGGCAAAGAACCACCAGGATGTAACTGTTGTTGTTGATGCCGTGGATTATGAGAATTTACTGAAAGAGTTGCAGGACAACAACGGCTCGGTCAATGAGGCCATGCGTTTTAACCTGGCCGTCAAGGTATACGAGCACACAGCACGTTATGACGGGGCCATCGCCAATTATCTGGGGCGATACAGGGAAGATCTTTCCATGGGACATTTCCCCCGTACCTTTAACAGTCAATACCTGAAGACCCAGGAAATGCGCTATGGCGAAAATCCTCATCAGGCGGCTGCATTTTATCGGGAGTATTCACCTGCCAGGGCCTGCATCTCCACGGCAACACAAATACAGGGCAAGGAGCTTTCCTTTAATAATATTGCCGATACCGATGCCGCACTGGAATGTGTCAAACAGTTTGATCTGCCCGCCTGCGTCATTGTCAAACATGCCAATCCCTGCGGTGTAGCCATCGGTTACAATATTATGGATGCCTACGACCGGGCATATAAAACTGATCCGACCTCCGCCTTCGGTGGCATCATTGCCTTCAACCAGATCCTTGACGCCGAGACGGCCAGCGCAATTATCGAACGTCAGTTTGTTGAAGTCATCATCGCCCCTGATATTGCTGATACCGCACGCCCCGTCCTGAGAAGTAAAAAAAATGTTCGCGTCCTAACCTGCGGTAAATGGAGTAAGGATCGTATAGCAGATTTTGATTTCAAGCGTGTTAATGGCGGTCTGCTGGTTCAGGACAGGGACCTGGGTATGGTCGATGAAACGGACCTGAAGGTGGTCACCAAAAAAGAACCGGAAGAACAGCAGATGCAGGATCTGCTGTTTGCGTGGAAGGTGGCCAAATTTGTCAAGTCCAATGCCATTGTCTATTGCAAAAACGGCATGACCATTGGTGTCGGTGCAGGCCAGATGAGCCGTGTTTACAGTGCGCGTATCGCCGCCATCAAGGCCGCTGATGCCGACCTTGAGGTCAGGGGGTCTGTGATGGCCTCGGATGCCTTCTTCCCGTTCAGGGACGGGCTGGACTCGGCCGCCGAGGTTGGCATTACCGCCGTTATTCAACCGGGTGGTTCAATGAGGGATGATGAGGTTATCGCGGCGGCCGATGAACACGGCATTGCAATGGTATTTACCGGGATGCGCCATTTCAGGCACTAGCCCGCTGATCTGCGCGGGTTAGATCCCCAGCATCGATACCCTGTTACGACCTTCTTCCTTGGCGGTATAAAGTGCCCTGTCGACATTCTGCAAAAGAATATCCAGGTTACAATCGGATCCGGCAGAGTGGTAATGCACGCCTGCACTCGCCGTTACCTGGATCAGCTCACCTTGCCATTCAAATACCGCCTCACTGACGGCATGAAGTATACTGGTTGCCAGCGTACGGGCCTGTTCTGCATTATCTTCGACCAGGATAGCAAACTCATCTCCGGCAAAACGCGCAACCAGATGATTATCACCCGCCTGTGACTCGATGATTTTCGCCGTCTGGATCAGCACCCTGTCTCCTGCTGCATGACCATAATTGTCATTGATGGGCTTGAAATTATCAATATCCAGCATCATCAGGCAAAATCCTTTTTCCCTTGACGATTCGCTGACTATGATCTGCAATAGTGTGGATTCAAAATAACGTCGGTTGTATAGCTTGGTCAGATAATCCTGTGAGGCAAAGGTCTGCAATTGTCGATTGGCGCCACGCAGTTCCCGGGTGGCGTCATCCACTCTTCTCTGCAGCGACTTGTTCAGGTCGTCCAGTTCGCCTCTGGATGCCTGCAACCCGTTGACCAGACTCGCCAGCCTTGCCCTCAGATTGCTGAATTCACTGGGTGCATGCCGCGAAATATCCGGTATTTCACCTTGTAAGCCGTTATCCACAATGGTGGAGGCAGAGTGACACAGGCGCTGTAACGGATTGGTTAACCACCTGACCAGCAGAAAGGCGATAACCAGCGCCATAACAAAGCCGATCACCCCCCATGTCAACTGCGCATAAAGTATCCGGTTTACATGTGCCTCAATTTCTGACCTGGGTTGTGGCACCATCACACCCCAGTTAAATTCCGGGACGGAGGCAAAACCGGCCACCATATTGGCCTTGATAAAAGGTGAATAAAATTCGGTGACACCCGTCTCACCCCGGATCATCTTTTTAACGACCGGCCATGAGGACAGGTCTCTCATCTCGGCCATCCAGTCGGGATTTGGATGGGCAATGGCACGGCCCTTGTTGTCCACAATGGCCGAATGCCCCTTTTTACCAAACTTTATTTTCTTTCTGATTTTATCGATCAGCTCTATTCTTAATTCACCCATCAGAATCGCCGTTTGCTGCCCATGTTCCCCGTGCACCGGAAATGACAGCACGATGCTCGGCCGAGCATCCAGCAGACTGCGCTTGACCCCTGACAGGTACCAGCGATCATTTGCACGGGTGTTTACAAAACAGGTCTCCTGTTGATACGCACCTCTCTGCTTTTCGGATAATAAACCCATTGTAGAAACAAGCATCTTTCCATGGGTGTTAACCAGGGAAATCGAACGGAATCCCTCCAGTTTTTTCATCGATTGCCTGACCATTGCTTTTTCTTTTGCATCAAGCACCTCTATGGACAGCCCACCAGACTGGTATGCAATGAAATCAGACAGCAGCCCCAGTGCTGCCCTCTGGTCCCGGATATAGATGGCTATTGGCTCGGCCAGGTTCTGCGCCAGCAACTGGTGCTTCTCAACGATCTCACGCCAGGCCTCTTCCCAGGCCACGTTATACAACTTGAATCCCAGAAAACTGACCGGTACGACGGCAACCAGAATAAACCCGACCAGTAATACCCGGCGAATCGGCTGGGCAAGCAGGCTAGTATGCTGATTTTTATTCATTTTTCCCTGATCTATATCCATTGGCCGGTGTTATTGTATTCGTTGTGAACCGATGTCTATTATATAACGACCTTCTGCCGATATAATTAACCTTCATGATCAGGGAACAGGCCTATATAATAGATGCCCGAAATACAACGATACCCTCCAGATCAAGGCTTGATAATGAATATACTGGTAATTGGAAATGGTGGCCGGGAGCATGCCCTGGCCTGGAAGGCTGCACAGTCCGATCGGGTCGATGTGGTTTATGTAGCACCGGGTAATGCAGGTACCGCCCATGAGCCCGGCATGAAAAACATCCCCATCGCCGTCAATGACTTTGATGGGCTGGCCAATTTTGCTGAAAAAAATAAACTCGGTTTGACCATCGTCGGGCCGGAAGTGCCGCTGGTTGCCGGTATCGTCGACTATTTTCAATCACGTGATTTGCCCATCTTCGGGCCGACCCGGGCCGGTGCACAACTGGAAGGTTCCAAATCCTTCAGCAAGGATTTTCTTGCACGGCACAGCATTCCAACCGCTGACTACCAGGTATTCACCGAAATCGGGCCGGCCATCGCCTATGTGGAAAAAACGGGTGCACCAATCGTCGTCAAGGCCGATGGCCTTGCCGCAGGAAAAGGGGTAATCGTTGCGCAAACAAATGAGGAAGCGATCCATGCCATTAAAGACATGCTCGCAGGCAATGCATTTGGAGAAGCTGGCCACCGTGTTGTCGTAGAGGAATTCCTGCCTGGCGAAGAAGCCAGTTTTATTGTGATGGCCGATGGCGAACATATCCTGCCACTGGCCACATCACAGGACCACAAGGCACGTGATGAAGGCGACAAGGGCCCCAATACCGGCGGGATGGGCGCCTATTCACCGGCCCCGGTTGTAACCGCAGGGGTCTATGAGCGAATCATGAACGAAGTGATCAGGCCGACGATAAAAGGCATGGCATCGGAAGGATATCCCTATAGCGGTTTTCTGTACGCCGGCATCATGGTAGCCCCGGATGGCACCCTGAAAGTGCTCGAGTTTAATTGCCGTTTTGGTGACCCGGAAACACAGCCCGTGATGCTACGGCTGAAATCCGATCTGGTCGAGCTCTGCCTGGCAGCGATTGAGAAACGTCTTGACCAGGTTGCCGCCGAGTGGGACCCGCGGGCATCGCTTGGCGTGGTACTGGCGGCAGGCGGTTATCCTGGTACATACAACAGTGGTGATGTCATCAGCGGCCTGCCATCACAGGACGACACCGACAAAAAGGTATTCCATGCCGGCACTGCCGAGAAGAATGGCCATATTGTCACTGCGGGCGGCAGGGTGTTATGTGCTGTTGCTCTCGGTAAAGACGTTACAGAGGCCCAAAAAAACGCCTATCAGCTTGCCAGCCAGATCGAGTGGAACAGGGTCTTCTGCCGCAAGGATATAGGCTACCGGGCTGTAGAAAGAGAGGCCCGGATACCGACAGATGGATAGCTGGAAAATCTGTAGTACTGTTACCGTTGCACCGGAAACTGAAATATATTTTTACGACTGTCCCGTTAATTTTATGAAGCACATAACAATGTGAGGACATGGAATCGGTAAGCCTGATCAAGACCGTCTGCCGCACGGACGCGGCAGCCGGGCCGCCATGGATGGCATGTTTTGCGTGTCTTGATCAGGCTTGCCGGTTTCATGTCCGGATTGCGGGTTAGCCCAAAGCGTACTTGTCGCTTACATTTCAACTACATTCGTCATCGATTAACGGGGCAGTGATATATTTTCTTACCTGCAGGAACGGCTTTGTACATGGAAGTACTTATGCCGCGAGCACAGGGATGTGCAGGAGCGGCTTTGTACACGGAAGTACTTATGCCGCGAGCACAGGGATGTGCAGGA
>DRJK01000080.1 GCA_011052215.1 Gammaproteobacteria bacterium
TCTCTCTACCCCGACCAGATTCAAACCAGGGTGTGAGATATAATCTTACCCCGAATACAGCGTTGTTCAGGTAGACGAGATATGCGCCCGTAGCTCATTTGGATAGAGCATCGGCCTTCTAAGCCGAGGGTAGCAGGTTCGAGTCCTGCCGGGCGTGCCATTATTAAAGAATTATGGTGGGCGTAGCTCAGTTGGTAGAGCTCCGGATTGTGATTCCGGCGGTCGTGGGTTCAATCCCCATCGTCCACCCCATATGGGGCCATTAGCTCAGTTGGTAGAGCAGGAGACTCTTAATCTCTTGGTCGAGTGTTCGAGTCACTCATGGCCCACCAATAAAATCAAAGGCTTGCGAGTGCAAGCCTTTATTATTGCAAATTCCATGGCTTGTCGTTATAGTTTTAATAATTCACTAAGTGTTGTGTTATTACATATTGGCGTTCTATTTTGCGGAAAATACGATGCCATGCGGGAGCGGCTTATTTGGTTCAAATCCAGGTAAGCCCGATTAATGTAGATAATAACTAACCTTGTCTACACAAGAACTATGGGGAAGTCGAGATGATCCAGATACCGGTCTATTTCGATCTGAACGGGATACATCAGATCTCAATTTTTGAAGAAATGGATGATGGAACCTTCCGAAGAACAACTGAACAACCCATGCGGTTATTGCGGGAAAATCTCGTCGGCATAGGGCCTTCAGTTGGCCAACTGATTTCAACACAATATGACAGACAGGTGCGCCAGTGGCAGACACCCACGATTATGATCGGTGGTCGTCCCTCAAGCTATTACCAGTTTTTCAGGGATCAGCTCAAGCAGCGTAAAATTCATGTTTTTTCACGCCCGTCACTGGTAGGCAGACTGATACAGTTTGATCTTCATGAACTACGGCTCAAACCGGGCAGTTCCGTTCAAGTCCAGGCATTATTGACAAGAAAACTGGTCGAGGCCATCGACCTGGATCTGGATCATGTCACCGTTGAACAGGCCGAAACCTCAGGGATCGTCGCATAATCCGCGCAGGGTTCCTCGAACCTGAAGCCGAGGCAAATAAGCTATATCTTATTGTATTAAAAGAAATTATTATATGCAGGGCCGTAAATTAGCCAGGTTATCCGGAGTGCATGGACTTCATAACAGAAGACTGGACAGCAGGCCTGTTTTACCCCTTGGCTCGACAGACTCCCGGTATTTTTTCATCCTGCCATCGAGTGCAATATGCTGACTTTATACGGTATAATAGGCCAACACAGTTGATTTAACATACATTTTACTGTCCTGGTGGTCGAATTCGTTCCCATTGTGAATAGGTATTCTGGCGGGTTATTGTGAAGATAATCTTCCTGATTATGTTTAACGCTACATTCTGTGTATTAACTTGCGAGAGTGGCGGAATTGGTAGACGCGCTGGATTTAGGTTCCTGTGGGGTAACCCGTGAGAGTTCGAGTCTCTCCTTTCGCACCAGCTATTGAGGTGGTACAAGTATGTCAATAGAAAGTGTTATTAATTTATTGATACCATTGGCAAGATTTATTTGATTAAGAATTTGAGGTAAGACAATGCAAGTTTCAGTTGAATCAACAGGTACCCTGGGGCGAAAAATTACTGTTCAGGTACCATCGGAACAGATTGACAGCGCAGTTGACAAGAAGCTCCAGGACCTGAGCCGTTCCGTCAAGCTGGATGGATTCAGGCCGGGCAAGGTTCCCATGAAAGTCGTTCGGCAAAAGTTCAGTGGCCAGGTACGTCAGGAAGTGATGGGTGAAATGGTGCAGTCCACCCTGTATGAGGCAATCGATCAGGAAAATCTGAAGCCTGCCGAAGGGCCGAAGGTCGAAAATGTGGATATGGAACCCGGCAAGACAATGGAGTATAGCGCTACGTTCGAAGTCTATCCTGAAGTCAAACTTGAATCACTGGACGGCAAGGAAGTCGAAAAGATAGTGGTAAAGGTTGAAGATTCAGATGTAGACAAGATGTTCGAAAAACTACAGGCCCAGCATGTCGACTGGGAGAAAGTTGACCGTCCTGCCAAAGAAGGTGATCAGCTTTTAATTACCTTTGAAGGGCGCATTGATGGAGAGCCCTTCGAAGGTGGCAAGACGGACCAGGATTTTCCACTGGTACTGGGATCGGGTAGCATGATCCCCGGTTTTGAAGACCAACTGAAGGCCGTTAAAACCGGTGATAAAAAAACCATTGAAGTGACCTTTCCTGAAGATTACCAGGCAGCGGATCTGGCCGGGAAAAAAGCAGAATTTGATGTGGAGGTTAATCTCGTCAACAAACCGGTATTGCCAGAACTGGATGATGAATTTGCAACGTTATTTGGTGTTGCAGATGGCCTGGATGCCTTTAGAAAAGAGGTCAGGGCCAATATGGAACGTGAGGTCGATTCACGAATAAAAAGCTGGTTGAAAACGGCCATTATGGATCTTTTAATTGAATTGCATGAGCTGGAGCTACCCCAGGCGCTGGTGGAAGAGGAGGCCGAAAACCTGATGAAGCAGGCCAGGAAGAATCGTCCTGAAATGCCCGTGGATGTCGATTTACCCAAAGAAATGTTTCAGGCGCAGGCCGCAAAAAGGGTTGCACTCGGTTTGCTGGTCAGTGAGCTTATTCAAGCAAACAAGGTCGAGGTCGATAAGGGTAAGGTAGTCGAAATGCTGAACGAGATCTCCGGCACCTATGAAAAACCTGAAGAGGTGGTCAAGGTTTACGGTGAAAACCCGCAGATGATGCAGAGTCTCGAGGGGTTTGTGCTGGAGGACCAGGTTGTGGAATTATTGTCCAAACAGGTCACAATTAAAGAAAAAAGTATGACTTTTGATGATGTTATGAATAAAAATACGTCTGAATAGTGGAATGGCTCACTAAAGGAAAAACGCGAATGACCGATATTTTGAATAATGATGGTTTAAACCCACGATCTGTAGGGTTGGTGCCCATTGTAGTGGAGCAAACACCCAGGGGGGAACGCTCCTACGATATTTATTCACGCCTTCTGAAGGAACGCGTCATATTTGTTGTAGGACAGGTTGAAGATTACATGGCCAACCTGATTGTCGCCCAGCTGTTGTTTCTGGAGTCTGAAAATCCGGACAAGGATATTCATATGTATATCAATTCTCCGGGTGGCTCAGTGACGGCGGGTTTGTCAATATATGACACAATGCAGTTTATCAAGCCAGACGTCAGCACCATGTGCCTTGGTCAGGCGGCCAGCATGGGCGCATTGCTACTGGCAGGTGGTGAAAAGAGTAAACGATACGCGCTGCCTCACTCCAGGGTCATGATTCACCAGCCATTAGGCGGGTTTCAGGGGCAGGCAACCGATTTTGAAATACATGCAAAGGAGATCCTGTCGATACGTGACAGATTGAGCCAGATACTGGCCAAACATACCGGGCAGGATATCGAGAAAGTAAAGCTTGATACAGACCGTGATAACTTTATGAGCGGAACAGAAGCGATTGAATATGGTCTGATTGATGAAGTACTGACCAACCGGCAGCCAGAGAGTACCGAAGAATAGCCCGGCAATAATTATGGATAATGGCTGAAAACTGGTTAAGTTACAGTTTGTGGCATAGGAATTGCAAATACTTGAAATAGTTCTTTAGATAATGCAATGTGCAGTTAGACAGTGCGATAAACCAGGGTCTGAGGTTGAAGTATGAGTGATGATAAGATCGGTAAGGGTGATGATAGCGGCAAGCTGTTGTATTGCTCTTTTTGTGGCAAGAGCCAGCACGAAGTCAGAAAGCTGATAGCGGGTCCGTCCGTGTTTGTGTGTGATGAGTGCGTCGAGCTGTGCAACGACATCATTCGTGAGGAAATGCAGGAAAAATCCTCCACTGAAGAAAGTCAGCTTCCCAAACCCAGTGAAATTAATGCCACGCTGAATGAATATGTTATTGGTCAGGATCGGGCAAAGAAAGTCCTGTCTGTCGCTGTCTACAATCACTACAAACGTCTGGAGATATCACAGACCCAGAGTGATATTGAAATATCCAAAAGTAACATCTTGCTGATTGGCCCGACCGGATCCGGTAAAACGCTGTTGGCAGAGACGCTGGCACGTCTGCTTAATGTACCGTTCACCATTGCAGATGCCACAACGCTGACCGAGGCAGGCTATGTTGGTGAAGACGTTGAAAATATTATCCAGAAACTGTTGCAGAAATGTGACTACGATGTTGACAAGGCCCAGACAGGCATTGTCTACATTGATGAAATAGACAAGATTTCAAGAAAATCAGAGAACCCGTCGATTACACGCGATGTCTCCGGTGAAGGCGTGCAGCAGGCATTGCTCAAATTAATTGAAGGGACAGTTGCCTCTGTCCCGCCACAGGGTGGTCGTAAACACCCGCAACAGGAATTCCTGCAGGTAGACACAACCAATATTCTGTTTATTGTAGGTGGCGCATTTGCCGGGCTGGAGACAATTATTCGCGGACGTTCCGATAAGGCCGGTATTGGCTTCTCTGCCGAGGTCAAGGGCAAGGATGAAGAGGTCAGCGTAGGAGAGACCCTCTATGACACCGAGCCGGAAGATCTGGTCAAGTATGGTCTGATACCGGAATTTGTTGGCCGTTTACCGATTGTGGCAACGCTGGAAGAGCTGGATGAAGAGGCCCTGGTGAGAATTTTGACCGAACCGAAAAATTCACTCGTCAAACAGTACGGCAAGATGTTTGAAATGGAAGGCTCCGACCTGGAATTCCGTGATGATGGCCTGCGAGCCATTGCGCAAAAGGCGATGGAAAGAAAAACAGGTGCACGTGGACTCAGGACTATCATGGAACAGATCTTGCTCGATACGATGTACGATTTGCCATCCATGGAAAACGTCAGCAAGGTTATTATTGATGAAGCTGTTATCAGGGGTGAGGCACAGCCCTACATGATCATCGAAGGGGATGAACAGAAACGTGTTGCGGCTGATTAGTCATCTTGCCCTCAAAATAATCACTTTATCTTTTAGGGGCCTGCCTGATTCAGGCGTTCGTGACGGGGTGGGTGGAATCATTCCGGGTATGGCAGACTCCTGCGCCGGTGATCAGGGATAATCCCGAAAACCCTGAATATTTGTTCGATGCATTGAAATAACAATGCTTGCCCATATATCAGTCTCACCAGACTTTATTCTGGAAGTTAAACCTGTAAATATTAAAAGATATTATCCCATAAAGAGGGAATAGATAATGGAGCATGAAGAGAACACACCCAAGGTCATAGATGGAAAAACCATGGCAATCCCGGTATTACCCCTGAGGGATGTAGTGGTTTATCCACACATGGTGATTCCCTTGTTTGTGGGCCGTGACAAATCCATCATGGCGTTGGAAGGCGCGATGAAAGGCGACAAGAAAATACTGCTGGTGTCACAGAAGAGTGCCGAGGTGGACGACCCGTCTGCCGAGGATATTCATCGTGTTGGCACCTTGTCCACCATTCTGCAATTGCTGAAATTACCGGATGGAACAGTCAAGGTACTGGTTGAAGGTTCCGAACGGGCCCAGGTCATCAGTTATTTGGCCAATGAAGAACATTTTTCGGCGCAGATAAAAATCCTGGATCAAAATGACCAGCCGGATGATCGTGAAATAGAGGTGTTGTCCCGGTCACTGCTGTCACAGTTTGATCAGTATGTGAAACTCAACAAGAAGGTTCCCCCCGAGATTTTGACATCTTTATCGGGTATCGAGGAACCAGATCGCCTGGTTGATACAATTGCCGCACATATGTCATTGAAGCTGGATGAGAAACAAAAGATCCTTGAAATGATAGACGTCAGGGAAAGACTGGAACACCTGCTGGTTCTGGTAGAGGAAGAAATTGATATTCTCCAGGTCGAGAAACGTATCCGTTCACGTATAAAACACCAGATGGAAAAGAGTCAGCGTGAATATTATCTGAATGAGCAGATGAAGGCGATCCAGAAAGAACTGGGTGATATGGAAGATGCGCCCAATGAAATGGAAGAGTTGAACAAAAAGATTGAGAAGGCCCGTATGCCCAAAGAGGCAAAGGAAAAGGTTCTCGCCGAGTTAAACAAACTCAAACAGATGTCACCCATGTCTGCCGAGGCGACCGTGGTCAGAAACTATATCGACTGGCTGGTCAGCGTACCCTGGAAAAAGAAAACAAAAGTGCATCATGACCTCGTTGAGGCCCAGGATGTTCTGGATGTTGATCATTACGGACTGGAAAAGGTCAAGGAAAGGATCCTTGAATACCTTGCCGTCCAGCAGCGTGTCAAAAAACTGAAGGGTCCCATTCTCTGCCTGGTCGGACCGCCGGGTGTAGGCAAGACATCCCTGGGTCGTTCCATTGCACGTGCGACCAACCGGAAATTCCTGCGTATGTCCCTCGGGGGCGTTCGTGACGAGGCCGAAATACGGGGTCATCGACGCACCTATATTGGTTCCATGCCGGGCAGGATTATACAGAACCTGTCCAAGGGAGGCGTTCGTAATCCACTGTTTTTACTGGATGAAATAGACAAAATGTCGACCGATTTCCGGGGTGACCCATCATCTGCCTTACTGGAGGTACTGGATCCAGAACAGAACCATACCTTTGGAGATCATTATCTGGAGGTTGATTACGACCTTTCGGATGTAATGTTTGTAGCAACTGCAAATTCACTGAACATCCCGGCCCCGTTGCTTGATCGTATGGAAGTGATACGAATCCCGGGTTATACAGAAGATGAGAAGGTTAATATTGCAACTAAATATCTGTTATCGAAACAGATGAAAAACAATGGGCTGGATGAAAAGGAAATATCAGTCTCTGAGTCCGCAATTTATGAGATTGTTCGATACTATACACGTGAGGCAGGGGTGCGAAACCTTGAACGCGAGATTTCCAAGATTTGCCGAAAGGTAGTGAAAGAAATTCTGTTGAAACCAGACAGTGAGAAGATAGAGGTTACTCCTGATAATCTGGAAAAATATCTGGGCGTCAAACGTTTCCGCTTTGGTCTGGCAGAAGAGCAGGACCAGGTCGGACAGGTTACCGGACTGGCCTGGACCGAAGTAGGTGGTGAATTGTTGACTATCGAGGCGGCACTGATCCCCGGTAAAGGCAAGTTGATTCATACGGGCCAGTTGGGTGATGTCATGCAGGAATCCATACAGGCGGCCATGACAATCGTGCGTAGCCGGGCTGCAAGCCTGGGTATCGAGGAAGAGTTTTACCAGAGTAATGATATTCATATTCATGTTCCGGAAGGCGCCACACCTAAAGACGGGCCAAGTGCCGGTGTCGGTATGTGTACAGCGCTGGTATCAGCCCTGACCCAGATTCCGGTCAGGTCTACCGTTGCGATGACGGGCGAGATTACCCTTCGAGGGGAAGTCCTTCCCATCGGCGGGCTGAAGGAAAAATTACTGGCAGCACACAGAGGTGGAATCAAGACAGTCCTGATCCCCGAGGAAAACAGACGTGATCTGGCTGAAATACCACAAAATATTAAGGAACAAATGGACATTAAACCTGTACAATGGATAGATGATGTACTGGGGCTGGCATTGCAGCATATACCCGTGGCATTGCCTCAGGATAGCAACAAGCCTGCGGCATCAGTCAAGAAAAACAAGCCGGCCAAGAAAGGGAATATCAGGCCCCACTAACCGGGGACATGACCGGCACGGAGTAAACAAAGGGTTATTGCCTACGCTTGATCAAAACACGGTTACCGGGAAATAACGGCCTCTTTTGATAAGGAATGAATTATTTACTAGTTTACTAATGCTGACAATCCAGCAGATGGTTGGTGTTGACACCTGACGGTGGCTCTTGGTATAAGATCAGTTCAATATTGATGTCGGCATATCTACCCGTTAGCTATTCAGATTCCAGGAACCTGTCCAGGAATAAAAGCCATTAGTGAGGGGAAGCCATTTTGAGTCCATTTTCTTGATCATTTGAGGCGAATAGCTGGTCTGTTTGATAAAAATGAGCGGGGAGGTGGACCAATATGAATTTACCGCAGCAGGCTGCCAGTTCCCGGGCAGGCTCCTGAATATCGTATCGAAGATAGGATTTTAATAAAAACCAATAAGTCTATGAGGAGTATCATATGAACAAAGCAGAATTAATTGAAGCCGTTGCAGACTCATCTGGTCTGGCAAAATCTGATGCAGCAAAAGCAGTGGATGGTATTATAGAGGCCGTTACAAATTCGCTAAAAAATGGTGATCAGGTTACTTTGGTCGGTTTTGGTACTTTTCTGGTAAGAGACCGGGCTGCCCGTACTGGTCGAAATCCTCGTACCGGTGAGGCCATTCAAATAGCTGCTGCAAAATCCCCCAGTTTTAAGGCTGGAAAAGCACTCAAAGATGCCGTAAACTAGCGCGCTCTTTGATCGGGTGCTTAGCTCAGCTGGGAGAGCATCGCCCTTACAAGGCGAGGGTCGGGGGTTCGATCCCCTCAGCACCCACCAAATTGGAGCGGTAGTTCAGTTGGTTAGAATACCGGCCTGTCACGCCGGGGGTCGCGGGTTCGAGTCCCGTCCGCTCCGCCATATTGTCAGGAACTTATATAAGGGATCAGACCACCCGGGTAATCCTGTTATACAGTTCGTTTCTACAAAAAAGGGTGCTTCTTTTTGAAGCACCCTTTTTATATTTCAGGTATGATATGCGACATTCTTTTTGTTGAA
>DRJK01000081.1 GCA_011052215.1 Gammaproteobacteria bacterium
CATGAAACCGGCAAGCCGGATCAAGACACGCAAAACATGCCATCCATGGCGGCTCGGCTGCCGCGTCCGTGCGGCAGACGGTCTTGATCAGGCTTGCCGATTCCATGCCCTCACATTGTCATGTGCTTCATAAAGTTAACGGGACAGTCGTGACAGGACATATCATGCCGGGTAAAAAAACAGGCAAGGCAATATCTGTCATTTCAATAAAAATAATTCATTGCTACAATCGAAAATAACAGAACATGATAATGAGTCCCGAATTATCATACTATTAAATACAAGTAATAATATGGCAAAAAAATTTTCCGAAATTACAGATACCCTGAAAGAATTTATTGAACAACAAAAAATATTCTTTGTTGCGACTGCCGATGCAGATGGGCGTGTGAATGTGTCACCAAAGGGCGCTGACTCCCTGAGGGTGATGGACAGGAACCGGGTTGTCTGGCTGAATCTGACAGGCAGTGGCAATGAAACTGCCGCACACATAATGGCCAACAACAGAATAACGATAATGTTCTGCTCTTTTGATGAAAAACCAGTGATTTTAAGGCTTTTTGGAGGTGGACGGGTTATTCACCCGAAAGACCCGGAATGGGACAGGCTGGCCGGACTATTTGCGGAAAAAGCGGGAGCAAGGCAAATCCTTGATATCACTGTTGACCTGGTACAGACATCATGCGGTTTTCAGGTTCCATTTTATGAATATAAGGGTGAACGGGATTTGCTGGATAAATGGGCAAAAAAGAAAGGCCGTGAAGGACTTGAGCAATATTGGCAGGAAAACAATAAGACAAGCCTGGACGGAAAGCCAACGGGTATTTAAACAAAGGGGGGCAAAGCCCTTTAAATACCGGGATGATAACAGGGATTGTGGTCGCTATTAATCTGTATCATTGTTCAGCCACGCCGCCGCCTGTTTTGCAAAATAGGTCAGTATCCCGTCAGCACCCGCCCGTTTGATACAAAGCAGTGATTCCATGATGATCGCCTTCTCGTCCAGCCAGCCATGTTGTATAGCCGCCATGTGCATGGCGTACTCACCACTGACCTGATAGACAAAAACAGGTGCTGCAAACTGTTCCCTGGCACGACGGACTATATCGAGGTAGGGCATGCCCGGTTTGACCATGATCATGTCCGCGCCTTCCTCCAGGTCGAGGGAGATTTCCCGGAGGGCCTCATCAGAATTGGCCGGGTCCATCTGGTAGCTGTGTTTATTGCCTTCCCCCAGGTTGGCGGCTGAGCCGACGGCATCGCGGAAGGGCCCATAGTAGCTTGATGCATATTTGGCAGAATAGGCCAGTATTCGTGTGTGGATATGGCCGGCTGACTCAAGTGCCCTGCGGATGGCACCGATCCGGCCATCCATCATATCGGAGGGTGCGACGATATCGGCCCCGGCATCGGCATGTGACAACGCCTGTTTTACCAGCACCTCGACGGTTTCATCATTCATGACGTACCCGTCCGCGTCGATCAACCCGTCCTGCCCATGTGATGTAAACGGATCAAGTGCCACATCGGTGATGACCCCCAGCCCGGGAAAGTGCTCCTTCAGCGCCCGGACGGCACGCTGGGCCAGGCCATCCGGGTTATACGCCTCACGCGCATCATCGGTCTTTTTGCGCTGGTCGGTTACCGGAAACAGCGCAATTGCCGGAATTCCCAGGGCAATACACTGTTCCGCTTCCTTTAATAACGCATCGACACTGACCCGTTCAACCCCGGGCATGGACGGGACGGCCTCACGCAGTGACTGGCCCTCGATAACAAACAGGGGATAGATAAGATCATCCGTACCCAGCCGGTTTTCCTGCACGAGTCGCCTTGAAAAACCATCACGCCGCATTCGACGCATGCGTACAGACGGGAAGCGGCCATGGCCTGTGTCTAACGATGACATGCTATTCTCCTGAATTGGTTCAGTTAAAGTCTATATTTTTTATATGCTATATTGTACCTCATTGCTGTCCCGTTAACTTTATGAAGCACATATCAATGTAAGGATATGGAATCGGCAAGCCTGATCAGGCCCGGCAGCCGCACGGATGCGGCAGCCGGGCCGCCATGAGTGGCATGTTTTGCGTGTCTTGATCAGGCTTACCGGTTTCATGTCCGGATTGCGGGTTAGCCCGAAACACAGTTGCCGCTTATATTTCAGCTATATTCGTCATGGGTGAACGGGACAGTGATTGTACCTTTATTAAAAACAGAAACTATTAAAACTATTATAAGGTATAAAGGTCTACTCATTCGTATGGAGTATATGGAGTAAAAATATGCATGCTACGCTACCCCTGTTGCAGGATTCTGATTTTCCACAAATCAGACGGGACAGGCTTGAGACCGTTCAGGTCAATATGGGCTATTTATGCAACCAGCAATGTCTTCACTGTCATGTCAATGCGGGGCCGAACCGCAAGGAAATAATGGACGAGGATACCATCAGGGATGTGCTGGAATTCATCAAACACTCGGGTGCCCGTTCACTGGACTTAACCGGGGGCGCCCCCGAGCTTAACCCCCATTTCCGGTTAATGGTCAAGGCGGCGGGTGAAGCGGGCTGCCACGTCATAGATCGCTGCAACCTGACTATCCTGGCAGAACCCGGCCAGCAGGAACTGGGCAGTTTTCTGGCAGAAAACAGGGTTGAAATAGTCGCCTCCATGCCCTGTTATCTGGAGAAAAATGTCGATGCGCAACGTGGCAAGGGTGTATTCGTATCCAGTATCAGGGCACTCAAACAACTGAACGGGCTGGGCTACGGCCAGCCGGGTACAGGCCTTATACTAAACCTGGTTTATAATCCTCAGGGGGCCCGGCTTCCCCCACCGCAGGAATCACTGGAACAGGATTACCGTAAAAATCTGGGAGACCAGTTTGGTATTGCCTTCTCAAACCTGTTTACCCTGACCAATATGCCCATCAAGCGATTTGGCAGTACGCTGGTCTCCCATGGCCAGTTTGACAGCTATGTGGACCTGTTGAAACAGAATAGCGTTAAACAAAACATTACATCTGTAATGTGTCGTACCCTGGTCAGTATCGACTGGCAGGGTTATGTCTATGATTGTGACTTTAACCAGATGCTGGAAATCCCGCTGGCAGACAGGTCGGCAGGAAAGGTTCATATCTCCAGGCTCAATGCAGAGCAGTTACCCGGCAAGAGCATTGCTGTGGCGGACCATTGTTATGCCTGCACCGCAGGCCAGGGGTCAAGCTGTGGTGGCGCGCTGGTACCATGAGTTATATGATTAAAAAGATAAAGACCAACAACAGGATGTGGCATGGAATATGCCCTAGAATCAATCAAACCCGCTGAATTGCCGGCACCGGCCCAGGCAGCCATACAGATAATGCGTGCCTGTGCCGATCCGAATGTCAGCAACCAGCAGCTTGGAGAGCTGGTCAGTACCGACCCTGTCATGACCGCCGAGATCCTGCGCATCGTCAATTCCCCCTTTTTTGGTATGGGTGGCGAGATTGCCAATGCTACGCGAGCGATCAATATTCTCGGCCACAAGGCCCTGCGCAACATGGTCATGTGCATATCGGTGCGTGATGCGCTTAACCCGGACGATGTACCGGGGTTTGATACATCCGGTTTCTGGGAGGACACCCTGCGCAGAGCAACCTCGGCGAAATTGCTGGGTCGCCTGACGGGGATTGATGAGGACGATTGTTTTACGGCCGGCTTGCTGCAGGACTTCGGTATGCTCGTTATGTTTCATATCATGCGTGACAGGCAGGCAGAATGGTCACGGTTTATCCGGCTGGATCCGGAAATGCGCAGGCAGATGGAAGAAGAGGTCTTCGGTGTTACCCATGACCGGATCTCATTAATGCTGGCCAGGGAGTGGTCATTGCCGGATCACTTCGCCCAGGCCATTGGCGGGCATCATGACTGTGAGTCCCTGGAGGCCGGCGGGACGGCAATCAGGTTGTGTTCGGTTTTGCATTGCGCAGACTGGCTTGCGGCAATGTTCAGTGCATCCGGCAAGGCAAAAATTCTGCAAAAGGTACACGCCAAACTCGAGGACTACCTGGATATCCCCGAGTCACAATGCCTTGAGATACTTAACCAGGTTCCGCCACAGGTAGAGGAAGCGGCAACCGCGCTGGGGCTTCGTCTGGAAGAACAGGTGGATTTTGAGCAGATCCTGCGTGATACCAATGTCCGGCTGGCCGAGGAAAATACCAGCTACCAGGAATTGACATGGCAACTCGAAAAAGCCCTGAAGGAAAGGGATGATCTTGCCGATGCATTAGGCAGTGAACTGGAGCTTGCAGCGGAGATACAAAGGAGCCTGCTGCCAGAAGAAAAAGAGGCCACGTTCCCGGTCTATGGTGTCAATGTATCGGCAAGGGAGCTGTCGGGTGACTTCTTTGATTATTTCCTGCTGGAAGATGGCAGCATACATTTTAACCTGGGGGATGTGTCCGGCAAGGGCGTGACGGCATCTCTGCTGATGGCCAAAACCAGCAGCCTGTTCCGCTGTCTGGGGAAAAAAGAACCGGATCCGGGCAAATTGATGAAACAGATAAATGAGGAAATTTGCGAGACCTCTATAAGGGGTATGTTTGTCGCGATGGTCGCGGGGCGGTACACACCCGCTACCGGACATGTCCAGATTGTTAACGCAGGCAACCCACCCGTGCTGTTTGTACAGGATAATAAACAATTGAAGAAGATTGATGCATGTGCCCCCCCGCTGGGTATTGAGGCCGGGGCCGAATTTCCGGTTTTTGAGTTCAATCTGGGCAAGGGGCATCTGCTGATGTACTCGGACGGGGTAACCGAGGGATATATAGATGAAGGTGTGGAGCTGGGTATGCAGGGACTGGTTCAGATACTTCGGGAGCATGATGATAAATCCCCCCGAAGCCTGCTGGAATCAATACTGGCAAAGTTTATGGATGCCAAGGTCAGGCAAAGAGATGATATTACGATCATGGTGCTCGAGCACAGTGAACAGGAAATAACATATCTCTGCAAATATGAATTTACAGCCAAGCCTGAGGAACTACAGCTCATGCGGCAAAAGGTCAGGAAAATTCTCGAACAACAGAACTGCGAGAAGGGTTGCATTGACCGTTTGATACTGGCAGTCAATGAGGCTGCGATGAATATCATTCAACATGCCTATCAGGATGATGTGAACGGCAGGATCATGATCGAGGTTTTATTGAGGGAAGATGACCTGATTTTCAGGCTGACAGACTTTGCCTGTCCGATTGACAGTAGTTGTGTCAAGTCAAGAGACCTTGCCGATATCAGGCCTGGCGGGCTGGGTGTGCATTTTATGCATGAGATAATGGATGATGTGAAGTTTCAGGAGCATTGTGGAGAGGCTGGAAATATATTAATCATGCGCAAACGACTGGACGAGACATGCGTAAAATCTAAAGGGGAAAACTAGTGGAATATAATACAAGAACAGATTCAGGGTACAAGGTTATCGAACTGAAAGGTGAAGTGGATTTGCATTTTTCACCTCAGGCCAGAAAGCAGATACTGCAAATATTAAAAGAAGGTTCCGATCTCATGGTGGATCTGTCTTCTGTTGACTATATCGATTCATCCGGGGTGGCCAGTCTGGTTGAAGGGTATCAGGTATCGAAAACAAAAAGCCTGAAATTCGGATTGATAGGTGTGAGTGATGCCGCCATGCAGGTATTGCAACTGGCACGACTGGACAAGGTTTTTCCGATACACAACTCAATTGCAGATATCAAAAAATAGCATTCAATGATCCGGTTTATCGAATTTTTTGGCAAGCGGACGATCAGTGCCCTTGAAGAGCTGGGTTACGCCGTCTCTCTGACCATTGACAGTATTGTGTGGTTGTTCCTGGGTGGCTTAAGGAAACAGTCTGTCCAGCTAACCGCCATTGCCCGTGAGGTGGTTGTGATTGGCGTGCAGGCAATCCCGATTGTATCCGTATTATGCTTTGCCGTCGGCGTGATGCTGGCCATTCAGGGCATCGACACACTCAGGACATTCGGTGCAGAGTACAAGGTTGTGCTGGGCATCGCGCTGGCCATTCCGAGGGAGTTCTCGCCACTTATTGTTGGCATACTGGTCGCTGGCAGATCAGGCTCTGCAATAACGGCACGCATTGGCACCATGATAGAGTCACAGGAAATCGATGCACTGCGGGTGATCGGTATTCATCCAAACCGGCACCTGTCTGCCCCGCTCATGCTGGCGATGATGATTGCCGTTCCCCTGTTGACCATACTCGGCGATTTTATGGGGTTGCTGGGAGGGGGTGTTTTTGCATCCATGGAGCTGGGTATGAGCCTGAACGCCTATGCGGAGCGGACAATGGAAGTTCTGGAGCCACACGACATCTTTCAGGGCCTGATCAAGAGTGCGGTTTTTGCAGTGATTATCGCCATTGTGGGTGTCAGTAACGGTTTTCAGGTCAGGGGAGGCGCCGAAGGTGTGGGCAAGGCAACGACGCGATCGGTCGTCATGGCGATTAGCTACATTGTTGTAGTTGACATGATATTCACCTATTTCCTGAATCGCTAGTGTTATGGATGGCAGAAAAATAGTGCTTAAAATAGAGGACCTGGTGACATTTTATGGCAACAGGCAAATCCTCAAATCGGTAAACCTCGAGGTTGCCGAGGGTGAGATCATGGTTATTATGGGGGGGAGTGGCTCCGGCAAGAGTACCTTGCTCAGGTATCTGCTGGGTCTGGAAATACCTGATTCGGGGCATATCCGTATCCTCGGTAACGATATTTCAACCATGTCCTCCATGGATATGTATGAACTTCGTAAGGAAATGGGCGTTTCCTTCCAGGGAGGGGCATTATTCGGCTCCATGACGGTTGGTGAGAATGTCCGGTTACCCCTGATGGAGCACGCCAGCCTGGATGAAAAAACCATGCAGATTATCAGCCGCATGAAACTGGAGGTCGTTAGCCTGGCGGGCTTTGAGGATATGATGCCTTCTGAACTGTCAGGCGGGATGGTAAAACGGGCGGCACTTGCAAGGGCCATTGTGATGGATCCCAAATTGCTCTTTTTCGATGAGCCATCAGCGGGGCTTGACCCGGTTACATCTGCCGAGCTGGATGAACTGATTCTCAAGCTCAGGGATGCGATGAAAATGACCATGGTGGTTGTGACGCATGAGCTGGACAGTGCCTTCAAGATAGCAGACAGGATAACGGTACTGGATCATGGCGAAGTACTGATTTGTGGTACAGTTGATGAAGTAAAATCATGCAAGACAGAACGGGTGCAGGATATTCTCCACAGAAGAATTCGCGATGAAACGATTGATGCCGATGCCTACCTGCACAGGCTGACCTTGTAGTTGTGTGTGGTTGTTGACGGGGGTGGAATTTCGGTGATGGACAGAAAAAAATGAAAAAAGAAAATACAAATTACCTGCTGGTTGGCGGTTTTTCGCTGGCCATGTTTGCCCTGTTGATTGTGGTCATGCTCAGGCTGACAGGGCAGAATTCTGAAGCCGATGATTACTACTCAATGTATGATAACGTCACCGGTATAAAGGTGGGGAGTGCAGTCAGTTACGGCGGATATCGTATCGGTGAGGTGCATGCCGTGGAGCCGGTCAGGAAAGGCGGGAAAACATTTTTCAAACTTACGCTTGCTATAAAGAAGGGCTGGAAGGTGCCTGAAAACAGCCTTGCACGTATCATATCGCCCGGCGTGTTGTCTGATAAGCAAGTGAATATTGAAGAGGGTAACAGTAATAAATTTTTGAAGCCGGGGAATGAAATAAAAGGGAGATCAGAGGCCAATATAATGTCTATCCTCAATTCGGTTGCCGCAGAAGTACACGATGTGTCAGTGGAAAGTATCAAGCCGTTCATGAATATTCTGAAAAAACATGTTGACAGTATAGGCGGAAGCCTGAGTCAACGCTTACCGGAGCTGGCCAATTCAGCACAGACTGTCCTGGAAAACCTGAATCAGAGAATAACCGCTATCAAGCAGATATTGAACGATGGCAATGTAGAAAAAGTGAACAGGATAATCGGTAATGTCGAGACATTTTCAGATGGCCTGAAAAAAATGTCTGGTGATTTTAGCAAGCTAAGTAACGAGCTGGGTGATTTACTGAAAAATTCCAGTTCCATTGTTTCTGAAAACAGGACGGACGTTAAAAAGGCGATTACCGATATGCGCAAGGTGATGAATGCGGCCTCCAGAAGCATTAGCAGCATTGTTTACAATCTGGAAGGTGCAAGTCGAAACATGAATGAATTCAGTCGCCAGATCAGTGAGAACCCTGGCTTGTTACTGGGGGGGGCATCGCAGCGTGATAAAGTCAAAGAAGCAACAAAATAGGTTACTGCCTTTAATTTATTCCAGCCTGTTTGTATTCGCGGGTTTGTCTGCCTGCACCAGTCAGCGGCCCGTGCCGGTGAACAGATATTATCACCTGCCGGCACCCGCAAAGCCTGCAGAAAAAAGGAAGGCAGTTCTGAAGGCGCTGGTAATAAATCGTCCCGAGGCATATGGAATTTATAACGAGCGGGCAATTTTGTATACGAGTAAATCCAGGCCACGGGAGGTTAATCGATATCACTATCATTTATGGGCAAGGGTACCCGCGTTGCTGGTGCAGGAAAGTTTTATCACCTATTTCAGGGAATCGGGGCTGGCTGGCAAGGTGTTTTCATCAGACCAGACAAACCATGCCGATGGCGTTATCAATATTAATTTACTCAGGTTCGAGCAAGTGGTAACCGATCATGGCAGTCGTGCCCTGGTTCGTGTGGAGATAAGCTACAGGAGAGGGTCACAGGAAAGGACGCGGACCTACGAGGCGCAAACACCTGCACCAAACCAATCCATTTATGCGGTTACAACGGCACTGGGTTCCTCGCTGGATAAAATATTACACCGGTTCGTCAAGGATAACTTTTAGCCCGTTTCCCCTTCAGGCCTGGCTCGAATATAAACCCGGCCTGGTCTTGCCCGGGCATATTACCGGGATGCCGGGCCAGCAGTAAAGTGCGATACCCGGCCCCATGCCGGCAGGACAATGTTGCGTATATCCTCCGGGGTGACCTGTTCGAATTGCCGCAATTTTTCATCCAGGGTTATTATTCGACCTGAATAGAACAGATCCCTGGCTAACCTGTCCATTTCTGATTCAAGGTCATCTTGTTCAAGAACAAGGCTGGACTGCAAATGCTTTCTTGCCTTGTCCAGGTCGTTTTTGTCCGGGCCTTTCGAAACAAGTTTATCCATTATCGTTACGACCGTCTGTGTTACCTTGTCTGCATGTTCACTATCGGTGTTGGTCTGGATAAACCACAGCCCCGCATCAGAGTAGTGGTCAACCCTTGAATCAACACTGTACACCAGCCCCGTTTCCTCCCGCAACGCCTGGTACAGGTATGAGTCATAGCCGCCCGCCAGAATATAGCTGGCTATATCACAGGCAGGTTGTTGCCTGTGGCTGCAGGGAACGGCAGGCATAACCCAGAGCAGATGCCGCTGCCCGGCATCAATATCCAGATGCGATTGTGTCTGGATGAAACGGGGGGCGGCACAACCCGGCTGTTGCCTGCTGGTGATATCCTGCAGGGGTTTACAGTCCCTGAGGATCTGTTCATGATCAATTTTGCCTGTTGCCACAATCATGATATTTTCAGGGATCAGTACCGAGTCAAGATAATCATAAAGTATTTCCTTGCTGCTGTTCGCCAGGGATTCCAGGTCGCCGAGGATCTGCCTCCCCATCGGCTGCCGGGGCCAGACCTGTTCCGTGCCAAAATCCTCCAGCGCCTCTTCAGGGTCGTCCCTGAGCATGGCCAGTTCCTGCAAGACGACGTCACGCTCAAGCCTGAAGTCGTTCTCGTCAAAAGCGGCGCGGGTAAGCATCTCTATAAAAAGTTGTAATATTTCACTGCAGAACCGGGAAGGCACGGTTCCGTGGAAGGAAGTCAGTTCCCGCCCCGTTTCCGCGTTGATCTCACCACCCATGGCCTCAAATTGTTCAGCCAGCTGCCTGCCGGTGTGACGGGTTGTTTCCTTAAATACCAGGTGCTCGAGGAAATGTGCATATCCGGTTTGTGTATCTGACTGGTTGCGGGCCCCGTTTTTTAACCAGAGGCCAACACAGGCCGTCTGCCGATGTGATGATGCCGATGTGGCAATGGTTACGCCATTGTCCAGCTGGCTTATTGTGATCATTTATATTCCTGTGTGCCGGTTAACGAAGGATCGGATTATATCAGTGGTGCCAGACCCTTTATTGACCGAACGGGCCTTCGTGATGAAATAGCCAGCTGATTTGTAATTGTGGATACCCCGCTAAAACGCAGACACCGCCCACAATGCGCTATATTGGTGCATACAGCAAATCAAAACGCACTATATTGGTGCGTTTTTTCATGAAATAACCTCTGTATTTGATTAACCATGGCTTAACTATTTGTTATATATGTATTTATTTTAATCTGGCACGCCTAATGCACTTACATGAATCAGGTGATAAAAATAATGGCAAATCCTGATGCTGTTGTTATTTGCATATTGTGACCATTTTATTTTTTGCGTTCTACTTGCTACTGGAGAAAAATTATGAAAACAACTTTACGTCCTATCGTCCTGGCAACCGCAGTTGCCCTGGCAACACCCATGGCCGCACAGGCAGAGTTTTCTGCCAATATTGGCGTTACATCCAATTACTTATTCCGCGGTGTGACCCAGACAAATGATGCAGCAGCCGTGTCCGGTGGCCTGGATTATTCGAATGACTCCGGGGTTTATGCGGGCACATGGTTATCCAACGTCGATTATGGCAATCCTGGTAATCAATATGAACAGGACTGGTACCTGGGTTATGGCTTTAAAATGGGGGGCGTTGACCTGGATGCGGGTTATATCAAGTTCACTTACCCGATCAGAAATGTCAATCTTGATTACGATGAAATCTACCTGAATGCCAGCATGGGTGCCTTCAATGGCGGGCTTGCCTATACGGTCAGAAAGGAAGGCAACCCTGCCAAGGAAAATGATATTTATTTCCACCTGGGTGCAGAGTTTGAAATCAAGAAAGGTGTGGTCGTGGGTGTGACTGTCGGCAGGTATGACTATGATGATGACGTGGCAAACACTGACTATTCACATGGGCAGTTGAGTGTGAGTAAAGATGATTTCACGCTTGCAATGGACAAAAATAACCTGTCTGGCGCTGCCGGTGATGCACGTTTCTCGGTAAGCTGGTCAAAATCATTCGACCTCTAGGGTCTGGTTGATGGCTGTCATCCCCGGGCACACTAGTGTGCCCGGGGATTTTTTTTGACAGGTAATTTAACGGTAAAGGTAGAGCCCTGGCCAAATGTGCTGCTGGCCTCAATATCTCCCCCCATTAACTGGCAGTATCTTTTGCTGATGACCAGTCCCAGCCCGGTTCCCCCGTAACGCCGTGTTGTTGTTGAGTCTGCCTGGGTAAACTCATTGAATAACCTGCTCATTTGCTCATCAGTTATACCAATTCCCGTGTCGGTAACCTTGAAAATAATCCAGTCATCGTCTGGCCGGGAAAGTTCAAGGACTATTTCTCCATTGCGCGTGAATTTACATGCATTTCCCAGCAGGTTGTACAGTGTTTGTTTCAGCCGGATTTTATCTGCGATTAACGCTGTTGTTTCGAGGCTGCATTTTTGCCTGAATTCATTATTGTTTTGCAGTGCCAGCGGTTCTATCGTGGTCTTGATGTCTTCCATCAGCCCGGCGATATCTATCTCCTCATTCACAAGCTCAATCTTGCCCGCCTCGATTTTTGACAGATCCAGTATGTCGCTGATGAGGGTCAACAGGTGAGTGCCGGAGTCATGGATCTTGATCAGATCTTCAGCCATCTGGATTCGGCCATCCTCCTGTGCATCTTCGGTTAACATTTCGCTGTAACCTATGATGGCATTCAGCGGTGTTCTTAATTCGTGACTCATGTTGGCGAGGAAGGAACTCTTGGCACGGTTGGCCTCCAGTGCCTGGTCCCGTGCCAGTTTTAATTCCTGTTCATACAGCTTTCTCGTTGAGTTATCCCTGATGATGCAAACCGTGTTATGTATATTGTTTTCACTGCCACCAATTTTATAGGCGGTAATCGAAATGGGGACTTCGTTGCCGTTGCGGGTTAGTAATATTGACTCCTTTCCCTTTGCTTCATTATCCGAGTCGAGTAACTCGCTAATAACATGCCAGTCATTAACATTCCTGAAAAGAGTAGCGATATTTCTTCCGGCCAGGTCTTCCGGCAGGTAACCGAATTGTTTGAGTGACGGGCTGGCATTGAGTATTATATTGTCAAGATCGATTTCCAGAAACGCATCCGGAATTGAGTTGAATATTGATCTGAAACTGGCCTCACTTTCACGCAAGGCGGCCTCCGATTCCTTGCGTTGGGTTATGTCCCGCAAAACGCCCTGCATTGCGATGGGCTCGCCAGAATCATCAAACACCAGTTTGGTGCTGCATGAGGTGGGCCGCAGCCGCCCATCCTTTGATTTAAGCACTAATTCATAGTCGTTGACGAAGCCTTTTTCAGACAATGCAGCAACCAGTCCGTCACGCTGGCCCGGGTCGGCATAAACAACGGTTGCAGGTTTGCCGATTATTTCCTCAGGCTTGAAGCCATAGAGGGTTTCCACAGAAGGACTCAACAGAGTGACAATCCCATTCATATCTGCTTCATAATAGGTGTCCTGGAATGATTCAAATATACGCCTGAAGCGCTTCTCGCTTTTCCTTAGTGCTTCTTCGGCATGTTTGCGTATGTTGATGTCCCTGAGAGTTCCTTCAATTGCAGTTATGTCACCACTTTTGTTTTTGATTGCATTCAGGTTGAGGGAGCATGTGATGGCGCTGCCATCCTTGTGTCTGTAATCAATTTCATAATCGCTCAAATGCCCCATTTGCTGAAATTTGTCGAGCATTTCAAGCCGGTCTTGCGGATCACAGTAAAATTCCTCTGCGCAGTGGCCGATCATCTCCTCGGCGTTATAGCCCAGCATATCCTTGCAGGAAGGGCTGACGAACTTGATAATCGTTTCTTCAATGCGGAAATAGACATCCTGAATGGATTCAAAAATTCTGCGAAAACGCTGCTCGTTCGTTTTAAGAATTCTTTCATGTTCCTTGCGCTGGGTTACATTGCGTGCGATACCTTCAATTCCTGAAAACTCGCCATTATCATCAAGCAATAGTCGTGCGGAAACCGAAATGGGGACGACGGTATTATTTTTATGCAGCAGTTCTATTTCAAAATCATTAATATGCCCCCTGTCAAGCAGGATACTGTATACCTCCTCACGATGTTCAGGGACGGCATACAGGGTTTCTATTTTTTCCCCGATCAGCTCTTCCGGGTGGTAACCCAGATGTGTATAGGATGACGGGCTGACGAGATCAAACCTGCTATCCCTGTCGAGGTGATAATAGATATCATCAATGGATTCAAAAATTCCCTTGAATTTTTTGCTGCTTTTTTCCAGCTCAAACGCATAATTTTTCCGGTCATCAATATTTCTGCCTATTCCCTGAACGGCGACATGTTTGCCTTCAATGGTTACAAGCCGGTTTGAAACCTCGATCCAGAAGGCGTCTCCATTTTTATTTTTGACAAGAATCTCATAACTGGAGCTGTCCTGTTTGCCCGATATCTTTTGCTGAAGTTTATCCCTCGCGATGGCCTGGAACTCCGGCATAATGATGTCCCGGGTGTTTAATTCAAGGAATTCTTCACGGCTATAGCCAAATCCACCTGCACCATTTTCATTGATATCCAGAAAGTTCCCGTCAAGGTCATGGACATATATATAGTCACTGAGATGTTCTGTCAGTTCATGAAATGACTGTATGGCCAGGTGGTAATCGAAGGCAAGCCTGTTTTTTTCGGTAACGTCCTCGACCAGCATGATGGTCAGATCAGGGTCCGCATTATTTATTTCAAGGCGGCGCCATTCAGTGACAAGGGGTTTGTCCGGGTCAACCGGGATAGAGATGGTTAAAGGTTTATCGCCGGCACTGACGGTCAGTAAAGAGCCGATTACATTATCATCCAGGCTGAAGATTGAACCGAGTTCACCAATGTCTGACCCGATGACCTGATCGGCGCGGTAGCCAAGTATCTGTTCTATAGATGAATTCCAATACCGGATTTGATGGTTCCGATCCCATGCAACGACGCCCAGGTAAAAATCCGGTGCAATATTCTGCAAAAAATTTTCACTGGGGTGCATATTCACTGATGGCTGTTGCCGTAATTTTGACACTTAACTATATAAACCTTTTAAACCCTTGATATATTGTGAAGTAGTTAATAATTTACTAACTTGATTTTTAGGCCGCGTTGAGATTGAATCAATCACTATAAGTATTTATCAGATATTTAACCATAAAACTTTAGGAATCATTTATTTTATGTAGCATCTTACTTAAAAAGCAGGAAATTATGAAAAAAACAATATCTCTTGTATTTTGTCTGGCTGCGATCCCTCTGGGTTATTCACCAACTACCAGCGCATTTGAATTCGAAAGCAAAGGTATAACAGGGAATTTTGATACGACGATATCCTGGGGGGTGTCCAGAAGGGTTGAGGCACGGGATCCGGGGCTGATCGGTCGCTCTAATCCGATTGGTGGTACGGCCACCTCGGTTAATACCGATGACGGTGATGTGAATTACGGTCCGGGGCTTATTTCCAATGTCCTCAAGGTAACCCATGACCTGGATATCAATTATAAAAATTTCGGTGCCTTCATGCGAGGCACCTATCTTTACGACCCTCATAATAATAACAAAGCGGGTTTAAGCCAGGCAGCCAAAGACAGGGTGGGTAAGGACGCCGATTTACTCGATGTCTATATTCGTGGCAGTTTTGATGTCAAGGGAAAGGCGCTTGATGTGCGTGCCGGCAGCCAGGTTATTAGCTGGGGCGAGAGCACCTTTATACAGAATTCCCTCAACATCCTGAATCCGGTTAATGTGGCCAAGATTCGCATTCCGGGTGCCGAGCTGAGGGAGGCCCTGCTTCCGGTTCCGATGATATGGGCATCACAGGAATTAACGGATAATATCTCGGTAGAGGCGGTTTATCTTGCCCGCTTCAAACATACCGAAATTGATCCACGTGGCACCTATTTCAGTACCAATGATTTTGCCAGCGATGGTGGCCAGTATGTCACCACCGGTTTTGGTGCCGTACCCGATACGGTCTGTGGCCTGCCGGCCGGGGCTGTACCCGCTGCCACCTACTGTGTGCCCCGTATAGCAGATCGTGAAGCCAGGGACAGCGGGCAATATGGTCTTGCCCTGAGGTGGATGGCACCTGACCTGAATGATACCGAGTTCGGTTTTTATTTCGTCAACTACCATAGCCGCGTGCCATTGATCAGCGCGAAGGCAACGGCCAATCCCTTTCAGGCGCCGAGTTCGGCCAACCTGGCAAGCTATTTTGTTGAATACCCGGAAGACATCAAGATGCTTGGCGTCAGCTTTAATACAGAGCTTTCGAAGTGGGGCGTAGCACTTCAGGGTGAATACAGCCACCGCACCAATGTACCGTTACAGGTAGAGGATGTAGAACTTCTGCTAAGTGCACTGTGTTCGGCGGCCAGCCAGCTGGGGGCTTGTCCGGCGGGTCCGGGTGGTGAGATCAGTGGCTATCGCCGGCACAGGGTTGGCCAGCTACAGTTTACCGCGACCAAGATAGTCGGTTCCGGGAACCCGTTTGGTGCAACCCAGTGGGTGCTGCTGGGTGAAATTGGAGTGACCCATGTCTACAATTTGCCGAATAAAAACGTGTTGCGTTACGAAGGGCCGGGTACTTCCTCGCCTGCCAATCCCGCAGTGGCCGCAGCTGCCGGCATCCCTGCGCAAACCAAAGGCTATGCCGATGCAACCTCATGGGGATACCGACTGGTGACCCGTTTCGATTATGACTCGATCGGTCTGGGCGTTAACGTTTCTCCACGCGTGGCCTTCGCATATGATGTCAACGGTACATCACCCGGCCCGGGCGGGAATTTTATCGAAGGTAGAAAGGCGATTACGCTCGGCCTGGGATGGAACTACCTGAATGAGTGGGCGGGTGATTTCAGCTTTACCACATACTACGGGGCTGGAAATTTTAACCAGATTCATGACAGGGATTTTGTAGCCCTGAATGTCAAGTATTCTTTCTAGGGAAAGCATATTATGAGAGCAAATAAAAAATTTATCTTTAGCGTTGTAGTCGTGTTAATGAGTACCTCGTCTGTTGTATATGCGGCAGTCAGTGAAAAGGAAGCGGCAAGGCTGGGCAAGGACCTGACGCCGTTGGGGGCTATCAGGGCGGGTAATGCCGAGGGCACCATCCCGCCATGGACAGGGGGGATAACCCGGCCACCACCCGGATATAAACCCGGCGGGCACCACATTGATCCGTACGCAAGCGACAGCATCAAGTTTACTATTACCGGGGCCAATGCCGACCAGTACAAAGACAAGCTGAGCGTCGGGCAGATCGCCATGCTAAAAAAATATCCCACCTTCAAGCTTAATGTATACCCGACCAGAAGGAGTGCCTCCTATCCTGAAAGAATCTATACGGCGACACGTGCCCATGCAAGCACGGCAACACTGGTCGATAACGGTAACGGCATAGCCAACACCATAGTGGGCATTCCATTTCCGATTCCCGCCAATGGACTGGAGGCCATCTGGAACCATATTGTTCGTTATCGTGGAATGGCGGTAGAACGCTGGCTCAACCAGGCGGCGGTGACGGCCAGTGGAAATTATACGCTGGTCAAACTGGTGGACGAGTTCCTGTTCCTGTACGCAAAAAAAGGTGTCAAGCTGGCCGATCTGGATAATATCCTGCTCTATTTCAAGCAGACAGTGAAGGCCCCGGCCCGTTTGGCAGGCGGGGTTTTGCTTGTCTATGAAACCTTTGACCAGGTCAAGGAACCCCGGCATGCGTGGGTTTATAACCCCGGCCAACGACGTGTTCGACGGGCCCCGAATATCTCCTATGATAATCCGGGAACCGCATCTGATGGCCTGCGAACCAGTGATGATTTTGATATGTACAATGGTGCGCCGGATCGTTATAACTGGAAGCTGGTGGGCAGAAAGGAAATGTATGTACCCTATAACAGCTACAAGTTACATTCCGGCAAGGTCAACTACAGCGATGTACTCAAGGTCGGGCATATCAATTCAGATCTGGCCCGTTATGAACTCCACCGGGTATGGGTTGTGGATGCCACGCTCAAGGAAGGGGCACGGCATATCTATGCCAGGCGTGTTTTTTATATAGATGAAGACAGCTGGCAGATCGTCATGATCGATAAATATGACAACCGTGGCCAGCTCTGGCGCGTCAGCGAGGGTCATCCGATAAACTACTATGACGCGAAGACACTCTGGACGACACTGGAGGTGCACTACGACTTGCAGTCAGGCCGCTATCTGGCGCTTGGCCTGAATAACAAGGAAAAGATGTATGACTTCAATATCAAACGAAGCAAGTCGGATTACACGCCATCGTCACTGCGACGTGCTGGTGTACGTTGATATTCAAGCCGGAATAAAAAGAAATCAGGCCAGTAGAGCCATTCAGTATTGTATGGCTCTGCTGGTTTTCCTTTTCCCTGTTTCTGAAGCAGCGGAAAAACAAATCCTGTCAGAGTACTCCGCATTGGCCAGCAAGTCTCTCTTGCTGGATATAACCCGTGTCGCTAACAGCGTTATTGCAGTGGGTGAGCGCGGCCACGTAATAAAATCGGATGATTGCGGTAAAATCTGGAAGCAAATAATAATACCGGATCGCGTAACCTTGAATGGTATTTATTTTCTGGATGATAAACATGGCTGGATAGTCGGGCATGACAGCACCATATTAAAAACAGTTGACGGCGGTGAGCACTGGAAGCTCGTTTATCATGATATTGCCGCCGAACAGCCGCTGTTCGACATCCTGTTTGTTTCGGCCAGCAAGGGTTTTGCCATCGGGGCCTATGGCGCCTATCTGGAAACCCGTGATGGTGGATCGAGCTGGAGTAAAAAATCCGTCTTTGGTGAAGATGATTTTCATTTATATTCCATATCCCGGGTTGGTGAAGACAAGTTGATTATCACTGGTGAGTCCGGGGCAATCTATGTTTCATCCAGTAATGGAGAGAAGTGGTGGCGCGTCAAGTCACCTTATGAGGGGACGTTATTTGGCAACATGGTTCTTTCAGACGGACGTGTACTGATTTTCGGCATGAGGGGCAATCTGTACAGCAGCGATGACCTGGGTGAAAAATGGCAGCGCCTGAAGTCAGGTGTTGACGCCACACTGGATGCGGGGATAGAACTTGATGACAAGACTGTATTATTAACAGGGAGCGCCGGCACAGTTCTGGAAAGTGTGGATGGCGGGGCAAGTTATAATATTATCCAGCAAAAATTACGCAGCCATCGGGCGGCACTGGTTCAGTGTACCGACGGCCGTGTATTATCTGCCGGTGAAAAAGGTATTCAGCAGATCAGCCGATGAACAACGAAAAGAAAACAGTCTGCAACGAAATAGCGCAATGGGTTTTTCATAACAGGCTGAAGGTTCTGTTGTTTTTTGCGATATCAACATTATTGTTGATTTATTCAGCAACACATGTACGTCTTGATGCCGGCTTTAAAAAACTGCTGCCGGCCAACCATGAATACATGCAAACATTCTTCAAGTACCGGAAAGAGTTTGGTGGCGCAAACCGGATCCTGATTGCAATTTCAGTAAAAGATGGCGATATATTTACAAAGGAATATTTTGCTGTATTAAAGGCCGTAACAGACGAGGTTTTTTTTATTCCCGGCATTGAGCGCTCATCGGTAACCTCGCTGTTTACACCAAACACCCGGTTTGTCGAGGTAATCGAGGGGGGGTTTGCGGGTGGTAATGTCATCCCGGCGGGTTTCGTACCGAATGCCAAATGGTTTGATATTGTTCGTGCCAATATACTTAAATCAGGAAAGCTGGGGAGGCTGGTGTCCAGTGATTTCAAGAGTGCGATGATCAGCGCAAATCTGTTGACATTGAATTCTGCCGGCAAGCAAAAAATAAACTACCTTGATCTTGCCACCCGCCTTGAAAAGCTGCGACAGCAGTATCAGGGTAAAAATATTGAAATCCAGATTATCGGCTTTTCAAAACTGATAGGGGATGTGGTTGAAGGGCTGAAGGATGTTGGCCTGTTTTTTATTATTACATTGCTGGTAACCACCCTGCTTATCTATATCTATACGCGATCATGGCGATTAACCCTGTTGCCGCTTGTTTGTTCCATAACCGCAGTAGTATGGCAGCTGGGTCTGCTACCGGTTATCGGCTATGGCATTGACCCGATGTCGATACTGGTCCCTTTTCTTGTTTTTGCGATTGGTATCAGTCATGGTATTCAGATGGTGAATGCCGTCAGGGTTGAAACGAATAAACGACAGGACGCGTGCAAGGGGGCGATGGCCGCATTCAGGCAACTGCTGGTTCCCGGCAGCGTTGCGCTGATCAGCGACACATTGGGTTTTCTGACCATCCTGCTTATTGATATTGGTATTATTCGCGAAATGGCCATCGCCGCCAGTGTCGGTATTGCGGTTATTCTTTTGACCAATCTTTTTTTATTGCCTGTGCTTTTATCCTATATGCCGGCAAGGTGTTTTGGCAAAACAAACGCAGGTAAATATACTGGTATCTGGAAGAAACTGGCAGATTATTTCACCAGAAAAAATTCAATTATTATTATTCTGGCGGCCATCGTCCTGATGATTTTTGGTGCATGGGAGGCGGCCGGTCTGAGGATAGGCGATCTCGAGGCGGGGGCCCCGGAGTTGCGTCCCGACTCCAGGTATAACCGTGATATCAAGAAAATAACCGGTCAGTACTCAATCGGCGTGGATGTGCTAACCATTATTGCCGAGGCAGGGAAAGGGGCCTGTACAAAATACAGCGTGATGGAAAAAATAGACCGTTTTGCCTGGCGAATGCAGAATGTTGAAGGGGTGCAGTCGGTTATCAGCCTTCCCCAGCTTGCAAAGATTGTTAACGCTGGCTGGAACGAGGGAAGTCTGAAATGGCGGGCCCTGTCAAGGAACCAGTATGTTCTGGCACAGTCCGTGACGCCGTTTGATACCAGCACGGGCCTGCTGAATTCTGACTGTAGCGTTATGGCAGTCTATATTTTTACCCGCGACCACAAGGCCGAAACAATCGCCCATATCGTTAATGTCATTAAAAAATACGAGTCAGAAAACAGCAACGACGAGGTCAGTTTTAAACTGGCGAGCGGCAATATTGGCGTGATGGCGGCCACCAATGAAGCGGTTGAAGCGGCACAGTTGCCGATGCTGATCTATGTTTATGCCGCCATTGTGCTGCTGTGCATTCTTGGATTCCGCTCAATACCGGGCACGCTCTGTATTGTTATACCGTTGGCACTGGTGTCCATATTAACCTACGCACTGATGGTCTACCTGAACATAGGCCTGAAGGTTGCCACTCTGCCGGTGGTGGCATTGGGTGTCGGCATTGGTGTTGACTATGGCATTTATATCTATAGCAGGCTGCGTGAATACCTGGCAGATGGCCTGCCTGTCCGGGAGGCCCTGTTCAACACCTTTACAACAACGGGCCATGCCGTTCTGTTCACGGCATTGACACTGGCGATGGGCGTCAGTACCTGGATTTTCTCTGACCTGAAGTTTCAGGCAGACATGGGCATATTGCTGACATTTGTGTTCATAGCCAATATGCTGGCGGCCATGGTACTGTTGCCGGCCCTGGCCACCTTGCTGCTGGGTGACAGGCAGGCGAAGTCATCCTGATCAGAAATGCGGGTCAGTTCTTAAGGTCCATTACGTTGGCGACACCATCCACAATACTGTTAAACATATTGTCCTCGATCTTGACCACCTTGCCAGAGCCAG
>DRJK01000082.1 GCA_011052215.1 Gammaproteobacteria bacterium
CTGCCGCACGGACGCGGCAGCCGAGCCGCCATGGATGGCATGTTTTGCGTGTCTTGACCAGGCATGCCGGTAACCGTAAATGATAATGTATAAACCACTAAAAAGGTTTTCTTTGCGTTTAGCTGGTTTATTAACAGGAATGATTCTGCCTGTTGTACCAGTGATATGGTTTTTTATTAATTCAATATCAGGACTGAAGCTCGGGGGTAATTTCAAGGAAGCTGTGTATGGCCGGGAATTCAACGATATCCCGAACGGGTGACTGTGTGTCGGGTTTGTAGATTGCACATAAATACCGAATCCCGTAACTATCGGCAGAACGTAGCACGGACAGGCTGTCATCAACCAGGATGGTTCTGTCTTTATCGAAGGGTTCCTTTTGTTGTAACAAACTCCAGAAGGCGGGGTCTTCCTTGGGAAGGCCCATATCATGTGAGCAGATCAGGGCGTCAAAATGCCCGCCAAGTTGTGTTTTTTCCATTTTCAGTGTCAGGCTTTTGCCGTGTGCATTGGTGACCAGCACGACTCTTTTCCTGTGCAGACGTACTGCGCCCAGAAAGTCAGTGACATGCGGATGGACCGATATCAGGTGGTTGACCTCTTCCTTAAGAACGGCAATATCCAGCCCCAGCTCGTTACTCCAGTGATCTATACAGTACCATTCCAGGGTTCCCTCTATTTTTCTGAATCGAGGGAACAGCTCCTGCTTGGCCTGATCGACATCCATATCATTCATCTGGGCATAGCGTAGCGGTACATGCTCGAGCCAGAAGTAATTGTCAAAATGCAGGTCCAGCAGGGTACCGTCCATGTCGAGAAATATCGTATCGATGTGTGACCAGTCCAGCTTCATACCGGGGTTGCGTCCATCAAGGGGATTAAATTGAAATAGTAACATCGCCTGATGATATGTCTACCTTGCTATCCCTTCATAAAAGGTTAATCTAGTAGTAACCATACAGGGAGAATTTATCGAATGCGTTTTTTTACCAGACTACCCGGTTTTTGTATTGTCATGCTCCTGCTGCCAATGATGGCATGGTCACAGGAGCAGGTTGATTGGGACAGTCTTGACGATCCTGACAAATCATTGAGAGACATTAATGAAGGCGAATTGACTTTTCTTGAGAAAAAACCCGATAAACCCATATATCATCATCAGACCAAACTGGTTGTCTTGCCTGACAGCGTCAGAACAGGCTGGGTGAAGTTGGTGCAGTGTCATGAAAATATGGACAAGTTTCCCAAGGTTCAGATCGTTTATCATAAGGATAGTATCAGGAAGCTGGAATTAATATCCTGGCGGAATATGGGGGATGCCCGGGTTGAAGGGCCAACCATTCAATTAACGGATATCAGGCAAGATGCCCGTGTTTGTGTTAAAGCCGAAAGCCGGGCATTAATATCTCAACCTGATGGTTCATTTATAATACAAAATGGCCCTTTTATGCGAAAATTTCTTGATGGTTATTTTCCAATGTGGGTAACCATGGATGTCAGGCTTCCACACAACCTTGTTTTTACAGGCATTGAGCCGCTTGAACAAAAAGGGCTCAAGGTAACGAAGAGCGTACACGGTATACGTTTTGATGCATGGTTTGAAGGGCGGTTAATCACCAGAATTAAACTGAAACAACGAGCAGGCACCGAGTGATGAAAACCAACCAGCCATGCCGGATACTGAATGATGAAAAAACCGAAAATACTGAATGTTGAAACGATTGCAAAAACTCGACTCTTTGAAATTGAGCAACTGGATCTGGAGTTCTCAAATGGTATCCATGCCCGCTACGAACGGCTAAAAGGATCGAAGCGTGGTGCCGTGTTGATTGTGCCGATGCTGGATGATGATACCGTCCTGTTAATACGCGAATATGCAGCAGGGTTACACCGCTATGAACTGGGGTTCCCAAAGGGCAAGATAGAAGGTGATGAGCACATCCTGGATGCGGCCAATCGTGAAATTCAGGAAGAGGTCGGTTATGCATCAAGAAAGCTGGATCACATTAGCTCGATCACCCTGGCGCCGGGATACCTCGGCCATACAACCCACATTGTGCTGGCAAGGGACCTGTATGAATCCACGGCAGAGGGTGATGAGCCTGAAGAAATCGAGGTAGTACCCTGGCACCTGTCGGAGCTGGGAAAGCTCATGTCGCGGGATGATTTCACAGAGGCACGCAGTATTGCGGCGCTGTATATGGTCAGGGACCTTGTCAGGGGTTAACGTATTCCCGGGCCTGCTATTTTACCTGTCTATCTTGCCCATTTTTTAAAACGTTTTTTGCAGTATTTATGCAAGGCCTTGTAGTCGGCGAAGAACAGTTTAAAGCCTTTTTCTGCAGGCTCATCGTATTCGCAATAATCATTCTCGTAAACACGGCAAATTTCAGGGCGTACATCGTAGATTTTACAACGGCCGTCTTTTTTCAGATGCGTACATTTACTGTTGATCATTAAATACCAGCCATCTTCATCCTTGTAGACATTGGTATTTTCATGTGAAATTTGCCACAGGAGATGTTCAAAATCGTACTTTGAACGAGGGGTTTCAACCTGCTGGGTAAAGTAGGTACAGCATTTTGATCCCGTACAGAAGCCGCACTTGTTATCTGATGTAATTTTAATATCGGGTTTCGCCGGCTTTGGCATAACAGTCTCCAGGTTATTCCGGAATCAGGAATCAAGGCTGATAAAATCAAACAAATCGTATGTAAAGGTGTCATCACGTAAATACCCGGCTTCAATCTTCATGGGCTGCTCGCCAATGGTAACCTCCATGATCCGCCCCCTGCGATAGATCATTTTCGGTGTGATTAACGTCGCAGGCATCCCCGTTGCGGAATTACTGCTGATAAAAATACCGGCACAGGTGTCTTTGCTGCCAGCGGCATCAAGCAGGCGGCACATGGCAGGAAGAATATTGCCAGCAATGATTTCAAGACCCATGTTAATCACATCATTCTGGCTGTGTTGCATCCACCGGATAACGGCTATCTTTCCATGGTTTCGCCCAACCCCGGCCTCCTCGGTCAGCAGCCCGACAATATCGCCTACCCGCACATCATGCCTTGTTGTTGCCTGGTTACACAGGCTGTAGCCCTCTGTACTTTCGTTTATGATCGTCCATGATTCCAGGGCGTGATTCCCGAAATTGTCGGCATCTGATTGTAATACCTGCACGAGCTCCTTTTTTTCAAGATTAAGAAAATGGTAAACAGCATCTATACCAAATGTGACCCGGCATACCCGGCTGGTTTCCATGCGCTCTGATTTGCGCGTCACCTGCTCCTTGTCGGGCGGGATCAGTCTTTGCAGCAGCCCCATTTCATTTTTTATTGCAGGTGACTCGTCTTCTGACTGGAGTAAGGTAATGTCGGCACGGATTTTATTCAGCAGTGGCTTGGTATCAAAGACGCGCGGCATTTTAAGGTCGGCCTGCTCTGATACCTTGTATATTGCGCGGGGTGCCTCATCGGTATAGAGGTCGACAATGAAAATTTCGGCCGCATCCGGATCGGGCACGCGTGAGAGAATGGTGCAGTACTGTGACATCTGCGCAAGGCGTTCATACAGTTTCTCGACCATACCCGGCGGCATGTGGAAAGGGTCAAGAAATGCCAGGATCATGATTTGCCTGTACATTTGCCCGATGGTGTCTGCCGACAAGGTGTATGAGCCCCTTTCAATCTCAAGGTCGAGCAGGCCGGTCATCTCGGCCAGCAGATAGAGTTGGTGTATATCATGATACAGGCTTACCGGTGTTGCCTTGTAATTTCGATAGCTGCTTAACAGGGCCAGTGAAAGCAGTTCAATGGCATGATAGAGGGGAAGGAAAATAACATCTTCCAGATCTTTCGCATCATTATTGATCGCATCCCTGATAATAATTTTGTAGCCATCCGCAGTTGAGGTACATAATTGCGTGGTCTGAATGTGGACCTGGTTGCGCGCGGTCTCTTTTATTGAGAGCCTTGCCAGGGTTTCCGGGTTGAGAGAGGGGTATATTTTCAATGCGGTTTCACAAATCGCATCGAGCAGTTGTTGGCGTTTTTTCACACTGATCTGTTGTGCATTGAGGGTTGTTACGATCTCGATAATTTGCTGGACAGTGGGAATGGGCTTGAGCAGGGGCAGGGAGCCAAGCCATTCGGTCAGATCGCCCGGATCCAGCATGGCCGCAGGGTTAAGGTGCTCCTGCTGGGAGGGGGCCTTGATTACAACTTTTTTTATGTTGGTCATACTGTCTTGCCGGGTGGTCAATCGAATTGGTGATGACTGAAAGTATAATATGACTTTGCGGGATTAATAAAGCCAATAAGCGTTAAAACCGTCTGACATTCAGAATGCCCTGTATTGTTATCAGGCAGTTTATTATTATTTACTATACCGTTGTCTGCTGTCTCTCCTGCCTTGATGCCGTTTGGGTGCGGGTTTGCGCCCCTGGTTTCTTTTTATTTTTACGGGTGGTTTTATTTTGGCCAGCAGTTCCTTGCTGACGCTCTGCTGTTCAATTTTATGACTGATGAATTCCTCGATATCAGGCAGGGAATAGGCAAAATCCTCGCACGCGAAACTGATGGCATCACCGCTGGCACCGGCCCGTGCCGTTCTGCCTATTCTGTGGACATAGTCCTCGGGGTCCTGGGGCAGGTCAAAGTTAAATACATGACTGATACCCATGATATGCAGCCCCCTTGCAGCGACATCGGTTGCAACCAGGATAGGTAGCTGACCATCCTGAAAACGTTTTAACAGGGTCTGGCGTTTTTTTTGCGGTACATCACCCGACAGGATGGCCGACTTGATGTCATTGCCTTCAAGATATGCCCCGATCCTCTCTACAGCACGCTTGGTATTGGCAAAAATGATACTGCGACTGGAATCATGTAACTTGATCAGGTTGACAAGCAATGGAATTTTTTCATTATTGGCGGTGTAATAAACCGTTTGTTTTACCTTGTCTGCCGTGACCTTTTCAGATTCAATCACAATCAGTTCCGGCTGGTTCATGTGTTCATAGGCCAGCTCGGTAACCTTGAAATTCATTGTCGCAGAGAACAGCAGGTTGAGGCGCTTGTCGGGGTCGGGCATTCTGTGGAAAAGGTAGCGGATATCCTTGATAAACCCCAGGTCAAACATCCTGTCGGCTTCATCCACCACCATAACCTGAATGTCACGCAGGTTGTATACATGCTGTTTGAAATAATCAATCAGCCTTCCCGGTGTGCCGATAAGTATATCGATGCCAGATGCAATTGTTTTTCTCTGTTCTTCATAACCCGTTCCACCATAGGCAAGTGCAAAACTGAAGCCGGTATATTTTCCAAGCTGGACGGCATCATGATGGATCTGTATAGCCAGTTCACGTGTCGGGGCCAGTATCAGGGCACGCGGATTTTTCGAGCCGGTGTGGCTGCCCTGTTCGAACAGGCGGTTGAACAGGGCCAGCAGGAAGGCCGCAGTTTTACCCGTCCCGGTCTGTGCCTGGCCCGCAATATCCTTGCCAGACAGGGTGATCGGCAAGGTTTCCGCCTGGATAGGCGTGCAGTATTCGAAACCGGCCTCTGTCACACCTTTTAGCACCTCGGGTCTGAGTCCGAGCCGATCAAATGTAATCTCCGTTAAATGTTTTTTATCATGCATGGGGTTGGCAAAAGCTGCTTCTTTGAAGCGCAATAATTCAGTAATTTTTTATATATTAAGTCGTCTTACGGAAACGGCTGTGACAATAAGATATTGATCTTAACAGGTTTATTGCATAAATCGTATGTTTATTGCTGTTTTTTCAGTATTTTGAGCGAAACTTTGCCGGGGGCTTGAAATCCATTGCTGTTTCCGACCATAATGGTCATAACATCAGTTAAGCAGAATTTTCATTGATTATTGCAAGCCGGTTTTGTATTGAAGATGACGGGACTGATACTTAAACTACCCGGACCAGGAGATAAATCAGCGTGAGTGACCAGATTATGTATCTTTCTGATGCTACTTTTGAGCAAGAAGTAATCAAGTCTGACCAGCCAGTTCTGGTGGATTACTGGGCTGAGTGGTGTGGTCCCTGCAAGATGATTGCCCCTATTCTTGATGAAATAGCCGGTGAGTATAATGGCAAACTGAAAGTCGCAAAGCTGAATATCGATGATAATCCTGAAACACCACCAAAATACGGTATTCGCGGCATCCCGACCCTTATGCTGTTCAAGGATGGCAATGTCGAGGCGACCAAGGTAGGAGCCGTTTCAAAATCACAGTTAACTGCGTTTCTGGACAGCAATCTGTGAGATTTCCCAGGCTGTTTTAACCGGAAACTGGACGGCCGATCTATTTCGTGCTACATTTAAAAATCAAGAATAATCCGTTTTAAATCAAACTGACTGCAACAAAAATAACTGACCGGGTATTTCCCAGATATTGACTTAATTTTAGTGGTCCGCTGTGACGCCCCCGTTTTTCCAACCAATCCTTGAATAAAATCATCATGAATCTTACAGAATTAAAAGCAAAATCCGCATCTGAACTGGTTGACATAGCCACCTCTTTAAAACTTGAAGGACTGGCCCGCTCGCGAAAGCAGGATGTCATCTTTGGTATCCTCAAGGCACAGGCAAAAAACGGTGAGGATATCTTCGGGGACGGTGTCCTCGAAATACTGCAGGATGGTTTTGGCTTCCTGCGATCGGCTGACAGCTCATATCTGGCCGGGCCGGACGATATCTATGTATCACCCAGCCAGATCAGGAGATTCAGCCTTCGAACCGGGGATACGGTGTCTGGCAAAATCCGTCCACCCAAGGATGGCGAACGGTATTTTGCCTTGTTGAAGGTCAGGGAAATAAATTTTGATACACCGGATAACGCCCGAAATAAAATCCTGTTTGAGAACCTCACCCCGCTTTTCCCGACAAGGCGTTTGCGTATGGAGCAGGGTAATGGCAGTTCAGAAGACCTGACAGCCAGAATTATTGATCTTGCGGCACCGGTTGGAAAAGGTCAGCGTGGCCTGATCGTCTCACCCCCGAAGGCAGGTAAAACCATGATGCTGGCCAGTTTTGCACAGTCGATAGCATCCAACTGTCCTGATTGTCATTTGATCGTATTACTGATTGATGAGCGCCCAGAGGAAGTCACCGAGATGGAGCGATCTGTCCGTGGAGAGGTGATTTCCAGCACCTTCGACGAGCCCGCCAGCCGGCATGTCCAGGTTGCCGAAATGGTCATAGAAAAGGCCAAGCGTCTGGTGGAGCACAAGAAGGATGTCGTTATACTACTCGATTCCATTACCCGCCTGGCACGCGCCTACAATACCGTCATTCCCTCATCCGGCAAGGTGTTGACGGGGGGTGTCGATGCCAATGCATTACATCGTCCAAAACGATTTTTTGGTGCGGCACGTAACATTGAGGAGGGTGGTAGCCTGACGATCCTGGCGACTGCACTGATTGATACCGGTTCGCGCATGGATGATGTTATTTACGAAGAATTCAAGGGAACGGGTAATATGGAAATTCATCTGGACAGGAGAATCGCCGAAAAGCGCATTTTCCCTGCAATCAATATCAACCGTTCAGGTACCCGGCGTGAAGAAAAAATCACCGACCAGGAAGAACTGCAAATGGTCTGGATCCTGCGCAAGCTGCTTCATCCTATGGATGAGCTGGCGGCGATGGAGTTCCTGATGAACAAGCTTAAGGACACCAAAACCAATGAACAATTCTTTTCATCAATGAGAAGAGGCTAGCACAAAACAAAACACAACACTTGCCGCTTATGTTTCAACTACATCCGTTATAAGTTAACGGGACATTAGCAGTTGGTCAGACTATTTACCCCCCAGATTCCGTAATCGTTGTATACGACGTTCAAGTGGCGGGTGCGTCGACATCAGGCTGCTGGCCTTTTCGGTAAAATTACGGAACGGATTGATGATAAACAGATGTTGGGTGGCCCGGTTGGCACCTTTAAACTGGACGGTTTCACCGGACAGTTTTTCCAGCGCCGAGATCAGTCCATGCGGGTTTCGTGTCAGGCGTACACTGGAGGCATCCGCGAGGAATTCCCGCTGCCTTGAAACGGCCATCTGTACCAGACGTGCAATCAGGGGAGCCAGGACGGCAAAAACAATCATGACAACAAATAATATGGCAGCGCCATTGTTTTTACCGCGACCACCACCACGGTGACGGGTGGTCCCTCCACCGTAGTACATTGAACGTAAAATACTGTCGCTGATCAGGGCAATCAGCCCTACCAGTACGCTGACCGCAGTGGCGTAACGGATATCCCAGTTAACAATATGTCCCATTTCGTGACCGATGACACCCTGTAACTCATCTCGACTGAGGTTGTTCAACAGACCGCGGGTGACACCGAGTGATGCCCGGGCCGGTGACATGCCGGTAGCAAAGGCATTCATGGCATCTGTTTCGATGATGTAGACAGTGGGCCTGGATACCCCGGCGGCCAGTGCCATTTCATCCACGACATTATATAACACTTGTTCTTCATCCATGCTGGCAAGCTGTGCCCCGGTCATTTTCATGACAATCCGGTCACCGCGTTTAAAGGCGATCCATGTCCAGAGCAGGCTGACAGTAATCAGGATTAGCGATGCAATCAGCCCCCATTGGCTGAAAAACAGCAGTGGGTCTTTGGCCTGGGCGGGAATTTCACCCATCGAGACCTGTGCCGTCCAGCCAATCAGGTAGCCCAGCACCGCGGCAATGGCCAGCAATATCATGACCAGTTTCCGGGTTGCCGACTGATTGGCGCGTGAGGCGGCGATGAAATCCGTGCGCCGGAGTATTTTTTTTTGTAACCGTGGTTTATTTGTTGCTGCAGGGTTCAGCAGGGCACCACACAGGCGACAAGTTTTTCGGTGTACCCGGTTAAGGGCACCACACTCGGGACAGGGGACTGTCTTGCTGGCAGGCATTGGCTGGTTCCGGGTCAGATGGTGCTATCAGCGCAGGTTGACTTTCGGGACTGCCTTTTCTTCCTCGGGGACTTCAAAATAAGTGGCTTGTTTGAACCCGAACATATTGGCAATCATGCTGGCCGGAAAAACCTCAACGCCATTGTTCATGGCCATGACGCTGTCATTGTAAAATTGCCTGGAAAAGGCGATCTTGTTCTCGGTACTGCTCAGCTCCTCCATCAGGCGGCTGACGTTTTCGTTGGCCTTCAGATCCGGGTAATTTTCCATCAGGGCAAACAGTTTTCCAAGTGCCCCCGACAGTATTCCTTCAGCGGCAATGGCCTCTTCCGGGCCTTGTGCATTGACCGCACCATTACGGGCCTGGATGACCTTTGCCAGGGTTTCCTGTTCATATTCCATGTAGTCCTTGGTAACTTCCACGAGGTTGGGTATCAGTTCATGCCGGCGTTTCAGTTGCACATCGATCTGTCGCCATGCATTCTTGACCTGATTGCGCAGATTGACCAGGCCATTGTACATGCTGATCATCCAGATCACGATGGCACCGATAACCCCCAGACCTATCCAGGTTCCTGTCTCCATTTCCGCTCCTCGACTCATATAGTGATGGTCTGAAGCATACCATTTTTTTTATGTATGGCGGTGCTAAATGGTTATGTTTTATATGGGAATTTATGATTTGTGGATATTTAATAAACCACAACGCTATAATGAATATATTGTTTTGGACAGGAGAGACGAATGAATGTACTGAAACGGATTCTGGCAGGCTTTTTTCTGATGGTTTCACTGGCCGTATATGCAGGTGCCCCGGGTAACGACCCGCTGAATACGAATTACAAGACCACCAGGGTGATTAAAGACGACTTTTCATATGTCGTCGATTCCATCAAGGAGGCCATCGGTGATCGTGGTATCAAGATCAATGGTGTTAACCATATTGGCAAGATGCTGCATCGCACCGCCGCCGCTGTCGGGGCGACCAAAGATATCTATAAATATGGTCAGGCCTATAACTTCTGTAGCTCGACCTTGTCACGAGCGACCATGGAGGCCGATCCACACAACATCGCCTTCTGTCCCTACATCATTACTATCTATGAACTGACCGATGAACCCGGGAAGATATACATAACCTACCGCAAACCGCTGGTGGTAGGTAATGCCGCATCGAAAAAAGCACTGAAGGCGATCGGCGACCTGCTGGACGGGATAGTTAACGACGCGACCCAATAGGGTGAGCCGCGATTGTATTCGATTCGCGGCATATACTTCCGTGTAACAAAGCCGCTCCTGCACATCCCTGTGCTCGCGGCATAAGTACTTCCGTGTACAAAGCCGCTCCTGCACATCCCTGTGCTCGCGGCATAAGTACTTCCGTGTACAAAGCCGCTCCTGCACATCCCTGTGCTCGCGGCATA
>DRJK01000083.1 GCA_011052215.1 Gammaproteobacteria bacterium
CCTCCCAGGGGCCTTTAATACTACTCGCTTTGCGGGCGGTATTGCATGAGGAAGGTAGCCCGTTCACGCCGTTGCAGGCATCTCGAATATGTCACGTGCCACTAAAACCCGTTATTTTAACAATATGTAACAATACGCTCTGAGTCCTTCGTCAACCCTTTTTCATAATAAATTGTATTTTAATTTACCGTAGACCTTTTCTTCTTCAAAGCAAATAAATATGCAGATTCATCATATTGTAGAGAGCCGGGCTACTAAAACCGGAAAGATGGTGACATACTCATACAGATAATTATCATACTTTTTTTGTTGGGGGTGCTGAGTGTGGCAAGGCCTGAAGAATATAAAGAGGGCCCTGTGGAAGAGGCAAGAAATATTCACTGGACGGGATTATTTATAAAAAGGCCGGCCTCCGTATTACAATCCATACCTGATTGCTGATGGTCATGGCATATGTGAGTATAAACTTGCTGGATACCCTGGATAGAAAAAATATTCACAGCCACCCGCATTAGAAATCATCATTATTTGACGTGCTTTTTTCTATGTTCAGTTCAAAACAAAATACTGCAGATACCGGTTGGATGAAGAAGGGTGTAGTCACCCTTTGCATCTTGGTGATATTGCTGGGTGTGTTGGGCATGGTTGGCTGGTACACCCACTCGACACTCCTGATCCAGTTGCAGGCGCATTTAACCCCGATGCAATACAATACGGCCCTGGGTTTTAGTTTGTGTGGCATCGGATTACTGGCCCTGGTCTATCATCGGTCACGACTGGCCATGTTTTGTGGTGGCCTTGTAACCATTTTCTCCCTGTTGACCCTCATGCAGTATCTCTTTGGTGCTGACTTCGGGATCGATCGATTCCTGTTTGAACCTGACATCACCACCAAGACTGCCTTCCCCGGCCGCATGGCACCAAGTACGGCCCTGGCCCACCTCCTGAGCGGGTTATTTTTGCTGATCATGGCTGGAGGGTGTTGGCCGCGCATCTGCATTCTGGTGGCCCGGGCGTTTGGTATCAGCGTTCTGGCCCTGGGGGTGGGACACCTGCTGGGCTATGCGATAGGGGGGGAGACGCCCTACGGCTGGTCTCATTCCACTTACATGGCGGTCAATACATCGGCTGGATTCGTCCTGCTCGGGATCGGGCACCTGGCCTTTCTATGGCGTTTGTTGATAAAGCAGGAGTCGGGAATAAAGGCCCATAACATGGCGCTGGAGAGCGGCATCGGACTGGCCGTCCTGGTTATCATCCTGTGGCAGTCACTGATTGCGCAGGAACGTCTGCAAGCCATACATTTCATAGAGAGTCAGGTCGACAACCTGGTTGTAAAGATCCAGAACAGCATGCGTCAACAAATTCTGGCGATAGGCCGCATGGCCCGGCGTTGGGAGAATCAAGGTGGTACACCACATGCCCTCTGGAGTGCAGACGCCATACATTATCTTCAACATAACAAAGGGCTGGAGGCTATCATGTGGGTCGATCCTTCAACGCATGTGAGCTGGATTGAACCCATGTCGGGTAATGAGACTACCAGGAATCTATATCCTGCCCTTGAATCGCGCAGCACACGGGCACTGGAGACCGCCAGATTGAAGCATGCAGTTGTAGCGACTCGCAACATCGAGTTGCACCCGGGCGGCAAGGCCATCATTGTCTATTATCCGCTTTATATTGACGGCCGTTTTGATGGGTATATCGGCGGGGTGTTTCGCATCGCAAAACTGTTCAAATCCATCCTGAACAACCTGGCGGGCAAGGATTTTGCAATCGAGGTATTCGATGGCAACGAAGAAATTTATCGTCGCATCGATGCGGGTGTAGTGTATGAGCCAAACCTGATCCGTACACAATCAATCAGTATCATCAACCTCGACTGGAACCTGCGTCTTCTGCCCAGCCAAAAACTGCTGGTGGATCAGACATCGTTATTGCCACTGATTGAGCTGATTGTTGGTCTGCTGCTGGCCCTGCTGCTGGCCCTGGTGGTGGATCGGGCCCACGCGGCGCAGTATCGGGCCAGTGTCCTGGAATTGGAGGTCGCTGAGCGTAAACGTACGCAAGAGGCCCTGGCAACATCAGAATTGTGGCAACGGAGTATTTTCAATGCCATGGAGGAAGGGTTATTAGTCACCACACCCGAGTGGCTGATGGTCGACATAAACCCGGCCAGTCAAGCCATGCTGGGTTACTCGCAAGCGGAAGTTGCAGGCCTGCCGATGGCGGTGATCCATGTGGACCATGACCATGTTGTGGAATTTGTAAGACGTATCAAGGTGGCCTTCGATAAAGGAGAAATTGCCCGTTTTGAATTCGAACTTAAACGCAAGAACGGTGAAATTTTTCCCACAGAGCATGCCGTTTCCCTGATCCGGGATAATGCCGGCACGGCCATGGGTATCGTCAGTACCTTGCGTGATGTCACCATACGTAAACAGACCGAGCAGGAATTGCACCACCATCGTGGGCATCTGGAAGATCTGATCGTAGCGCGGACCGGTGAGTTACATAAATCACGTGAGTCACTACGGGAATTGACTGCTCATCTACAATCGATCAGAGAGGATGAACGGGCCAGTATTGCACGGGAGGTCCATGATGAACTGGGCCAGGCATTGTTGGCGCTAAGCCTGGATATTCACTGGGTAGACAAGAATCTGTCGGCCCCGGATCTGATCTTGCGTGAAAAAATAAAATCGATACTTGATCTGATTGACGCTACCGTTGAATCAGTACAACGAATTACCACACAGTTGCGTCCAGCATTACTGGATGACCTGGGGATGGAGGCGGCAATACCCTGGTACGCGGGAGAATTTCAGCAGCGTACCGGAATTAAATGTGATACAAAAGTGGTTCTGGACGGAGTCAGTATAGATAATGATAAAAATATTACTATATTCCGTATTCTCCAGGAAGCGCTGACCAATGTCGGGCGTCATTCCGGGGCAAGTCACGTAAATATTTTTTTGGAGGTCAAGGGTGGGCAGTTTCTCATGACCATCAGGGATGACGGGAAAGGCATCAGTAATGAGCAGTTACACAACAGGCAATCATTTGGATTACAGGGAATGCGAGAGCGTGCCATGGCCTTCGGCGGAGAAGTACTTATCAATAATAACGCCGGTGGTGGAACAGTGGTAATATTAACTATGCCATTAACCGGCTGTTAGAGGATAAAGCAGTGATAAAAATATTGGTCGTCGATGATCATGCAATTGTTCGTGCCGGTCTGAAACAGCTACTTGCCGACACCGATGATATGCTTGTAGGTGGAGAGGCGGGTTCCGGAAACGAAGCGATAAAAAAGGTGCGTGAAGAAAGTTGGGATGTTGTGTTGCTGGATATGACCATGCCGGACAGGAGCGGTCTGGATGTTCTAAAGCAGATTAAAAAAGAGCAACCAGGTCTTCCGGTGCTTGTACTGAGTATGCACCCGGAAGAGCAGTATGCAATCCGGGTACTGAAAACAGGTGCATCAGGCTATCTGAACAAACGTTGTGTACTGGATCAGCTGATAAGTGTAATACGTAAAGTAGCGAAGGGCGGGAGTTATATCAGTGAGTCCGTTGCAGAGAAACTTGCATTTGGCAGTCATCTTGATGCAGAGAAATCACCGCATGAATTATTAAGTGACCGGGAGTTTCAGGTATTTCATCTGCTGGCCTCGGGCATGACAGTTTCAGGTATTGCCGGGAAGCTTTCCCTGAGTGCGAAGACAATAAGCACCCATCGTAGCAATCTTTTAAAGAAAATGAATATGAGGAATAATGCCGATTTGATGCGTTATGCCGCAGAGAATGGTCTTGTAAGCTAGTGCTTTATCAACCTGTAACACTGTTCCGTTAACTTTATGAAGCACATGATAATGTGAGGACATGAAACCGGCAAGCCTGATCAAGACCGTCTGCCGCACGGATGATGCGGCAGCCGAGCCGCAATGGAGGGCATATTTTGCGTGTCTTGATCCGGCTTGCCGGTTTCATGTCCGGATTGCGGGTTAGCCCGAAACGCACTTGCCGCTTACATTTTAACTGTATTCGTCATGGGTTAACGGGACAACAGTGAACCGGTATATATCAATACCACCCCATGTCTGCTTAATTAAAATCAGGTGAACCACCGCCTGAGGCGGTGAGACACAAAGAGGCACTGCCGTTAAGGGGTGCAAAGAGATAGCCGCAAATACTCGCAAATATTGATAATGATTATTTGCGTTCATACGTAGCTAAACAAGGTTTTAAGAAATATAGTATTTGCGGCTAATAAGATTTAATGGTTCTTACTATTCGCTTTCATTTTCGGCCGAATGACGGGTTTGAATAGTATAAAAAATACCTGATGGCCCCTTCCAGAGTCCTTCATTGCAGCCGCCGCTTTGCAGGTGGTGTAGGATGTTATTCCCTTTTAATTCCGCATTCTTCTTAGTAAAAAATAGTGGTTTATCCTATGGTAGACACCTGTTTTATTAGGTGAAATAAATCCCAATATTTTAATGCATTAATTTAATGGAAATTCAGATTACAGGATATGGGGTAGCAGAATGGGGCTAATGTCTTGCGTTCATTATGTGAATGGTAATAATCAATTCGGTAATGGACTGCCAGAATGGCCATAATCTGTTGCCAGGAATTAATCAGTTCACTCACCAGGGCAGAGACCGTGGATGAGATCCACTTAACCTGCTCAGAGCTATGTGAACAGTTAGGGTTTGACCGGTTTCTTTATGGCTCGATGATCCCGACCACATTTAATAAGCCACACTTTATTTACATCAGTAATTACCCCGCCGAGTGGAGAGCCCGTTACGAATCCGAAAATTACATGGGCATTGATCCTGTCGTTACCCATTGTGCCTCGCATATAACGCCCGTTACCTGGGATTACATAACGCAGATGGGTCAACAAGATGAAAACACCCGGCAGTTTATGTATGAGGCGAAGGGGTTTGGGCTGAACAGCGGCATCAGTATTCCTGTGCATACTCCGCAGGGTGAGTTTGCCATATTTAATCTGTCTTCAATTCAAAATAATAGCTATACAAATAAACATATACTTCAGGTGATGCCTCATGCCCAGCTTTTCACGGCATACGTTCATGAGGCCGTGCGCAGGGTATTTGCGAACGATATTCTGCCATTGGGGCAGGTCAACCTTACCCGGCGTGAGAAAGAATGCCTGCTATGGGTTGCAGACGGAAAGACTGCGTGGGAGACCTCACAGATTCTGGGCGTGTCTGAACGTACGATTGTTTTTCATATGCAAAACTCGGCGGAAAAACTCAATGTTGTTAATCGGGCGCAGACTGTAGCCCGTGCAGTTTCACTCGGTCTCATTACCCCCCAGCTGGCATGATTGCAATGGTCTGCCATTCCCCGGGCAAGACAACTTACAATTCCATCATCCAAAAACATTTAGCATGATAATCATTTAGTTATTGCATTACCTGTCATTTCTTACAGTACTGTAGGAAAGTCACTTGTTGTTAACTTCCCCTGTCTTTCAAAGTCATGGGGAGCAGGAACAATGAGTGAAATTCTGATTACAAACGCAAATGAACAGTCCACTGATACGGAAATGCTGAACGGAATGTTTTGCTTGCGATACCGGGTATTCCATGAACGTCTGGGTTGGCAAGTGAATTGTGAAAATGGCATGGAGAAGGATGATTTTGATTGCCTTGACCCCACTTATCTGGTGGCACGAAATGAGGCGCGGGAGGTTGAGGGCTGTTGGCGCATTCTTCCGACAACAGGGGCTTATATGCTGAAGGATATCTTTCCCCAGTTATTATGTGGCGAACAGGCCCCTGAAGACGAAAATATCCTGGAGCTCAGCCGGTTTGCAGTGGCACCGGTCAATGCCCGTGAAAATGTTCAGGCCGCAGTCAATACCGTAACCCTGGAAATGATTCGCAGCGTTTTTGATTTTGCAGAACGCCATGGCATTAAACAATATGTCACCGTCACCAGTGTTGCCATGGAGCGGCTAATGAAGCGGATAGGTATCCCGATGGACCGGTTTGGTAATAAAAAAGCCCAACGTGTTGGCAAGGTTTTATCCGTTGCGTGCAAGGTGGATATTAACGAACAGTTTCGTCAAGCCGTGTATCCGGCTCGGCAGCCCGGCCGGCCACGCCAGACAGCAGCATGAAAATATTATTTACGGGGGCCGCACATCGGTTTGCAGAGCTTCGAAAGGCGCTGTGTCAAGGTGAAGATATTTTGATCAGTCATAACGAGAATGCCGGTAAAGTGCCAACGGAATCGCCTGGTGATATAGAGGAATTTGACTGGGTCATATTGGATAACCGGGAAAACGATCTGGACAATTCTGATATAGCGGGGCTGATAAATTCTTCGGCCCCTCGATCGGGTGCCGGCGCGGGGGCTGTTTTTGATGACAGTTGGGCTTCGTCTCATCATTCCAGTCCTCAATGTGGCCTGGAGTGGACCGAGAAGGGGATGCTCCGATTGCGCTGCGGGTTTCACAAGATACAGCAGGAATTACAGTCCGGGAAATCTCAAAATATCGCCAACAGTTCCAGGGGATCCGTTTTTGAATACAATGCACCATCAAAGAAGAATCGATTCTGATGAAAATATTAATTGTAGATGATCATGCAATTGTCAGGGAGGGTTTGAAGTATACGCTTAAGGGATGCACGGATTTTGACCTGATTGGCGAGGCGGAATCCGGAGTAGAAGCCATTAACAAGATGCGGAAGATAAAATGGGATGTGGTGCTGCTGGACATATCCATGCCGGGCAAGAGTGGGCTGGATGTGATGAAGCAAATGAAAAAAGAACAACCCGAGCTTCAAATACTGATCCTGAGTGTCTACCCGGAGGATCAGTATGCCATACGGATGCTCCGGGCGGGTGCGGCAGGTTACCTGTCCAAGGGATGCGATCCGGATGAATTGGTACAGGCAATCCGGAAGGTCGCAAATGGAGGCAAGTATATAAATAATGATGTTGCGGACAGTCTGCTATATACCCTGGATCCGGTAAGAAAGAAGGCATTGCATCAGGCCCTGAGCGATCGTGAATACCAGGTATTTCAGCTCATGGCTGAGGGCAAGCAGGTATCCGAAATTGCCCATGAATTGTCGATAAGCGACAAGACGGCAAGTAACCATAGACAGAGCATCATGAAAAAGATGGATATGAAGAAAAACGCAGAAATCGTCCGCTATGCGATCAAATGTGGAATAGTCCGGTAATCAGGCCATCAGCAATAATTTGTGGTCACTGATTAAAACCGGATAAACCACCGCCCCGGGCGGTGAGATTCAGAAAAAACACATCACCCGACATGCAGGCACTGAAATCAGCCAGATACAGGTGCTATTCATGTGGCCAATGGCCAGTAAGGATATGTCCTACCACCGCTTAGTTATTTCGACTAAACCATTTTAGTAAAAAAGCCTAATGGAAAACATTACTAATCCCTATCCAGTATCCGGCCTGCGGGACGAAACCTAGTGTGTAAGAAAACATAAGTCTGATTCGAATTATGACCGCATGACTGATGGGGTCATATGAATACGCGAACAACTGACATTATCAGAATCCGTATATCGATATTTTTGGTAGGCCATTAAGGAAGTGAACTGTGAAGGTAAACAGAAATACCGGTAAATATATTAATTTGCATTTCACTCGAATGAAAATCAGTGTCGATAGAAGGCAATCAGTAAAAGACAGGTTTGGCGCCTTATTGGAGCAATTGTTCAGTAACATTGTCTGGTTTGGGTAGGTTATTTGGTTATTAACGGGGAAAATTAATACAGTGGAAACCTGGAAGTTCAATGGCGGGAGAAAGCTAATAATAACAGATAACCCGCGGGCCATTATTTAATAACAATGGCAAGGTAGATGTACCCAAGGGAATGACAGCGAGCAGAAATGCAGACAGAAAATAACAAAGGCAGTATGAAATAAATAAAACAGGGATAAGGTGATGACGAACTTCATGCAATACAAGCGATACTGGGTTGTGCCAACATTACTGGGCCTGGCAGGGGCGGGCGCCGTCCTGTCTTTTACTCCATTAAGTGGCGTTACTGTCATCATGGCAAGCACCATACTGATTACAGGCATGGTGTGTGCCATGTGGTTGTCCCGATCAGTAGCGTCATTGCACCGGCATGTGTCGTCATCCGGATCAGATACAGGAGCGGCTGAACCGCATGGTACATTTGATGAGCTCTATATCTCTTCACTCCCTATCTGGAAAAGGCAGATCAGTACGGCCGGTGATCAGACAAAGGAGGCCATCAGCGATTTGGCGACCCGGTTTTCAAGCCTGGCTCTGGATCTGGAACAAGCTGTGGACGCTTCACGTGATTCCACAGAGAAAGTGCAAATCAGTGAAGGAAACGATGGCAGCATCGTCGATTTATTCACGGCAACCGAGCAGGATCTGGGTTCCGTTATCCAGGCACTGACCGGTGCCCAGCAAGCAAAACAAAATATGGTCAAGGAGATTCGTGACTTCAGCAATTACATGGGTGAGCTGGTCACCATGGCCGAGGAAGTGGCCGTGATTGCACGTCAGACTAACCTGTTATCCCTGAATGCCGCCATTGAGGCGGCACGGGCCGGGGAGCATGGCAGGGGGTTTGCCGTGGTGGCGGGTGAGGTTCGCGAGCTTTCGACGCTATCTGCAAACACCGGAAAAAGGATATCCGAGATGGTGATTAATATCAATACGTCAATGTCTGCCGTGGTAGCGCTGACCGAGCAAACCTCACAGCAGGACAAGGAATCAGTGGCGAATTCGGAAACCACCATACGCGATGTTATGTCGCGTTTCCAGGGTGTGACCTCGTCGCTGGTTGATTCATCATCCAGCATGCGTCAAACAGGGACGGTTATCCAGAACGAGATCTCGGACATGCTGGTGTCACTACAATTTCAGGATCGTGTCTCCCAGATCCTTGAGCATGTAACCGGACATATGTCGATGTTACACGATCGTATCCAGGCATACGCAGAGCAGGACGCCGGGCAGGAAGAGGCAGAGTTGTTCGATGTGAAATCCTGGCTGGAACAAATGGAGACCTCCTATACCACCGAGGAGCAAAGGTTGAATCACAACGGGGCCAATGGACAGTCAACGGCACAATCACAAGTTGCATTTTTTTAGGAAAGAATTATGAGTAAAACTATTCTAATTGTAGATGATTCGGCTTCCATCCGGCAGGTTGTGGGTCTTGCACTCAAACGTGTGGGTTACGATGTAATTGAGGCCGGTGACGGGGTGGATGCACTGAGTAAACTTAATGGTGTCAAGATTCATCTCATTATCAGTGATGTCAATATGCCGAATATGGATGGCATTACCTTCGTCAAGGAGGTCAAAAAACTGCCTAACTACAAGTTCACACCCGTTTGCATGCTTACCACGGAATCGGAACATAGCAAGATGCAGGAGGGTAAGGTGGCCGGCGCCAAGGCGTGGGTGGTCAAACCTTTTCAGCCACCACAATTGCTGGATGCCGTATCCAAACTGGTTTTACCCTGACAGTGTTGCCGGTATACGGGAACAAACAAAGGAAATAACAAAATGTCATTAAAAGCACGAACAAGCAAGGGAAAGTGCAAGGCGAAAATAGAGGGGGACATGACCATCTATACGGCTGGCGAGATAAAAGACAAGTTGTTGCAAAAACTGGATGGTTGCGAGGCAATGGAACTGGACCTGTCGCAGGTTACGGAGTTGGACACGTCGGGTTTTCAGGTGCTGGCCTTGCTTAAACGTGAAGCAGAGCGACGGGAGAAAGAGCTGCAACTGAAAGGCCACGGACATATCGTGCAGGACGTGTTCGCACTGTTTCATGTTACTGACCAGCTTGTTGCAGCCTATGCGGAGCCTGAACAGACTTCACCCGGCCGGGTGTAAAGGGGATATAGCGATGGATGAGAGTGTACAGATATTTGAAACCGAGGCGCACGAGCTGCTGGATGACATGGAACAGTCACTGCTGGAGCTGGAGAACAATCCGGACGATCTCGATCATATCAATTCCGTGTTCCGTGCCGCCCACACTATCAAGGGTTCATCCGGGCTGTTTGGCTATGAATGCGTGGTCACCTTCACCCATCTTGTCGAAAGCCTGCTGGATCGGGTCCGTGCCGGGGAACAGGAGATTGTCCCCGAGTTGTTGACGTTGTTGTTGAGTTGCTGCGATGTCATGGCGCAACTGGTAGATGCCGCCATCGCTGATCAGGATGGCGGGGATGACGAAGTACAACAAAAAACCCTTACCTTGTCTCAACAATTAAATACCTATCTGGGCATCACCCCGGCTGATACAGATCAGACAACGGTGACAACCGCCGAACCCGGGATGAAGAAGTTTGAACCCACCGATATCGTTCTGGGGGATAACTGGCATATTTCTATCCACTTCGGGCACGACGTGTTGCGAAATGGCATGGACCCGCTGTCATTTATCCGTTATCTGGGGACACTGGGCGACATCGTTAACCTCGTCACACTGTGGGATGAAATGCCGGCTGTCGATGACATGGACACGGAAAGCTGCTATCTCGGCTTTGAAATAGAGATCACCGGCAATGTGGACAAGCAGGCAATCGAAGACGTGTTCCAGTTTGTCATGGATGACTGCCGTCTGTATATCCTGCCGCCGTTGAGCAATCTGTCGCTTTACGAAAACCTGATCGAGCAACTGGTCAACGACGGGTCACTGCTTCTGGGTGATATTCTGGTACAAAGTGGTGCCGCCACACAGCGTGAAATCGATGAGGCCTTGCAACATCAGGAAGGTCAGCAAGCCATCGGTCAGTCCGAACCTTTAGGCAAAATATTGCGCCAGGAAGGGGTGGTACACCCGGAGGTTATCGAGGTCGCGGCAAAAAAACAGCAGCAGGTACGGGAAAAACAGAATCTGGCCGGTAAATCCATTCGTGTCAGCGCAGACAAGCTGGAGCAGTTGATCGATCTGGTCGGAGAGCTGGTCATTTCCAGTGCCAATACAAAATTACTGGGTAACCGTACCCGGGACACGGCACTGATTGAATCACTGGAGAACATGTCCCGCCTGGTGGAAGACATTCGTGACACCGGGCTGGGTCTGCGCATGGTACCCATCGGTGAAACCTTTAATCGTTTCCGGCGTGTGGTGCGGGATTTGAGTCAGACAATGCACAAGGATATCGAACTGGAGCTGAGTGGCGGCGACAAGGAACTGGACAAGACCGTGGTCGAAAAGATTGGCGACCCCCTCATGCATCTGGTGCGCAATTCCATCGATCACGGCATCGAACCGGCCGAGCAGCGTTTGCAGCAGGGCAAACCCGGCAAGGGCAAATTACGACTCAATGCCTACCACGACTCCGGCACGATCGTTATCGAGGTGGAAGACGATGGCGGGGGTTTGTCACGCGAAAAAATACTTGCCAAGGCAGAACAGCAAGGCTTGATCAACCCCAGTCAGACACTGACCGACCAGGAGGTGTACCGGCTGATTTTTGAACCGGGTTTTTCCACTGCCGAACAGGTCACCGATGTTTCAGGGCGGGGTGTCGGCATGGATGTGGTACGACGTAACATCGAGTCCTTGCGTGGCCAGGTGGATGTGGAAAGCTGGCCCGGCAAGGGCAGCCGTTTCAGCATTCGTCTGCCATTAACACTGGCAATCATCGACGGCTTTCTGGTCAAGGTGGGTGATTCCTCGTATGTCATTCCACTGGATATGGTGGAAGAGTGTGTCGAACTGTCTGGCATGGCCGGCGGCGAGCAGGCCAATGATTACATCAATCTGCGTGGTGAGGTTTTGCCCTTTATTCGACTGGGTGAGCTGTTCCAGGAAACGCAAAACCAGGTCAAGCGCGAGAATATCGTCGTGACCCAGTTCGCCGGGCAAAAGGCCGGGCTGGTGGTGGATGAGTTATTGGGTGAATACCAGACGGTGATCAAACCCCTGAGCAGAATTTTTGCCCATCTGGATGGTGTCAGCGGGGCGACCATCCTGGGTAGTGGCGAAGTGGCCATGATTATCAATGTCCCGGAACTGGTACAGCAGGTTGCCATGAATGGCGGCTGGCGGGCAAGGGGCGGGGGCGGCCTGGAGATGCCGTCCATGCAGGCCCATTAAATATAGAGACACGAACGACATGACCTTGGGGTCTGCCGGCGTTAAACATTTATCGGAGGGCCGTAGAGGCCTGGAAAAAGGAGAAACAGCACCATGAAAACGAACATGCCAGTCACCAACAACGAGGTTCAGTTGGCAGCCGGACAACTCATTGTTTCCAAGACGGACCTGAAGGGTATTATCACTTATGTCAATTCGGATTTTGTGGATATCAGTGGTTTTTCCGAACAGGAACTGATCGGCAAGAATCACAATATGATCCGTCACCCGGACATGCCACCAGCGGCCTTTCAGGATCTGTGGGATACGGTCAGGGCCGGCAGGCCATGGATCGGCGTGGTCAAGAATCGTTGCAAGAATGGTGATTTCTATTGGGTCAATGCCAATGTCACACCGATCTGGAAAGATGGTCGCGTGTCTGAATACATGTCGGTGCGCAGTCTGCCCAGTCGTGACCAGATCACCGCAGCAGAGGCCCTGTACCAGCAGATCAATGCGGGCAAGGCCCCCAAGGCAGGCTTGTTGGCACGGCTTAATGTTTTTCGCAAACTCAAGATGGGCTACAAACTGGGTTTGGCAGGGTCAGTATTTTTGCTGATGACAGCGATCGTGTCAGTGAATCTGGTGATGATAGAGGATAATGAAATTGATCTTGCCAGGCAGGAAATCAGCGGGGTGAAATACCTCGAACCGATGAGAAAAATCCTCCAGCACCTGCCCCGGCATCGGGGAATGCTTAACGCCTATCTCAATGGCAACAGCAGCCTTAAGTCTCAAATTCTCCAGATACGCCGTGAGGTCGATATGGACCTGCAGGCCATAACAGCCGCAGACGGAGAAGCGGGTGAATTACTGGACACCAGTGCGAAGTTGCAGGTTATCAAGGCAAAGTGGCAATCCCTGAAGGGCCAGGCCTTTGACCTGACGGCCAAGGAGAGTTTCAAGCGTCACACGGCGTTACTGGATGAGATCATCAGTCTGGCCGCCCACGTGGGCGACAGCTCCAATCTGGTTCTGGATCCCGAGCTGGACACATATTACCTCATGGATCTGCTGGTAAACCGGATACCCGTTCTCACCGAGAAGATGGGGCAAATCCGCGGGCTGGGGGCCGGTATCATCAGTGCGGGCCGGTTTGTCAATGGGCAAGAGGAACGCCTGTCCGAGCTGCACGCGATTGCCCAGGTTACTTCGCAAGGGCTGGCCCATGCACTGGAGCGTGCCTTCAATACCAATCCCGACATCAAGGCACGTCTCGGCACACAGGCACAGGCAGTGCGTCAGTCGCTGGACAGCTTCGCGTTACAGGCGGGTGTCCTTCTGAAGGGCCGTATCACCGGGCTGAAATCGAATGACTATTTCGAGGCGGGTACCCGGGCCATCGATAATACCTTTACCCTTTATGATGCCACAGCACCGCTGCTGACAGAGTTATTGCAGGCCCGGGTGGACCGGCTGTCCAATGATCGTTTGTTACTTATATCACTGGTTGCAGCGGGTGTGCTGCTGGCCCTGATCACCGGTTTTGCCGTGGCACGCAATATCTTGCGCGCATTAAAACAGACCATTGGCTATTTCGACGAGATCTCTGGCGGCAAGTATGACGGCGCCATCGAGATCGACCGTCATGACGAGATCGGCGATGTAATGCGTGCCCTGAAGTCCATGCAGATCAAGCTGGGTTTCGAGGTTAACGACGCCAGGCAACGTGCAAACAGTTCCCTGCGCATCAAGGTGGCGCTGGATAATGTCAACACCAACGTCATGGTGGCGGACACCAACCTCAACATCATCTATATGAACCAGGCGGTGGTGCAAATGTTTCGTAATGCACAAGATGATATTCGCACGGAGTTACCCGACTTCGATGCCGATGATTTACAAGGCCGCTGCATTGATCAGTTCCACAAAAACCCCGCTCACCAGCGCGGCATGCTGGAGCGCCTGTCTGCTACCTATGAGGGCAATATCAGTATCGGTGGTCGCAGCCTGTCGGTGATTGCCAACCCGGTACTGGACGAGGATGGTGAACGACTGGGTGCCGTGGTGGAATGGAAGGACCGGACCGAAGAGGTAGCGGTGGAAGGCGAGATCGCCGATATCGTTACTTCGGCAGGCATGGGTGATTTTTCCCAGCGTATCGATCTGGCTGGCAAGGAAGACTTTTTTGAACGCCTGGCCAAGGGTATTAATACGGTGATGGAGACCACCGAGGTCAGCCTCAATAATGTGGTACAGGTAATTCGCACACTTGCCCAGGGTGATCTGACACAGACCATTGATGGTAATTACCATGGTATCTTCGCCGAACTGAAGGATGATGTTAACAGCACCATTTACAAATTATCCGAGGTCATTTCTGATGTTAACAGTAATGCCAATGGTATCTCCAGCGCCTCGGAACAGGTCAGATCCACTGCGGACACATTGAGCCAGGGTGCAAGTGAGCAGGCCTCCAGTGTGGAAGAGACCTCGGCCTCGGTTGAGGAGATGAGTGCCTCCATCGACCAGAACAGTGAAAATGCCAAGGTCACCGACGGCATTGCCAATGAGGCAGCAAAATCGGCCAAGGAAGGCGGCCAGGCGGTGGCGGAGACCGTGGAAGCCATGAAGAGCATTGCCGAGAAAATCAGTGTTATCGAGGGCATTGCCTACCAGACCAATATGCTGGCCCTGAATGCAGCCATTGAGGCGGCACGTGCCGGCGAACATGGCAAGGGTTTTGCGGTGGTTGCGGCCGAGGTGCGCAAGCTGGCAGAACGCAGCCAGGTAGCGGCGCAGGAGATCGGTGACCGGGCCAGTAGCAGCGTCAAGATTGCCGAGAAGGCAGGTACGTTACTGGAAGAAATGGTGCCCAATATCACCAAGACCGCCGATCTGGTACAGGAAATCACCGCATCCTCTGAAGAACAGTCGGCTGGTGCCGGGCAGATTACGATCGCCATGAACCAGCTTGACCAGGTTACCCAGCAGAGCGCTGCGGGTTCCGAAGAACTGGCGGCCACGGCCACGCAGTTACAGAGCCAGGCCGAATATTTACAAGGGCTGATGGGTTTTTTCACCCTGGATGAAAAAAAGACCAGCGTGAAAGATAACCGCAAAACCGGAAGCAAGGGAACCGTGGTCACCGGGCGTGGTAACGACGATGCCCGCCCCTCCATATGCGACGTCGAGGCCAAATCTGAGCCTGCCGACACGGATGAAGCCGATTTCGAAAGCTTTGCGCAGGGAGGGTAGGTGGTTATGGCACAAGTCGCCGAGCAAGACTATAGCGAAGTGAGGGCCGATGCCGACCAGAACCAGTTTCTGACCTTCTCGCTGGGTGGTGAGGTATATGCCATCGAGATACTGAGCACCCGCGAGATTATTGGCTATGGCAATCTGACAACCGTGCCGATGATGCCCGCCTTTATCCGTGGTGTCATTAATCTGCGCGGCAGTGTGGTACCGGTGGTGGATCTGGCGGCTCGTTTCGGCGATGAATCTGCAAAAATCACCAAGCGCAGCAGTATCATCATTATTGAGATTATGGATGGCGATACCACCCTTAATATCGGTGTGGTAGTCGATAGTGTAAACGAGGTGCTGGAGATTCTACCTGCCGATATTGAACCACCACCCAGCTTCGGCGCGAGGATACGTACCGACTTTATCAAGGGCATGGGCAAGGTAGATGGCAAATTTCTGGTATTACTGGATGTAGCCAATGTACTGTCTGTAGAGGAGTTATCTCTACTCGATGAGGCACAGCAAAAACCCCGGCTTGAGACATCGGTAGAGGATGGTTTGTCGATACCACCTACGGAAGGTAATTGAGTTGGTTCGCTCCCTGCTAAAGCAGAACATGCCGTCTGCGGCTAAAGTGGTTGAGCCCGGTGACAAGGCCGGACTGGTCTTTACCATCTCCAATGACGAGTTTTTTCGCATACGCGACTACCTGCAAGATAAAATTGGTATTCAATTGAGTCTGGCCAAAAAGCAGATGGTGGTTTCAAGATTGGCCAAGCGACTCCTGCACTACAACCTGTCCTCCTACGGAGAGTACTTTCAAAAGTCAATCGACGGAACCCTGGCGAATGAGCTACAGACCATGCTGGATCTGCTGACGACCAACGAAACCTATTTGTTTCGTGAACCCGCTCATTTTGATTTCCTGCGAGACAGTATCCTCGGCAACTGGAAACGGGGACGCCAGTTCCGCGCCTGGAGTGCCGCCTGTTCCAGTGGTGAAGAGCCATACAGCCTGGCCATGGTTACAGCAGACCGGCTGGGTGAGTCGCCGTGGGAAATAGTGGCTTCCGATGTCAGCAGCCGGATATTGACATCTGCACGTAAGGGACAATATTCAAGGGAACGAACCCAGTATATTCCCAAGGACTATCTGGAAAAATACTGTCTCAGGGGGGTACGTGCCCAGCACGGAACCCTGCTGATAGACAAGCGGTTACGGCGACGGGTGCAGTTCATGCTTGTTAATCTGAATACGCCATTGCCTGATGCTACCGGACAGTTTGACGTTATCTTTCTGCGCAATGTGCTGATCTATTTCGATGCACAGACCCGGGCTGAAATAGTCAAACGCCTGTTGTCGCGGCTGAGGTCAGGCGGCCATTTTTTTGTCAGTCATACCGAGACCATAAGTGGTATTTCCAACCAGCTGGAGCAGGCGGCACCCAGTGTGTATCGGAAGAAATGAAAAGGGACTAGGGACGAGGGACGAGGTAAAAGGTAAAAGGTAAAAGGTACGAGGGATTGATGTTGTAATCTTTTCCTAGTTCCTAGTTCCTAGTTCCTAGTTCCTAGTTCCTAGTCCCTAGTTTATGAACAACAGTGAGTTGAGTTATAAAAATGGTAAAAAATAAAATCAAGGTCTTGTTGGTAGATGATTCTGCGGTGGTGCGGCAGGCACTGGCCAAGGTATTTAGTCTGGCGCCGGATATTGAGGTCATTGGCAGTGTCATTGACCCGATTTTTGCCATGCAGCGCATGAAGAAGCAATGGCCGGATGTAATTGTGCTGGACGTGGAGATGCCGCGTATGGATGGCATTACCTTCCTGAAGAAGATCATGGCGGAGCGCCCGACACCGGTGCTGATCTGTTCAACCCTGACCATGAAGGGTTCGGAGACCACCATGCAAGCCCTCTGTGCGGGGGCAGTGGATATCATTAATAAACCGACCATCGGCGTAAAGGGATTCCTGCAGGAATCCGCAGAATTGCTCATCGATACAGTGCGGGGTGCGGCATGTGCCAACCTGAAAACCATCAAAAAGAATGCCTGTCGTAAATTACAGGTGGAGCCCAAACTCACGGCAGATGCCATGCTGGCACCGGGGTCAACATCCATGGCCGAATCCACCGACAAGGTGGTGGCCATCGGTACCTCCACCGGGGGTACCCAGGCACTGGAGCTGGTTCTGCCAAACCTGCCGAGAGTGGTGCCGGGCATTGTCGTTGTTCAACATATGCCGGAAAAATTTACCCGGTCATTTGCAGAACGGCTTAATTCCATTTCCCTGCTTGATATAAAAGAGGCCAGTGACAAGGATCGGGTGATACCTGGCCGCGCACTGATCGCCCCGGGGGGAAAACACATGTTGCTTGAACGTATCGGTGCCCGTTATTACGTCAGGATCAAGGATGGTCCACTGGTCAGCCGGCACCGTCCTTCGGTGGATGTGTTGTTCCGTTCCGTGGCCAAGGCGGCCGGCAAAAATGCCCTTGGCATCATCATGACCGGCATGGGTGATGATGGCGCCAGGGGGCTGCGCGAAATGTTCGACGCCGGGGCACGTACCCTGGCACAGGATGAGGCCACCAGTGTGGTCTATGGCATGCCTAAAGAGGCAGTTAATCATGGCGGCGTACAGGAGGTTCTGGCCCTGCATGATATTCCCCAGTCTATTTTGCAGATTTTTTCACGTGCGATCGGCAATGAACATTTGTTGTCACGTGTCAAAGAAAGATAACCAGAGAGGTGATTGCCGATGGTACAACCAATTTTATGCGAAGATGTTGCCGATACCGATACCGATGCCAGGGCATTTGAACAACGCACACTGTTGCTGGTAGATGACGAAGAAAGTATATTGACCGTACTGGAACGGTTGTTTACCCGTGGCGGTTACACCGTGCTGACGGCAAACAGTGGCCAGGCTGGCCTGGCATTACTTGAGAGGCATCATATCGGCGTCATCATCTCTGATCAGCGTATGCCCGGTATGACCGGGGTGGAGTTTTTCAGCGAGGTCAAACAGCTTTACCCCGATGTGATGCGCCTGATACTCAGCGGTTTCGCCGACCTCAAGGCAGTGACTGCGGCCATTAACGAAGGCGCCATCTACCGCTTCCTCACCAAACCCTGTGATGACGAGTTGTTACTGAGGAATATTGGAGATGCCTTCCGTCATTTCGAGGTCAAGCGCGAGAACGAACGCCTGCAACGGGAACTGCAATCCTCCCGGCAGGGGCTGGAGGACGCCTTCCAGGACACCGAGCGAATGATGCAGGCAAAAGCGGCATTTCTTGCCACCATGAGTTACGAACTTCGCTCGCCCCTGAACGCAGTGATTGGTATGACGGAGTTAATGCGTGAAACCCGTCTCGATGAGAAACAACAGGAATTCATTGAAGCCATAGCGGGTTCGGGCAAGCATTTGTTGGCGTTCATCAATGATATTCTTGATTACTCCCGGGCCGAGGCCGGCAAGCTGACCCTGGAAAGTATCGATTTTGATCTGCGCGATGCAGTCGATGACACAACACAACTGTTTGCCATACAGGCCCGGAACAAAGGCCTGGAGCTTGTTACACATTTTGATTTAGAAGTGTCTCCCATCGTACGCGGCGATCCTACCCGACTGCGGCAGGTGTTGACTAATCTGGTCAGCAACGCCATCAAGTTTACCGAACAGGGAAAAGTGGTGTTGCGCGTATCGCAGTATGAAGATATAGACGATGTTATCGGCCTGCGTTTTGAGGTCAGTGATACCGGTATCGGAATCACCCCGGCAGCACAGGAACAGATTTTTGACTGCTTCAGTCAAGGTGAAAGCACAACCACCCATGTATACGGGAGTACTGGTCTGGGGCTCAGTATTTCCAGACAACTGGTAGAGGTCATGGACGGCGAGATCGGCCTGGATTCGGAGCCGGGTCAGGGTAGTCGTTTCTGGTTTACCATCCACCTCGCCAGGGTTGCCTCGCTACCGGGAATCCCCCCGGTCACATCGGGGTTCAGACGGGTGCTGGTGGTCGAGGATGGTGCAGTCGATCAGGCCGTTATCTGCGGTCTTTTGTCTACAATGGGTTTCAAGGCCAATGTGATGGCCAGCGGTAAACAGGCGCTGGAGGCCTTGTCCCGTCAGGACTACGATCTGGTACTGATGGATTGTCAGATGCCTGTCATGGACGGTTATGAGGTCAGTCGAAGGATACGTGGAAGTGAACCGGCGGGTACCCGGATACCCATTATTGCCTTAACCGCCAACGCCCTGAGTGGTGACCGTGAACGCTGTCTGCGGGCGGGAATGGACGACTATGTGATCAAACCCGTTAACCTGCATGTATTGCAAAATGTATTGAATCGCTGGTTACCAACGGAGGATGGCCTGGAGCCTTCGCTTGCGTTTGTAGATACTGGCGGGTCATCCTGACATTATTTTCATGAACATCATGATGCCTGACTGCGATCTGCGAAGCACAGTTATAACCGAACAGTACATACACTGTGCCATGCCCTGCACCACCAGGCCCCTGAAAAAAACAGGGGTCGTCTGCGTATGGACAGATTAAAACAGATTTTCGAATTATTGCGGTATGGTTGTGCCGGCTTGCCGGCGTCAGTATCGGTCATCGAACCGGTATCAACAGAAATATTCCATGGCGCTGATCTCTTGCTTCGGCCTGGTGCCAGGTTCATGTATAGAGCCTGTCGACCTGTGCCGGATGCATTTTACGTGAAGGAGCCATAGACGTGGGTATTCGCACCAAACTATTGTTGCCCTTCCTGATGGCATTTGCTGTCATGGCCGGCATAGCCTATTGGTACTGGCAACCTCAATATATACAACATGAGCTGGAAACATGGGACAAGCACCAGAACCAGATTCTCAACGCCATCAAACCCTACCTGGTCAGGGACATTCTGGCCGGTGACCTTGCCTCATTACATACTACCCTGAGCCAGGAGGTTGTATCGAACCGGCAGGATTGGCGGGCTTTGGTGATATTCAACGATAAAGGGCAACAGATATACCAACTCGGTGAACCGCCTGTTACAGACGAAACAAACCTGGTGCGCTTTCGTCATACCCTGGAGTGGCAGGGCGATACCGTTGGTACGCTGGTATTGACCGCTGACTTCGGGCATGAACTGGCTGAAGAGCAGGAAAATGTTTTCCGTCTGGCCATGGCAACACTGATGGTGCTGGGTGTATTCATTGTGCTGGCCACCTTCTGGCAGAACCTGTGGATACGAATTCCAATAAACCGGCTGCAACGTGCTGCGGCGAGCCTTGCCGAGGGCGATGCCAGCGTCCCGTTACCCCGGGCCGGTAATGACGAGTTGGGTCATCTGACCCATACTTTCGGGAGCATGCGTGATCGTCTGCAAACGGCGCAGGATGAGGTGCAGACCAGTGAAAATCGTTATCGTGCCGTATTTGAAGGTGTCGTCGATGGTATCATTACCATTGATCAGTACGGCAGGATTGAGACCTTCAATCTGGCAGCAGAAAAAATCTTTGGTTACCGTGCCGATGAGATTATCGGGCAGCCGTTCGTGTTATTGATGCCGGAACCCTATTGTGGTGAGTATAAGGACTATATGCGAGCCTATCTGGAGACAGGCAAGGCGCAAATTCTGGGCCAGACCCGGGAAGTGCAGGGGCGGCGCAAGGACAACAGCGTTTTACCCATGAGTCTGGCGGTTAGTGAAATTAAAATAAATAACAGCCATCTGTTCTGTGGTGTAGTGAGTGATATCACGGAACGCCACAAGGCAGAACATGATCTCAAACAATCCAATGAGCTGATGGCCTCACTGGTTGATAATCTGCAGGAGGGCATTCTGGTTGAGGATGACAACCGGCATATCCTGCAGGCTAATCAATTATTCTGTGACATGTTCAATATCGACACGTCACCATCGGCATTAACAGGAAGAGACAGCGCTGAATGTATTACAAGGGGTAAGAAACTGTTCGTTGATCCCGATCGTTTCTTCGAGAGTAATGAACGTTGCGTTGCCTGGAAAGAAGTGGTCATCGGTGAGGAGCTGGAGCTGGCTGACAGCAGGGTTTTCGAGCGTGACTACATCCCGGTCCTGTTTCGGACAGATGGTCAGAATGTTAATCAGGCGCACCTGTGGACATACCGCGATATTACCGGGCGCAAACGAATTGAAATGGCAGTACAAAATCAGAGTGAACAACTGGAAACGGCCGCAGCCGAGGAAAGGGCACTGAGCACACTATTGAGATTGGCCTTGCAACCATTGGAAATGGAGGCTTTGCTTGGCAAGGTATTGAACGAAATCCTGGATGCAGTCCCGTGGCTGAAATCATTACACAAGGGGGCCATCTTTCTGACCGAGGATGAAGGCAGGGGAGAAAATCTGATACTGGCTACAGGGCAGGAACTGGGTGCTGAGTTATGCGGCTCGTGCACACAGGTACCTTTCGGGCATTGTCTGTGTGGACATGCCGCAGTCGAGCATACCATCCTGTTTTCCAGTGACGTGGACAACCAGATTGATATCCACTCCGATGGCATGATACCTCATGGACAGTATAACGTGCCTCTTATGCAAGATGATACCGTGCTTGGTATGATCGTGCTTTACCTTCCACAAGGATACAAACAATCAGAACAGGAAATTACTTTTCTTAACCGCTTGGCCGACGTCGTCAGCATGGGCATCAGTCGGTGTTATACCAATAGTGCACTGCTTCACGCCAAGGCGGAAGCAGAGGCGGCGGTGCACGCAAAAAGCGCATTTCTGGCCACCATGAGCCATGAGATACGCACACCGATGAACGGTGTGCTGGGGATGGCCCAGATATTGGCCAACACCGAGCTTAGCGGTATACAGCACCAGTATCTGGATACGATTACCGAGTCGGGCAAGGCACTGCTGGTGGTGATCAATGATATTCTGGACTTCTCCAAGATCGAGGCAGGCAAGTTGACGCTGGATCCCGTTGCCTTCGACCTGGAGCGTGCTACCCACGAGGTCTGCCAGTTATTGGCGGGCGCGGCACGCGAGAAGGGTCTGGAACTGATTATGAGATATGATCCATCCTGTCCACGGCGACTCAATGGTGACGCCGGAAGGCTGCGCCAGATTTTGATGAACCTGGTGGGTAATGCCATCAAATTCACCGCTCAGGGACACGTGCTGATCAATATCCGCTGTCTGCAACAGGATGACAAGGAGGCAAAAATTCAGCTTGAGGTGCAAGATACCGGCATCGGTATCAGCAAGGATATACAGTCCAGTCTGTTCAGCGCCTTCACTCAGGCCGACGGTTCCACTACCCGACGTTTTGGTGGTACGGGCCTGGGGCTGGCAATATCCAGACAACTGGTGGATCTGATGGGGGGGGAAATAGGCGTTGAAAGTTGCCCTGATGAAGGCTCCACTTTCCGGTTTACACTGGGGTTGCCACTTGCGGGCAAGGTGGAACCACTGGTGCGGGCGGAGCTCGAGGGTGTGCGGGTTCTGCTGGTGGACGATCACCCGGTCAACCGGAAGGTATTGTGTGAACAACTGAAACCGTTGGGAATGGAGGTGGAGGCATGTGCCGACGCCAAATCGGCAATGACGATACTGCACCAGGCCACTGATGCCGGTGTGCCGTTCGAACTGGCGGTGCTGGACTACCTCATGCCTGATCAGGACGGCGAACAACTGGCGCGATCCATCCGCTCCATACCCTGTTTTTCGGATTTGCCTTTGTTGATGCTCACCTCCGGTGCCCAGCGTGGCGACACCCGACGCCTTAATGAAGCTGGTTTCAATGGTTACCTGATCAAACCTGTGCGCAGCGACATACTGGCGGAAACTCTTGCAGCCGTACTGGGTGCCACAAGACAGGGTGATATGACGCGTCTGATCACCGCCTATGATGTGGCCGCGTCAGATGAGCCGACAGGTGCCAGTGCAAAAGTCAGCTTTACCGGCAAGGTGCTGCTGGTAGAAGATGTGGAATTCAATCAGCTCGTGGCCACGACCATGCTGAGGCAGACGGGATTGGTTGTGGATCTGGCAGGTGACGGGGAAGAGGCACTGCTGATGTGGCGTGCAGGCGAATACGACCTGATCCTGATGGATTGCCAGATGCCGGTGATGGACGGTTACCAGGCCACCCGGGCAATTCGCCAGGAAGAGGAACAGCACCGTGGCCGCCATGTACCCATTGTGGCACTGACTGCAAACGCCCAGCAAAGTGACCGCGACAAATGTCTGGCTGCCGGGATGGATGATTTTCTGGCCAAACCTTTTGAGCAGCATGCACTGATGGAAGTGCTCAGGGATAACCTGAAAAACACATCAACGCAGGGAGTTGGTAAAAAACAGCCGGCATCCGGAACAGCAAAGGCTTCAGCATCAGGGGATGAGGAGCATGATTGCCTCGACCAAACCAGATTCAATCAGCTGCTTGCATTGATGGGGGAGGATATCGAGCCGCTGATCATTTCGTATACTGAAAGTGCTGCGGGTAAACTCAATATCTTGAGGGCGGCAGCTGAAAGTGGACAGGCAGACACCCTCGAAAGTGAAAGTCACGCACTGTGTGGTATCAGTGGCAATGTGGGTGCAAGACACATGTTCGAGCTTGCTGGCGAGCTCGAACAACGGGCAAGGGAAAATCATATTGATGATGCACTGGACCGGGTGGACCGGCTTGATGCTTCTTATATACAGACGAAAGAGCGTATGTGGAACAGCATGCCTGCTGTGGCGACACAAACAATCAAAGGGGGTGCGGAATTGCAGAAGGAGGTCATCGACCCGGGCAGGTATGAAGATATGCGCACCACCCTGGGAGAGCAGGCATTCGCCCAGTTGATTCCGATATTCATGAGCAGTGTCGAGAATATGCTCGATGAGTTATTGCTGGCAAGTGAAGGCGGTGATAACACCGAAGTCTGCCGCCTGGCGCACAGCATCAAATCCGCCGGCGCCAATGTAGGCGCAATGCAATTGAGCGAGCTGGCATGTTCACTCGAGATCAAGGCAAATAAAAATGATCTGAACGAAGGGGCCGGGTACATCAACCGTTTGAAGGAGGCATATGATGAGGTACGCCAGGCCCTCGTTCTGAAATCAGCCTGACCTGTCTATTTCATAATGGTCAATTACTGCCGGAATAGATTTAAATCAGCATACATACGGGTTAACCCATCTGGTTTTCGATGAAATACCCCAGTCTCTCCTGAATGCCCAGGTATTCATATATGCGTTCCGGGTAGTCACCGGGTCGTAATACATCAACGATGGAAAGTTCATCCTGATCTTTTAAATCCACGATCAAGGCCTGGTCCCTGGGGATATCCACGTTATAAAGCAGCACTTCGGGTTGAAGCAGTGCACCGGGGTCAGCAGTAATAACCAGGCCGATACTTTCATCATTGAGTCTCACTACTGTACCAGGAGGATAGACACCAAGCGTTTGTATAAACCGTTCAACCAGCTTGCGATCGAGTTTGTCCCTGTATTTGGAATACATCATCGCCATGGCAGTTTTTGGTGTAACCGCATTGCCCGGGTCAGGAGGATTACAGAGACTATCGTAAATATTGGTAACGGTAACGATACGGACGAGTTTCGAAAGTTTGGTTGCAGGCAGGCCATGAGGATAACCCGAGCCATCAAGGAATTCATGATGAAGTTCGATAATCTCTAACGTCGCTTCAGGAAGATCACGCACACATTCGGCAAGCTTTCTCCCCAGCAGGGTATGGCGTTCAAGCACTTTTTCCTCAGCATGTGAGAGCGGGGCCTTTTTCATCGTGATCGAGCTGGAAATTTCGATCTTGCCCATATCATGTAGTAATGCACCCATGCCGAGATGCTGCAATTCATCTTTTGATAAACCTTCGGCGTTTCCCAGCATCAGGCTTAACATGGTTACATTGATGGCATGATTGCAGGCAGTGTGTGTGCCGCTGCCGAGGTTGACCAGATTGGTCACCAGATCAGGCTGGCCGTCAAAGGTGGATGCCAGATCCTCTACCACCTCATCCACATTGTGGATTGCATTGGCGGGTTGACTTTTCATCTCGCCAATAATGTTTTTTACCCTTTGCGCCTGTTGTTTGTATCGTTTTGCAACACGCTGGCGCTTGTCCCGGAAATGGTTGGCTTGCTCAATGTGAGCATTTTTGTTCTGCCACAATTCGTCGAGCGCCATTTTCTGATCGGCCGGTGTTTCCCGGGGTGTTTCATCTACTGCCCCCACATCACTGCGTTCGGGAATAACAGTAATTTCAGTCATACCCAGTTTTCTGATCGCCCGCAGGTCCTTGTCGGACTTTATTTTGAAGCGGGAAAACATAAAGGGGTGCTCGTTCCAGGACAGCTCAAGGTCGACGTATAATCCCTTAACCAGGCTCTCGACCGGTACCCTGTCCCTGGTCTCTTCAGTTGTCATCATAAATTTTCACGTGTTGTTTAAATCAAATATCCTATCTTTATATAGCGTCCGGTTACCCGTCAGCTTGAGTGAACAGTTTCTTCAGATACAACAGGTTTATTGATCAGCGTTAGTTTGAATCAAGCATCTTGTTGGTGCCTGGTAGTCGTTGGGGAAGGGGACGAGGCTGCCCCGTTTCTCATTGGCAACCCTCAAATAGATATATTTTATAAGGTGATTACTATCGGCTTGATGAGTATCAATACCGTCATCTGATTTGTTTGCTAGGCTTAAAACAGATGCAGGAGATACGTTATGGAAATCATGACAATATTAATTATACTCGCCTTGATTGCAACAATTGTATCACTCGGCTGGGGTGTTGGCTCAATGGCCATGGGCAGTGATTTTGACCATAAACACGATGTCCAGTTCATGAGTGCGCGCGTTGGTTTTCAGGCGATTGCCATTGTATTGCTATTGTTCGCTATTGTAGTTTCCTTGCAGTAGAGACAGTCATACGACAGGTAATTTTATTAATGCTCTTTTAAAGAGATGTCTGTGATTGTGCCTGATTATTGAGGGTTCTGTTTTTATTATCAACAGCAAACCATCTCTTTATCATCCTGTAAATACGGCCCTTATAATCCCCGGCAGCTCAAATCCGCCCCTATCCATTATTATTTCAAAGACTTGCAGCTCCTTCAATACTCCCGGCATCGTCAGTGGGCACAATCTGCTTCATCCGGAATTGATCAAAGGTTCGATAACTGTTTATTGTCCAGCGATTCTGGTAGAATCGCGGCCAATTTTGTTCAACCCGTTTTGCGTTTCGCCAGCAGGGAGTATTTTGTCGGTTGGCTAATTAACCCTTTTTGTATCGTTCTCTTATGTCATGAGATACATGGGTTTGCAGGCTAGCAGGATATATTCAGGAACCTATATTGATTTCTACAGCAAATATCACCATGCAATTCGGGGCCCGGCCCTTGTTTGAAAATATCTCGGTCAAATTCGGCGAAGGTAACTGCTATGGTCTGATCGGCGCCAATGGATGTGGAAAATCAACATTCATGAAAATTCTGGGCGGGGATCTCGAGCCTGTCACCGGGACGGTCAGTATTGACCCCAACGAACGGGTCGGCATGCTCAAACAGGACCAGTTCGCCTATGAAGATTGCACCGTAGTTGACACCGTTATTATGGGGCATGTCGAGTTGTGGGAGGTCAAGGCCGAACGTGACCGGATTTATTCATTACCGGAAATGAGTGAAGAGGATGGCATGAAGGTCGCAGAACTGGAGGTCGCCTTTGCCGAGATGGACGGATACACGGCAGAATCACGTGCAGGCGAATTATTACTGGGTCTGGATATTCCGCTGGAACAACATAACGGCCCGATGAGTGCCGTTGCCCCCGGGTGGAAATTACGTGTGTTGCTGGCACAGGCCCTGTTCGCCGACCCGGATATCATGTTACTGGATGAACCCACCAATAACCTCGATATCAACTCCATTCGCTGGCTGGAAGATATTCTTAATCAACGAAATTGCACCATGATCATCATTTCGCATGACCGCCATTTCCTTAACAGCGTGTGCACCCACATGGCAGATCTGGACTATGGTGAGTTACGCATGTATCCGGGTAACTATGATCAGTATATGGTCGCATCCACCCGGGCGCGCGAACGCCTGTTGACAGATAATGCCAGGAAGAAGGCGCAGATTGCCGAATTACAAACCTTTGTCAGCCGTTTTTCAGCCAATGCCTCAAAGGCCAGGCAGGCCACTTCGCGCGCAAAACAGATCGAGAAAATCCAGATAGAAGACGTCAAGCCATCCAGTCGCCAGAACCCCTACATACGATTTGAACAGCAGAAAAAACTCTTTCGGCTGGCGCTGGAAGTAGAGAACCTGGGTAATGGCTATGACAAGGGTTTATTATTCAGCGACATCAATATGATGGTTGAGGTAGGGGAACGCATTGCTGTAATAGGCCCGAATGGCATAGGCAAGACAACCCTGTTACGCACGCTGGTTGGTGACATGCCAGCAAAGAGCGGCATGGTCAAGTGGTCAGAAAATGTCAATGTCGGTTATTATGCCCAGGATCATGCGGTTGATTTTAACAGCAGCACAAGCCTGTTTGACTGGATGTCACAGTGGGGCAAGGATGAAGATGATGAGCAGGTGATCAGGGGGACACTTGGACGTTTGTTATTCTCGCAGGATGAGATCAATAAACAGGTCAATATTATTTCCGGTGGCGAGCAGGGGCGCATGTTGTTTGGAAAACTGATGCTGCAAAAGCCGAATATTCTGGTCATGGATGAGCCGACCAATCACCTGGATATGGAGTCGATCGAGTCACTGAACCTGGCGCTGGAAAATTATCCCGGTACGTTGATCTTTGTCAGTCATGATCGTGAATTCGTGTCATCACTGGCAACGCGTATTATTGAAATGAAGGTAGATAGTGTGGTGAATTTCAGTGGTACATATGATGATTATTTGCATAGTCAGTCAATCGAATAAAGACAGGAAACAGGTCTGATGCAGCTTCAGTTGTACAAATAGCAGCCTGCAAAGATATGATTGAGGGGTTGGACTGGAATTTATTTCTTCATGCTATTGATCATTTGTTCATATACATATCCATAAATAATAAAATGTTCATTCTGTTCCAGTAGCTGGTACTCCAGGCCATGGTTTATTTTGCCTGAATCCCCGGTTTGTTTTATATTTCGAATAATGCACGGGATGGAAATATATTCCTCTTTTTCGCCAACCTTGAGTTTTGCCGACAGGGTAATAATGTCGCCGACTTCACCAAGCCGGATAGCTGATTCGAACATGGCGCCGTTGGTACTGACGTCAATGACACTAACGGGGTGAGTCACACGTTCTGCATTTTCAGCCGTTTCCAGTTCTGCCGAGGCAATCAGCCGGGTTGTCACGCGCTGTGCCTTGCGAACGGTGATGTGTTCCAGTTCCTTTGGATAAGCCAGGTGCAGGTAAGCGTAGGGCCTTAGATTGGAGCTGGTTATTTGTGTGTTAAATCCATAGACCTGGTTGCCTGTCATCATCCTGACAATGACCCTCTGGTCTTCACGCACCAGCATAATGTTACCTTCGACTCGTGGTGTGGTTATCAGTACACTATGCCCTTCCAGATAGCCGATAACCTTGGAATAATGGCGACGCTTCTGTTCGTCTGCAACAAATTGCAATTGCAGTGCATCACCAATGGTCAGTTTGAGTTTATCGTCTTCTTCCATAATCGCTGTCCCGGGGTACTGTAATAACAAGCATAGAACGTTAGCTACTGTAATACAATGATTTTAATTGGGTTTAAAACAGTGTGGAATGTATGACCGGATTTTTTCGCCGACATAAAAAACTGAAGCTTGCGTCGGAAATAACACTCATCATTGTTGTCTGGTTACTGATCAGGGTCTGTATCCAGCGCGATGTTGTTGGCGGAACTGCCCCCGCTTTCTCAGGGAAATTACTGGATGGGGTTGTGGTCAGGCTTGAGGAATTCCAGGGGCCTTCATCATACCACCCGCCCTGCGGACGGTATTTGAATATCACCTTGATAGAGTACTGGCATGTATGGCCACTGGCAGGTCATTTCCGCCTTCTTTTTTTACGGCCTTCAAACTGGCTCAGGGTCTTGATGATATCGTTATACGGCAGATTATCCACACCATTATATGATGCCCCGGCTTCCTGAATGAGTCCGAAGATATCCTCAACGCCCGCCGGAATTTCCATATCGGGTTTGAGTGCATGGTAGATCCCGATCATTCCCCCACACTGTACCCTGATTTCCTTTGCATGCGGGAGTTGCCCGCCGGATGGTGATGTTTTTAATACAAACGTGGCATTTTTCCGTATCAAGTCAAGGAGGTGATGGCAGGCCTCCTGTGCCGGTTGATCTGAACAGCCGACCCCCTCTCGATCAGCGATCATGATCTTGACGAGATTTTTGCATGAAAATCGATGTGTCAGAATGGCCTTCTCAAAACAGCAACGCAGGTTATTGACCGAATGGTAGATCTCTCTGTATTCAGATTCGTCCATTAGAGACTAATAAAATTAACAGGTTGAAGGTATTTTTTTTCATTCAGGTCAGGTTCAGCTTTACTTGTCTATTCTATAAGTGTAGATCAAGAAAAGTTTTCCTTCAGACGAGGGATTGTTGCGTGAAAATACCTGATGGAGGTGATTCATGAAATTATCCAGACAGATCAAATACACATTCCTTGCAGTTGCAGTGATGGGTTTTTCTGCCCCGGTTATGGCGAGTGGTGGCCATCGTACAGACAGGCATAATACTGCATCCTATTACAATAGTGGTGGTCATCAGCGTGACAGATATGAACGCAGACATCAGCGGCGAGACCATGCAAGGCGTGATTACAGACGACATAACACATACTACGGGAACCATCGATATTCAGGACATGGCCGGAATTATTACGGGAATCCATGGAGATTTAACAGGAATTTTGGCGGTCACGGCCGTTATAGAGGTTATGGCCACTATCGAAGCGGGTATTATTATCCGTTCTCGTCCTACAGCATGTACTATGATATCTCGCCTTATTATTCACTGAGTTTCAGATATTATGACTAGAAATGATCCATCCTCCTGCGGGATGAACGAATCATTCCGGTGAGAACAGGGTTGTTGGACAGTTGCGCGATGGCCGGAATTAATCCTCACCAGTCGGTCTGGCTTCACGTTTGGTTGTTAACAGACGTTCGGCTTCCTGCTGATGTCTTGCATGCACGAGCCGCACTGTTTGCGTATCGTTTTCAGTCTGTTCCTTTCGACGTTCACGAACATTATCGCGGGCATCACGGTATTTTGCATATTCATCAAGCAGTTCCAGTTTTTTATCCGGGAAAATATTGTAAATAAAATAGGGCATGGTGTTTCCTGTCGATGGTTGATTTACCTGCGGTCTATTATACGTAAGCCTGTTGTCAGGTAAAGCGCATGGTTATTCCGTTTTGCGCTGGATTACTTTTGCAGACATCGTTAGTATAAACATCCTGATCATACCTGGTACCAGCTTTACTGTGAGGAAATAAATGAGCGAACCTGAATCTACACGTGAGGAACTGATTTTAAAGGCGGTGAAAGTGGTGTTGACTCATGTTGTCAAGGATACGGCGACAACACCGGGTCTGAAGCACCCATTGCAGGACAATACCCTGATCGGCATCCGTGATTGTCTGGGTCTGATTTCACAGCGTGAGCAGGAACTGGCAAAGGAGGCCGGTCGTGAGATGAAGTTGCGCCCTCACTTTACAGACGAGGTCAGAAAAAGCGAGGTTGTCGTTTCGATTGATACAATCGGAAATAAAACAGCCAGGGATTCGACAGACCAGCAGTAATTACCTTCCCGGATTCAGGAATGCAGGGTCTGGGCGACACTCACTTCAGGGATACGGTTGGTTAGTTCTGCAATCAACTGGTCTTCCAGTTCGATCCTGACCGCCATGGTCTCTCCAAGTTTTGACAGATCACTTTCCAGATGGGACGAATCCAGGTTTTTATTAATGTTTTCATACGTATCATTGAAATTTGAAATAAATTCTGTTGATTTTAGTATGTTGGGATAGATGTTGTCGGCCAGTTCAATGATTTTCCTGCGTTTTTCCAGTTTTTCTTCGATGTAGCGGTACAGGTTCAGGTGTGCCTGCAATGTGTAGTCAACCAGGGTTTCACAGAATTCCTGCAATATTTCACAGGTGGCGTCATCGAGTTCAATGAAGGGTTTTAAATCGGCCAGTTTGCCAAACAAGGCCAGCATGTCGTTCCGGGTGACGACAAGTTCTTCGATGAGGTTATGTGATTGCGAACGTTTTTCAACAATCGTTTCTAGTTGCTCGATCAATATTTTATCTCCCTGAATGGCTGGAGATACCAGCTTCTAAAAAAAAGTCACCTTTGTCAATAACATTGGCCATTATAGTATTTTGAGTAAAACAGGCAGAATTGTTAACCAGTAGACAGAATCGGCCATCAATCGGCTTTAATTATATGAAATTATATGCTAACTATATGATTTAAACAGATATTAATGTTCAGCTTAGGTTCAGCCAGCAGAGTCTAAACTATACTTACACTTATTGGGACAAGGTATCGGAAGGAGAACATCATGAGTATGAATAAAATTATTATAGTATCCCTGGCAGGGTCGGTATTTATATCCACTGCCGTTTTTGCAGGGCATCACGATAGAAATGATTATCGTTCAAAAAAAGTAAACCGCTATCAGGATTATGCCAAAGTAGTTTCGGTTGAACCCGTGTACAAGACTGTTCGTATCGATCGACCGGAAAGGGAGTGCTGGGACGAGGAACGTACGGTTGAACACCAGCATGGCGGCAGCAACAACAAGACAGCCGGCGGTATCGTCGGTGGTATTCTTGGCGGGGTTGCCGGTCACCAGATGGGCAAGGGAAGAGGCAGGACTGCGGCAACCATCGTCGGTACGTTACTCGGTAACAAGATCGGACGGGATATGTCGGATAATAATCCTGGATATACTGAATCACATGCGAACAATCAAACCCGGTGTCGAACAGTTAACAATTTTCGTGAAGAAGAGCGTTTAACAGGATATCGTGTGAGTTATCGCTATCAAGGCCGTGAATATGATACCTTTATGAGTCGTCGTCCAGGCAAACGTGTGCGTGTGCGTGTCAATGTTGTTGTGGATGAATAAAAATATTTTTTCGGGTAGCCCGGTTCGGATGTAATGACATGAGTTTACCGATAACAAGGTGGTTATCAAGGGTCGTGATTTGTTTGACTCTGGGTGTCCTGTCGGGTTTTGCGGCCGTCGAGTCAATTGCGGCAGTTCCACCAATACAGGTTGCTGCCCGATCGGAATCCATGAGCCTTGAGGCGGCCGTCGCCATGATCCAGGCACAGACCGGCGGGCGGATATTGAAGGCAGAGCGCAAAGGTTCCCGATATATTATCAAGGTTTTGATGCCTTCCGGTGTAGTCAAAACCTTTCGGGTCAGTGCTGGCCATTAAGGCAAGGAACATGAATGCGTATACTGCTTGTTGAGGATGAGGATGTTCTAAGACAGCAACTGGAGAAGACAATATCCGCTGCAGGTTTTGTTGTTGAGTCTGCGGCTGATGGCAAGAGCGGGCTATTTCAGGGGCGTGAGTATTCCTTTGATCTTGCCATAGTGGATCTGGGATTGCCATTGTTGTCCGGCATCGAGGTTATCAGGCAGTGGCGAAATGCCGGCAGGGACTTTCCAATACTGATCCTGACGGCACGTGGTCTCTGGCAGGAAAAAGTGGAAGGGCTGGAGGCGGGCGCCGATGATTATATGGTCAAGCCCTTTAGTACGGAAGAATTACTGGCGCGCCTGCGTGCCTTGCTTCGCCGCTCGACGGGCTGGTCGCAGTCCCGGCTTAAATGTGGCCCGGTACATCTTGATCTGACCACACAATCAGTCGAAGTGGATGGCAAGCCGGTTGAAATGACGGCCTACGAGTACCGGATACTGGAATTCCTGATGCTGCATGCCGGCGAGGTCATCTCCAAAATGGATATGACGGAACACATCTATCATCAGGATTTTGATCGTGACAGTAACGTTATCGAGGTTCTGGTGGGGCGCCTGCGAAAAAAGATCGACCCCGATAACAGTGTAAAGCCCATCGAGACACTGCGCGGGCGTGGCTACCGCTTTGCGCTATCAAGAAGTGACTGACAACCCATGTCATTAAGCAGACGCCTATTGATTTCAGCAAGCGTTATACTCATTTTTTTTCTGGGGTTGACTGGCCTCGTGCTGGACAGGGCATTTTCGCATAGTGCCGAGGAGGCCGTGCGTGCACGCTTGCAGGGGCAGATCTTTTCGTTACTTGCATCGGCCGAGTTTCTTGATCTGGATGAGCAGCTACGGGTAGGTGAGCCGCTGCCAGACCCCCGGTTATCCTCACCCCAGTCCGGTCTTTACGCACGTATATACACAAAGGGGCACAAGCTTGTCTGGCGCTCACCATCGTCTATGGGCAAACACCTGCCGCCGGTTCGGGACATCAAAGTTGCCCATTGGCATTTCAGGCGACATGAACAACAGGGAGCAGAAAAAGTTTTCAGCCTTGAGTTTGCAGTGGCATGGGAAAACAGTGAGGGCAAGCAGTTCAAGTTTATCTTTCAGGCGCTGGAAAATTTTTCTGTTTACCGTAAACAAGTCAGCAGTTTTCGCAACGAGTTATGGGGATGGCTGCTGGCTGTAGTGGTTGTCCTGCTGGTTGCGCAGGGAATAATTTTACGATGGAGTCTGAAGCCCCTGCGTGAAGTTGCCTCTGACCTTGTGCGGGTCAAATCAGGTGAGGTTGAACGCCTGCATGAAGGTTATCCTGACGAGATACAAGGCTTGACCGAGGGCATTAACACGTTTATTGATTCCGAACGAACCCAGCGTGATCGATACCGTCATACACTGGCCGACCTGGCGCATAGTCTCAAGACACCGCTGGCAGTACTCAGGGCCAGTGCCGGGGATGACAGCCCCGGTCTTGAGCAAATTGATCAGATGAAACGGATTATTGATTACCAGCTTCAGCGTGCGTCGGCTGCGGGCAGGACGACGATGGGTGCAACAACCCCGCTCATGCAAAGTGCCGAACGGATTATCAATTCATTACAGAAAGTACACGCCGGTTTGGGTATTGATTGCCAGGTTAAGGGTTCACCAAAACTGGTTTTTCCGGGTGAAGAGGGCGATTTGCTTGAACTGTTTGGTAATCTTCTCGAGAATGCATTTAAATGGGCAAGAAAATCAATCAGGGTCACTGCCCTGTATGAAACCGACGGCAGCAAAAAGGCCCTGCGGATTACGGTCGAGGACGATGGCAAGGGGATTGCCGATGATCAAAAGGAATCTGTCTTGCAGCGAGGCAGGCGAGCCGATGAAACAGTGGCCGGGCACGGTATCGGGTTGTCGGTGGTGCAGGAGATCATCACCTTGTATAGTGGCCAGATAACAATTGGTGACAGTATCGAACTGGGCGGCGCAAAAATTGTTATCATCATACCCGTGCTGTAATTTTTATTGAGAGTCCGGAATGGAAAACATGGATAAATTGCTTGCAATCATGTCCAGCTTGCGGAATGAGCATGGCGGTTGCCCGTGGGACAAGGAACAGACCCTTGAATCCCTTGTTCCACATACACTGGAAGAAGCCTATGAGGTGGCCGATGCTATTGATAATGGCAGTCACGATGAACTTAAATGTGAACTGGGCGACCTGCTTTTCCAGATTGTTTTTTATGCCCGGATAGCCCGTGAACAGCAATGGTTTGATTTCAGTGATGTCGTCAATGCCATTTCTGAAAAACTGGTACGCCGGCATCCCCATGTCTTTGCCGACGATAACATCGAATCAGTGGAAGAGCAGACAGCGGCCTGGGAAGAACATAAAAAAAAGGAGAGGAGCCAGCAGGGTTTGAGCAAAGGCGCCTTGCCCGGTGAGCTTGACGGGGTGATCAATGCCTTGCCGGCATTGACCCGGTCGCAGAAGTTACAACGACGCGCGGCACGGGCCGGTTTTGACTGGGACAACGTTGACCCCGTCTATGCCAAATTATCGGAAGAGATCGAAGAAGTCAGGGAGGCTGTCGAGGCGGGGCAACAAAATCAAATTGAAGAGGAAATCGGCGATCTGCTGTTTGCATGTGTAAACCTTGCCCGTCATCTGGATGTGGATTCGGAAAATGCCTTGCGTAAGGGCAACCGGAAATTTGAACGGCGTTTCAGGGAGATGGAGAAGCGGCTTTCAGCAAGCGGGCAGGAGATGAACACGCTGTCTGTCAAGGAACTTGACCGGTTGTGGGGAGCGGTCAAGGTTGACGAGTAACATGCCGGGCAGACACGTATGATTCACCAGAAAAACAGTATCCGGTTTAACTGTACCGGCTGCGGGCAATGCTGTCTTGGTCACCCGGATGAGCACTTCATTGAGCTGACCGATGAAGAAGCTGAAAAAATAAGGATATATCTTGGTATGGATAAAAGGGCCTTCAAAAGGTCTTATCTGGTAAGGGACAAATACATCGGTGCGGGGTTGAAAATAAACAGTCATGGACGGTGTGAGCTACTGGATGAGGATAACCGCTGTACGATCTATCCCGTGCGTCCCCGTCAGTGCATAACCTATCCATACTGGCCCGAGTTGCTGGAAAGCCGGGCAGTCTGGGATGCAGAAGCCGGACGTTGTGAAGGTATTAACCAGGGTGGCGTCATCGCAACGGATTATATTGAGAAACAGTTGGCACTTTATAAGCCTTGAATATAAAAAGGTAAACAGGCCTGTTATTATTTTTTCTGCTTCACTCGATTTATTCTGATTAAAGTCTATTATTTATATTAAGGAGCCTGTTGGAGTCGGAAAATTCTGACAGTGAACAATTGATAGCAATTGGTTCAGCTTTGCTTTATTTAGCAAAAAATGATCTGCCACCGACAGGCTCCGGTATATAAATTAATACCGGTTTAATTGCTGCGGGTTTTATTCCCCATTGTTCGCCGAAAACACCTGATTCTGGTGTGGCGGGTAACTTATTCAGTTCGGCTAAAAGGAGATGGATATGCCTGATATCATGAAATTCATCCTGAACGAATCATCAATCGAGTCAGATCCAAACGGTTATCTGTTGAGCCTTGAAGACTGGACTGAGGAGATAGCCAGTCAGCTGGCGAATGAAGAAGGTATTGAGCTGTCAGCTGCGCATTGGGAGATTATCAATTTTCTGCGTAACTATTATCTCGAGACCGGAACCTCCCCCAATGTCAGGTCACTGATAAAAATTATTACAAAAAAACTGGGTCCGGAAAAAGGGGCTCGCAAGTATTTATACGCCCTGTTTCCAAAGGGACCATCCCGTCAGGGCTGCAAAATAGCAGGCCTGCCCCGACCCAATGATTGTATCGATTTTTCCTGAGTCACTCTGCTAGCACCCCTATTTGCACCATATTAGTGCAAATAGGGGTTTTTCTCTTTTTTTCCACTTCATCTGTTGATCAATAATGGTGCATCATGCAAACTATGGCCGATCCATTTTGGTGCATTTTTGAACAGAAAGCACCCGGATAACAATCGAAAAGTATAAAAACAAGTTAATGCAGTATTCAAATAAAACCGACAATTAAAATAGCAGAGTAAAATTTATGGAGACACTAAGAGCCGGAAATGATGTCTTGTTTGTCCTTCTGGGGGCAATTATGGTACTGGCAATGCATGCGGGTTTTGCCTTTCTCGAGGTCGGAACAGTACGCAAGAAAAACCAGGTCAACGCGCTGGTCAAGATTATTGCCGATTTTGCAACATCTACATTGGCCTACTTTTTCATTGGCTACGGTATTGCCTACGGGATCGATTTTTATGCAGAGGCCAGGGTACTGACCGATAAAAACGGTTATGATCTGGTCAAATTTTTCTTTTTACTGACCTTTGCAGCAGCCATACCGGCGATTATTTCAGGCGGCATAGCCGAACGCGCACGTTTTTACCCGCAACTGGTTGCAACGGCCCTGCTGGTGGCACTGGTTTATCCATTATATGAAGGCATGGTATGGGGGAAGATCGATGGCATGCAGAAATGGCTGGAGGCCAGTTATGGTGCTGCGTTTCATGATTTTGCCGGTTCCGTCGTGGTACACGCCATGGGTGGCTGGATAGCGCTGACCGCCGTGTTGTTGCTCGGCGCCCGGCATGGTCGTTATGGAAAGGATGGTGAGATCTTTGCCCACCCGCCATCAAGTATCCCGTTTCTGGCACTTGGTGCATGGATACTGACCGTAGGCTGGTTCGGATTCAATGTTATGTCGGCCCAGTCTATAGAAGGGATAAGTGGACTGGTGGCCGTCAACTCCCTGATGGCCATGGTCGGTGGCATACTGGTGGCGCTGATCGTTGGCAAGAATGACCCGGGGTTTACACATAATGGACCGTTGGCCGGTCTGGTTGCCGTGTGTGCCGGTTCAGATGTGATGCACCCGTTGGGGGCATTGATTACCGGAGGTGTTGCAGGCGGCTTGTTTGTGTGGTCATTCACGCTGGTGCAGAATAAATGGAAGATCGATGATGTACTGGGTGTATGGCCGTTGCATGGTCTTTGTGGTGTATGGGGCGGGCTTGCTGCCGGTATCTTTGGAGCAACTTCACTAGGGGGCATGGGCGGGGTTTCGTTTATGTCGCAATTGATTGGCACCCTGACCGGTGTCGGCATCGCCCTGGCAGGGGGTTATGCAGTCTATGGCACGCTCAAGGCAATAATGGGTATCCGTCTTAGTCAGGAAGAGGAATATGAGGGGGCAGACCTTGCCATACACAAGATCTCGGCAACGGCAGAGGATTGATTGGCTTAACTGAGCAGGCGCTGGACTTCACCATTGTAAGAGATCGGATCCTTGTCTATGGCTATGTCTTTGCGGATTTCATTTATATAATACGCACTTTTAGTACACTTCCAGAGGGATTCTCACTTCTACAATAAGCGTAATAAATATATAACCTGTTGTTTTAATTGGTCGGGGTGAGAGGATTCGAACCTCCGACCTTACCGTCCCGAACGGTACGCGCTACCAGGCTGCGCCACACCCCGATTAATAATTTCGATCGACTGAAAAATCTGCCAGCGAGATCAATGCATCTATATAGGGTGATGACGGAAAGATTGCCAGGGCATCTCTTGCCTTCTGTGCCTCATCGCCGGCTATTTTCGCAGTATAATCGATCGCACCCGTTGAGGTCACTGCCTCCATGACCGTATCTATATCCTCGAGCCCACCTTCTTCGATGGCATGACGTACTGCCTGTGTCTGTGCTTTAGTGCCATGCGCGATGGCATAAATCAGCGGCAGTGTCGGCTTGCCTTCGGCCAGGTCATCACCAATGTTTTTGCCCAGTTCATCGGCAGTTGAGCTGTAGTCGAGTACATCATCAACCAGTTGAAATGTTGTACCCAGGTGCATACCATATCTTGCCATGGCCCTGATCTGTTCCTCCGGGGCCCTGGCCAGCAATGCACCCAGTTCGGCGCCTGCCTCAAACAACTTGGCTGTTTTGCAACGTATGACTTCCAGATAGCTGTCGATGGTGGTGTCGGCATTATGAACATTAAGCAATTGCATGACCTCGCCCTCGGCAATGGTATTGGTTGCATGGGCGAGGATCTCCATGACACGCATATTGTCAACCTTGACCATCATCTCAAAGGCACGTGAATAGACGAAGTCACCCACCAGCACACTGGCCTCATTGCCCCAGATGGCATTGGCGGTTTCCTTGCCCCGGCGCATCTTTGAGTCATCGACGACATCATCGTGCAGCAGGGTGGCGGTATGGATAAACTCGATAATTGCGGCGACATTGTAATGTTTGTCGCCATGGTAGTGACAGGCACGCGCGCTTAGCAGAACCATGGCCGGCCTGATCCTTTTACCACCACTGTTTATAAGGTAATTACCCAGTTCGCTGACCAGTGCCACGTCTGAATACAGGGATTTGAGTATCAGTTCGTTGACGGCCTCCATATCCTCTTTTATGAGGTTGCGGATGGCATCGAGGCTCTCGACACCCTGTTTTTCCTGTGTTTTTGATTGCATCGTGGTAAAAAATAAGTATTGTCTAATATTTGGAATGCGTAGTTTACAGTTCCGGGGTGATTCCTGCCAGATAATTGTCAAATAGATTGACTGAGTGGGTGCAAATGGCTAGAATTGCCAGCTCTTTCAGTTTCGGTCAGAAGTTCAGGGTGATCAATATGTATGCTGTAGTCAAAACAGGTGGTAAACAGTACCGCTTGAGTGAGGGTGATACCATCCGCGTCGAAACACTGGACGTGGAAGAAGGTTCCTCGATAGAATTCGACAATATATTAATGGTTGCCGATGGTGAAAATGTCAAGGTGGGTACACCCTATGTCGATGGCAGCAAGGTTGTCGCCACTGTCAAGGGCCATGGCCGTCATAAAAAGATTGAAATCATCAAGTTCAATCGTCGCAAGAACTATGACAAGAGAACAGGGCATCGCCAGAATTATACCGAGCTGGAAGTGACCAGAATCCAGGCAGGTTAACCGATCAAGGGGCACGAGTAATGGCACATAAGAAAGCCGGTGGTAGTACGCGTAATGGGCGCGATTCAGAATCCAAACGACTTGGCGTCAAACGTTATGGTGGCGAGTCGGTATTGGCGGGTAATATACTTGTCCGTCAGCGAGGCACACGTTTTCACCCTGGAAATAATGTAGGCTGTGGCAAGGACCATACCCTGTTTGCCAAGGCAGATGGTAAGGTGATTTTTGAGGTAAAGGGCCCGAAAAGCAGAAAGTATATCAGTGTGGTTGCAGCAGAGGTCTGATACGTTAAAAGCCTGATGGTTTTTAAAAGACCCTGCCTTGCCGGCGGGGTTTTTGTTTTACAGGACTTGAAGAATGAAATTCATCGATGAAGCGACAGTACGTGTAGAGGCGGGTAACGGCGGTAACGGCGTTGTTGGTTTTCGTCGAGAAAAATATATCCCGTTCGGTGGGCCGGACGGTGGGGATGGTGGGGATGGCGGCAGTGTCTTCCTCAAGGCCAGCAAGGATCTGAACACACTGGCTGATTTTCGTTTCCAGAAAATGTTTCGTGCCGAACATGGCAAGAAGGGTGCGGGTGCGCAGTGCACGGGCAAGAGTGGTGATGACCTGATGGTACCTGTACCCGTCGGCACCATCATCACCGATCAGGATACCGGCGAACAGATCGGCGATCTGGTCAGGCAGGGACAACAGGTCAAGGTGGCGCAGGGCGGCTTTCACGGGCTTGGGAATACACGTTTTAAAAGCAGCACCAACCGGGCGCCACGCAAGGCGACCGAGGGCACCCCGGGTGAACACCGGATTTTACATCTGGAACTGAAGTTACTGGCCGATGTCGGTTTGCTGGGTATGCCCAATGCGGGCAAATCGACGCTGATTCGATCGGTCTCGTCGGCACGGCCCAAGGTAGCCGATTACCCCTTTACGACATTGCATCCCAATCTGGGTGTGGTCAGTGTGGAGTCCCATCGCAGTTTTGTTGTGGCCGATATTCCCGGGTTGATAGAAGG